>CAXTSG010000254.1:2456-4035 GCA_964246825.1 uncultured Acidobacteriaceae bacterium | reverse complement strand
TTTCCACCTCATTTTCCGGTTGCGGCTCACGAAATCCTCCCGGTGCGCTGCGCGGCGTACAAAGCAGATCGTGAATAACGCTCTGTTCTTTTTGCGCGCCGCTCGATGCCGAGGTAAGAAATCGCAGCCAAAAGCAGCCATGCACCGCGACCATGCGTGCTTCTCGTGCCCCGGCGTGCATCAGGAGCCGGCTCATCGCCGCGATCATGGCGTCGTGGGAAGCAGGCTGCACACTGTAGGCACGCGGAAACGGAACAGCCAAAATGTCGCGCGTTCCATCCCAGAATTCGGAAGCCGTCAGCAGACCTGCATCCACCTCCAGCCCGTGCATCCGTTCGGCCGCATGGACCAGCGCGTGATCCACATGATCCTCAAACGCCAAGGTTAAACATACCGGCGACTCGGTAAGACGCAGCGGAACCACTCCATGCTCCTCAATCAACGGTCTCGGCAGGTAAGAAGCCAGCCGTCCGGGAACAAAGGTGCCGGTGTGAAAAACCGGGCAGTGGCACTGGATGGCAAGGGCTGCCGTAAACTCCGACTCCGGCAGGTGAACCTGCTGCTTCAACCAGGAGCCGAGCTTGCCGGCGCCGGTATCTCGCTGTGAGCGCAATGCTTTTTCCAGCTGCGCTTCCGTAATGGTTCCCTGCTCTACCAGGATGCGGCCGAGCTGCACCCGCGGCCGCGTGCGAAAAGCCGCCGTTGTTGCCAGCGCCTGCTCCTCAATCACCGCATTGCGCAAAAGCAGCTCCAGGCAAGGTCCGCTGCATGCCCCTTTGCCGTGGAAACGAATCGTTTCCTTTCCGCTGCATCCGTCTACGCCGCATTGAGCCCCGAGCACCGCTGCCGCCATGCCGCCGGCCGGTATCGCATGGAGCTCCATCTGTTCTGCTTCCTGCATACATTCCCTCATTGCCGTATCCCCTTATGTTGGTTTTTTGTTGCTTCATTTCTAAGCTCAACTGCCGGCGTTCCTGGTTAGCTCGCGCGGCGAACGGGCACTCCGCCGGCACGAAGATCGGCAAGCGCGCCCCGCAGGCGGCGCAGCGCATCGTGGTGAATCTGCGACACGCGGGATTCCACCACGCCCAGCACGACCCCAATCTCCTTCATCGTCAGCTCCTCGTAGTAGCGCAGCGTCATGACCAGCCGTTCACGCTCCGGCAGCTTACCCAAGGCCGCGATCAGCCGCTCGCGTGATTCGCCTTCCAGGCACTGGGTCAGCGGATTTTCGCTTTCCTTGGCAGGCAGAGCCATCAGCTCTTCTTCGCCGCCGTCTTCCTCGCTCCTTTCGCTGTGGAGCGCCACGATTTCAAGACCTTTCAGCTGCCCCTGCAGCTGCTGTAGCTCAGGGAGAGATACCCCTACCGCAGCGGCAACTTCGGCCTCCTGCGGTACGCGGCCCAGCTGCATCTGGAGCGAGCGCGTGGCTTCCGCGATGGCACGGCCTTTGCGTCGAAGCTCGCGCGGGCTCCAGTCCAGGGTGCGAAGCGAATCGAGGATCGCGCCCCGGATGCGGAACTGCGCATAGCTCTTGAACTGGACCTGCTTGTTGCGGTCGAATTTCGAGAACGCATCG
>CAXTSG010000254.1:0-2446 GCA_964246825.1 uncultured Acidobacteriaceae bacterium | reverse complement strand
GAGCGGAACTGCACCCCCTTGCCGGAGTTGAACTTTCTAACCGCATCCAGCAGCCCCAGCGTGCCCGCGCCGACAAGGTCCTCCAGTTCCACATGCTGCGGAAGCCGCTCGTGAATGGCTCGCGCGACATGCCGCACAATCGGCAGGTGCTCCAGCAGAAGCTGCTCCTGGGCTGCACTCAATGCACTTGGGGCGGGGACGCGTTCGCCCCTGCGCACCGTGCCAAGGCTGCCGCGCTGTAGCACGGCTGCCGCTCCGGTGGTTCCGCCGAGCACGACCTGTACTTCGTTCCGTGCCGCCCCGCCTACCGCTTCCCCTATGCCTGCTCCGTACATGGCCTGTTCTCCGCTTCCTCAATGTGCGGGCTTGCCTGCGCTGCCCGATGCCAGGACTTAGTGCAAGGAAGTGGCCGAAGATCGGACGCTTTTCTGAAGATTTCTTCATGAAGAAATCTTCAGAAAAGCATTTGTACCCATGCGTTCGTGCTTCGCAGCAAAGCGAATGGAATCCCTGGAAATAGCAGAGGAAGAAGGAAGCTTTCCGGCAGGAAGGATGGAAGCGCGGAGAGAAGGAAGTGCGAGCTGCACCGGCACCGGGCTTCTACACGGTGCAGCGGCTCCATGGGCGCACGGTACTACTTTGATTGCTGTTGCACGGAGTGGAATCGAGGGCCCGGCTTAGGCGAGCCCTTGCCCCAACTCGATGCAGTCCTCGTCGATTGTGGCATTTGACCCGGCAAGTATCCAGGCCCGTTCGAGCGTATGCTGCAGCTCGCGCACATTGCCGGGCCAGCTATGCGCCTGCAATGCGGCGCGCGCGGCCGGGCTCAGGCGTTTGCCGGGCTCCTCGCGGCCCAGTTCCTCCAGGCAGTGGTCCATCAGCAGATCAATGTCCTCCGCCCTGCCTTCCAGCGACGGTGTTTCAATCAAAAACACAGACAAGCGCTGAAGAAGATCCAGGCGAAAGCTGCCCTCGGCCGCCATGGTGCCGAGCTTGCGGTGCGTTGCCGCGACCACGCGCACGTTCAGCTGCACCGGACGGCTTTCACCGATCCGCTGGATTTCGCCGCTTTCCAGAAAGCGCAGCAGCTTGCTCTGCGTCCCAAGCGGAAGCTCGCCAATCTCATCCAGAAAAACAGTTCCTCCATCCGCGGCTTCAAGCAGCCCGATGCGATTCTGCGCGGCTCCCGTAAACGCGCCTTTGCTGTAGCCGAAAAGCTCCGCTTCCACCAGCGCCTCCGGAATCGCCGCGCAGTTGATGGGGATAAAGCGCTCCTGAGGGCGGCCGCTCAGGCGGTGGAGCGCACGCGCCACCAGCTCCTTGCCGGTACCGCTCGGACCGTGAATCAACACCGCCGTTTTCCGGTGAGCCACGAGCCGGACGCGCCGGCTTACTTCCAGCAGGCGGCGGTCCCGGCCCACAAACTCCGGCAAAGGCTCCGGGTTTTCTTCCGGCAGCTTCTTCGATTCTGCATTTTCCTGGGAGGCCGACGGCAGCCGGTTCGCATGGCGGCTTTCCGCGGGTTTTGCTTCCCTGCCGCCGCCGTGCATCGGCGCGAAGGGGGCCTTTCTGACGTACAAAGCCGCTTCTCCGTCCCTGTGCCCTGCCGTTTCCGGCTCTGTCGAGGCTGCCGCAATCGCCGCTTCCTGCCCGCGATCGGCGCGCCCTTCCACCCACCGAGTCGCCTGCCGCAGCGCATGCATCAGTTCACCGCGCAGCGGGCTGGTACGCCCTGAAGCAACACCCTCACTGCCGTCCAGCGAGAACAGCTCAAGCCCGGGGTACTGTGCCTGGAGTTCTTCCACACATTCCCCGACTTCGAGGTCGGGCAGCCAGGCATCGACCATGACGGCCGAGGGCAGCTCCTGCTCGATATGCACAAAGGTTTCGGCTGCGCCTTTCGCTTCCCGCACCGACCAGCGCATCAGCCGCAGCTCCCGGCTGAGCGCTTCCCGCAGGGCGTTGTCCGCCGTGGCAACCACCACGCGGCGGAGTGTGCCGCGATGCATCGCCGCCGGCGGTAGAACTGTGCTTTGTGCGCGCTGTGTGGACATTGCCTGCATCATCTGTTTTTTCCTCGTTTGAAGCTTTTCTACCAGTGCAACCGTGCCGCTCAGGCCAGGCTCCAACCCGGAGCAGTTCCACTCACATCCCGGCTGCTCGCCAGCCGGTAGCCGACCCCTCGGACCGTTTCAATCGAAAGGGCTCCTTCCTGCGACAACTTGCGGCGCAGGGCGGCCATGTGAACATCCAAAACGTTGGTTTCCAGCGCCCTGCCTGCCCATACAGCCGAGCGAAGGGTGCTGCGCTCGACCGCGCTGCCGGGGGCCAGCATCAACTGCTCCAGCAGGCCAAATTCGCGCTGCGTCAGGTGCAGCGGTGTTCCATTCCACTCGGCCTGCCGCCGGGTGCGCTGCATGGCAAGTCCGCCGACGTGGAGCGTAAG
>CAXTSG010000253.1:0-4044 GCA_964246825.1 uncultured Acidobacteriaceae bacterium | reverse complement strand
GCGGGGGTTACCGTCGGGGGGCGGCCGGGGTCCCCCCCCCCCCCCCCCGGCCGCGCGCCGCTTCCGCCGCCGGCGCTATGCTGTCTGTGCTCATCATCACGAAGAACGAGGAAGAAGACCTGCCGGGCTGCCTTGCCTCGGTCCGCTGGTCGGACGATGTGCATGTGCTGGACTCCTTCAGCACCGACCGCACGGTGGAGGTAGCGCGCGCGGCCGGAGCGCGGGTGCATCAGCGGGTATTTGATACCTATGCCGGGCAGCGGAACGCGGGGTTCGCTTTAGAGTACAAGCATCCATGGCTGCTGATCCTGGACGCGGATGAGCGCGCGAGCCCGGGGCTGGGCGCGCGGCGGGGCCGCGAAATCGCCGCGGCTGCGGGCGGGACGGAGGCTTGCCGGCGGCGGCGGCGCCACAACTTCCTGGGCCGCTGGCTCCGGCACGCGCAGACGACTCCGTTTTACATCCGAGCGGTGCGGCTGGGCCGGGCGCGCTTTCGGCGCGATGTAAACGAGGTGGTGGAGGTGGATGGAGCAATAGTCGACCTCAACGGCGAGGACGCGTACTTTGACCATTACCCGTTTTCCAAGGGCTTGACGCACTGGGTGGCGAAGCACAACAGCTACTCCTCCGGCGAGGCGAAGATCGTAGCCGGAAGCGCGTTCGCGGGCGAGGTTTCGTGGCGCAAGGCTCTGTTTGCGAAGGACTTCAACGTGAAGCATGCGGCGCGCAAGGCGGTGTTCTACTCGCTGCCGGGGCGTCCGCTGATGCGCTGGGCGTATCTCATGTTTTATCGGCGCGGGATTCTGGATGGCCGCGCGGGATTTGTGTATTCGACCTTGCAGGCTTTTTACGAGTGGCTGATCGTGCTGAAGACTAGGGAGATGCTCGACGAGGTGCGGCGCGACGCGCTTGGGGGAGCGCGGCATGAGGGAGGCGGGCAGGCATGAGTCTGGAAGGGGCACAGGAAGCAGGAGCTGAAACGGCCACCGCAGGGGAAGACCCGACGCTGCGCCCGGCGTTCTCGTTCGGCAACCGCGCGGCGCGGCTGCTGTGGGGCGTCACGTATGCCCTGCTGTACCGCCCGTCGCCGCGGCCCTGCCACGCCTGGCGGGCCGGGCTGCTGCGGCTGTTCGGGGCCAAGCTCGGGGCGAAGTGCCACTTTTACCCGAAGGGCCGCATTTGGGCACCGTGGAACCTCGTGTGCGAGGACCGCGTTTCGCTCGCCGATGACGCGGAGCTGTACAATCCGTCGCCGTTTTTCCTGGGCTCGCACGCGATTGTGTCGCAGGGGGCCTACGTGTGCGGGGCTACCCACACCTACAACGATCCGAAGTTTCCGCTCGTGTCGGCACCGATGCGGCTCGGGGCCTACAGTTGGGTGTGCGCGCGAGCGATCGTGTCGCCCGGGGTGAACCTTGGCACCGGAGCGATTTTGGGGCTGGGTTCGATTGCGACTCGGGATTTGGAGCCGTTCGGAGTGTATGCGGGGGTGCCCGCGAAGAAGGTGAAGGAGCGCGAGCGCGGTGCGGTGCCGGAGGGGTGGCGATGAGATCGCTCTGGTACTTAAATGCACAGTACTATAACTTAGCTTGCTGAACCTTCAATCGTCTGAGGATTTCTTGTTTTTCATCTTGAAGTATATGCAAGTCTGAGCTGCCGCTTTCATATCGCTTGCTGGTGCGATATGAGAATGCTTTTCTGTATTGGCTTATACGATTATCAAACTTCCAGAGTTCAATTCTGTAAAAGTGTTTACTGTAATGGGCCTCACCCATTGCCCATATAAAATCTGCTGTTACCAGCATTGGTTCCTCTGAATACTCAGGAACTATCCACATGACTCGGCTGCCTGCATTCGTAACTGCAGCATAAGGAAGTAAGTTCACGATCCTCTTGCTGTTTGCGTCATACCGTAAGATAGCAAGTCGTTCCAAAGAGCCGCTTCCGCCTGCAAAGAAAGTGGCGGCAAAAAATATCCAAGAGCCGCCTTTTGGTAGGCTCAGACGTTCTACTTTCGGATTCAACCCAAATTGATAAGTGAACTCTGCGGCAGCTGTTGCACTTTCAGGAGGCATCACATAGCACGTTTGAGCCATATATAGTACGCATAACTTTGCTCCCGAGATCGGCTCGCCATCCGCCTCAAGCTGCTGCCTACTAGAGACTGTAAAATGAGGAAACTTATCCTCTGCCAATGCTGTCTATCCATATAGTTGAAGACAGCCGAATACGGCGACAATGAGCCCACAGGCAATGTAGGAAAGCTTGACCATAACTTATAAGGTTAACGTGTGAAAGTAATCTCCGAAAAATTCTTATTGATGCTGTGAGGTTGGCAGGTAACCCACTCCGCCGCGCGCACCGCTCCCACTGCAAATGCCTTTCGCGAGAAGGATTCATGCCGGAGTGTAATCGTCTCCTCCGGGGAACGCAGCATAAGCACATGCAGACCGGCGGCATCACCGACCCGGTGCGAGGTGATCGGGGCGCGCTGCGAGGATGCTTCCTCGACTGCTTCCTGTAGCGTAAGTGCCGTACCCGAGGGTGCATCTTTTTTCGTAATGTGGTGTGTTTCTTCAATCGCGAGCTCGTAGCCGGGAAGCGCTTGGGCGAGCTCGCGCGCGGCGCGGAAAAATGCCTGGACGCCCAAGGAAAAGTTCGTCCCGTGGAGCAGGGAAGCGCCGTGCTGCTCGGCGAGCGCCGTCATCTCCGGGAGATGCGCGTACCAGCCCGTGGTGCCGACCACGACTTTCGCCCTGAGCGGCAGCAGCGCACGCAGATTTGCAATGACCGCTTCGGGTGTCGTGAAGTCGATGACCGCGTCGATCTCCGTCAGCAGCGAAGGCATGAGCGCGCGGGCTTCCGCGTTTTCAGCAGAGCCGAGCACCTGCACGGAGTGGCCGCGCTCGCGGGCGGCTTCGGCTACGACGGAGCCGGTTTTACCGCGGCCTAGGATTAAAAGTCTTGCCAAAGGCGCTCCTTTATAACAAATTCAATAGCAAACCGCCTGCGCGGCTTGCGGCCACTTCGTGGCGGGTACTTTGCGCTTCGCGCCGCAACATCAACCGCATTTGCGCTTCGCGCCTGCAACGTCAACTGCCTGCTGCTTCCACATCAAAAATCGCCGGATCCGGATCCTGAAAAAACTCAGCATGGAGCGACCGCACTGCTTCCTCCAAGTCATCTTCGTCAATCATAAAGCTCATGTTGATCTCGCTCGCGCCCTGCGAAATCATGCGCACGTTGATGTGCTTGATCGCGGAAAACAAGCGCGCCGCCACCCCCGAGTGCCCGCGAATATCCTCGCCTACCAGGCATACCAGCGCCTTGCGCCCTTCGTACTTCACATCGGCCAGCTTCGACAGGTCGGCCGCAATCGCGGGCAGCGCTTCGTTGGAATCAACCGTAAGCGACACCGATACTTCCGAGGTCGAGACCATATCGACCGCGCAGCGGTGCTTATCGAAGATACCGAAGATAGCCGCCAGGTAGCCGTGGGTCATCAGCATGCGGCTTGCCACCACGTCCACGATCGTGAGCCGCCTTTTCGCGGCGATCGACTTCACCGGGTTGCGGCAGTGCGGCGCGAGCGCCTGGATGCGCGTGCCTTCGTTTGCGGGGTTGCGCGAGTTGAGCACCAGCACCGGGATGTTCTGCTTGACGGCCGGCAAAATGGTCGCCGGGTGCAGCACCTTGGCGCCGAAGTAGGCCAGCTCCGCCGCTTCCTCAAACGAGATGGACCGCACGCGCAGTGCGCCCGGCACCATGCGCGGATCGGTCGTCATGATGCCGTTCACGTCGGTCCAAATTTCGATGGCTTCCGCGCCGACGCCCGCGCCCACCAGCGCCCCGGTAAAGTCCGAGCCGCCGCGGCCGAGCGTCGTGGTTACCCCGGCCTCGGTCGCGCCAATAAAACCGCCCATCACAATGGTGCGCCCGGCCTCGGCATGGGGCAGCACGTACTTGCGCAGCTGCTCGGCGATGCGCGCGTCGTCGGGCACGGCGCGGGTGTAGGCGGCATCGGTCACGATGCAGGTGCGCGCG
>CAXTSG010000252.1:0-4069 GCA_964246825.1 uncultured Acidobacteriaceae bacterium | reverse complement strand
CATACCAGAAGCCGAAAACGATTAGAACGGTAATCCACAAGCGTCGCGCGAACATAAAGCGTGATTCCTCGGGGTGTTAGACCGCCGATCGGGCCGGTGGTTTGCTCGGGCAATTTTTTCGGCGGAACGGCTACCGAAGATTCTAGACGGAAGCGCGCTCGCGAAGCACCGCGAGCAGCCGCAGCGCCTCGCGCCGCAGCAAAACAAGGGTGCGGGTGTTTTCAAGAACATAATCCACGCGGGAACGCTTCCAGTCTTCCGGAATCTGAGCATCCATGCGGCGCCGGGCGTCAGCCTGGAGGCGGGCGCGCTCGGCTGCGCTGGGCGCGGCCCCGCCGACGCGGCGCACAAAGCGCTCCATGCGGACAGGCTCGGGAGCGGTAACAAGCACCAGCGCATCGAAGCGCTCGCGCCAGCGCGGCGCGGTGGCCGCTTGAGGGTCGGCGTCCTCGGAAGCTTCAAAAATAAGCGCCGACTCCACAACAGCCAGCGGCGTCCGGGCAGCGGCAAGCGAGTCGAGCGCGCGCTCCTGCGCGGCAAGCACGGCAGGGTGCACAATGCGGTTCAGCTCGGCAAGGCGTCCATGCTCAAACGCTTCCCGGGCAAGAGCCGCGCGGTCCAGCTCGCCGTCAGGACCCACAACGCCCGGGCCGAACGCCTCCGCAATCGCCGCATAAACTGCCTCCCCGGGCCGCATCAGGTCCCGCCCCAGGGCATCAGCCTGCAAAACAGGCACCCCGGCCTCAGCCCACACCAGCGCCACGGCGGATTTGCCGCTGCCGACCCCGCCCGTAAGTCCCACGCGAAGCATAGTTCTATTCTGCGCTGAAGAACTGGAACGCAATGCCCGCGGTGAATACTTAAATCAGCCTATCGTCATAAGAGCGGCAGGGACAAGAAGTCTATTGCAGGATACCTAAGCTGTGCGAGCAGCAATGCAACGGCGATTTTCTACGCCGACTACATACAACTTCAGACAGCAAAGAGCGTTACCGTCGAGCTATGAGCGTCATACTTGCAGAACCAACACCTGCTAGCAGTCCGCCAAAAGCAGAGGCAAAGCCCAGCTCGGGAGCAGCAAACATGAAGGCGGCCCCGATGATGCCAAGCACACCCCCGGCAAGCATGAGCTTCACATGAGAGCGGGAAGGTGCCTCAATCACCTGAACAGATGGCTTCTCAATTTGTTCGTTCTCGTAGATATCTGTTTCATCAATCATCAGAGTGCCCCTACAAGCTTCAACCGCATAAAGGTATACAGAAGTGTGATGCCGATTATGTTAGAAACTCCGCACAACATCAAAGTGCGCATGCGACCGCTCTTTTTCTCATCTTCCCAATCTTGATGCACCGTGACTTGAAAAACCAGGCAAAGAACAGCGACAGCCAACAGACATACTGTCCATAAGGGGCCAATTTCGAGGAGCGTTTCTGTTCTGAGCCAGATCAAGAATGTTCACCATGCACGTTGCCAAAGAGTAAATTGTCATGTCCAGGCCGACAAAGAAGTGCTTTACGCGCCATCCATCCGACTTTTCTATGATCTTCTGAGTCATTCCGCGCAATAACAGCAGCAGCGCTGGAATCCCGTAAACCGCTATTCTTGCTACCGCTTCCCTTGTAGCGTCGCTTGTGATTCTTATCGTCCTCGCTCCGCCAGACTTTAGCTACTCTCGTATCTCCCGTCAACGATTGTAAAACTTTGGTTTGGATGACGTTCGGAAAGCTGATGGAAGCCTTTGCAATCAGCCATGGAGATCTCGTCAGGATGAGGCTTCTAAAGCATCGGATATGCAGCCCGGCACGCTCCAGGGCCGCGCTCTAGAATAGGACTATGTCTGCAACGCCCCTGCCGCTCCCCGAGCAAGTGCTCCAGCTTCTAGCCTGCCCGGTCTGCCGCGGCGTCCTAGGGCAGACCGCGGCCGAAATCACCTGCGCGGGCTGCGGGCGGCGCTACCCCGTGCGCGACGGCATCCCGGTGCTGATCGCCGAGGCGGCCGCACCCCCGCCGGTATAAAAAAGCCGCCCGGTGTGGGAAAACGCAACAGAAGATCGCTCCCGCCTTGCAACGCGGTGCCGCCTTTCCCGCTCCTAACAGGTGCCCGCACCTGGGGGCATCACTGTAGCGAAGGGGGTCTCCGTGAAAAACACGAGGCACGTGGAAAGATTCAACAGCTTTGATCTTGGCGCCTTGCGCGAAGGGCTGATGCAGGCGGAGCTTGACCCGAGCGAGGCTTCGGGCCTGCTGGCGGCCTTCCTCAACGGCCGCGGCTACGGCGTGGATGCCCGTCTGGTGCAGGACGCGGTGCTGCGCATGGACGACGGCCAGTGCGAGCCGGAACGGATGCAGCAGGAGCTGGAGCGCGTGGCCCTGGTCATGTAGGGCCTCAGCACCCACGCCCGCCGGCCGCCGCATCCACTTCGCTACGGAAGGCGCCGATAGATACGGTAGCCGAATGGCCACGCGGCGCGATTGCGAAAGCTGCCGACAGGGGATGGCTGGACTTCCCGCAGCGTGTAGCGCTCCCCGAGCAGCTGCGCGAACTGCGGCCAGGCGCTCAGCTTCCCATAGCCGCCCGGCAGGTTCAGGCACCACTGTTCCGTGACAACAAAAAGCAGCGGCGGCCGCGCGGTAATTTCCTGCCAAAACTGCGAGCGGAGCGCGGCCTGGACCTCCTGTTGAGACCGGGTAGCGGCAGGCGCGAAAAAATAGCAGTCATACAAAAAGCCGGTGCTTTGCACAAGGCCGAGCCGGTCAAGCGCGCTGATGCAGCCGGCCATGGTATCCATGCACTGCGCCTGGCTGCCCGGGGTGCTGCCGGCCCCTTCTGCCTGAAGGTCGCGCGTCAGGCTGTCGAGCGAGGGCATGGTACGCCAGTCGAGCCGGACGGCCCGGACGGCGGATGCGGGCGCGAGCCACAGAACCATAGAAGCAACAACGGCGGCCGCGCAGGCCCGCACCCGGGGCCCGGGGGCGGCCAAAGCCTGCTCCAGCCGGGAAGCAAGATATGCAAGCAGGAACAGAAGCAGGGTAGAGCGGTGGTAAGGATAACCCTTGCCTTGCAGCACATACGATACAAAACCGACGAGCATGCCGGCCAACAGGGCCTGCTCCCGCAGCGTGCGCCAACCGCGCTGCACCGCAAACAGAATCGCGGCCGCAAGCAGCAGCGGCAGCACCGGAGACGCAACCGCGTGCCCGGCCAGGAACAACAGCGAGTGCCGGGCCATGGAAGCATGAAACGGGACAAGCCCCACCGCCGTGCGGAAAAAGGCCCGCAAGGCATGCTGCCGGTACAGCCAAAAAAGAACAGCAAGCGGCGGCACGGAAACAGCCGCGGCTGCTGAAAACACCGCCGAAACGGCTCGGCGGCGGAAAGCGAGCGCCAGGATCAGGGCAGGCAGCAGAGCGATCTGCGGCTTCAAGGTACAAGCCGCGCCCCAGCAAAAGCCGGCAAGAATGCCCCAAAACACAGCCAAAGGTTCACTCGGGGCCGTCTGAGCGCGATCCCGATCCGGCATGGCCCTTAAAAATACCGCGGTGCCGAAGAAGCTGAGAACGGCCATGGCAAAGTCGCGCTGGTTCATCTGGGCCGCGCCGTCGGCGCCGTGCAGCAGGGCAAACACAGCCGCCGCAACAAGCGCCGGGTACCTGCCGCGGCGGCCGCCGAGCAGCAGAAAAGCAACAGCGGCCGGCGCGAGCGAAGCAAGATCGGCAAGGCGAAAGGCAAGGCTGCCGCGGCCGAAAAGCTGCTCAATCAGGGCGGCCTGGAGATAAGCCCCGGGCATGTTCGGGTCCGTAATGTCGCGGTACGGAGCCATGCCGTGCGCCGTCAGGAACCACACATAGCGCATCAGCACCCCATCGCTGATGGGCGGCCAGCGCCGGGTGCCTGCAACAAAAGCCCCCAGGCAGCCCGCGAGCAGGAGCAGCGAGGCGGCCTTGACGAGGCGGGGCACTGGAAGCATCCTCTCCACTGTAGACCCACACCACGCCCGGAGAACCGCAAGAAAAGGCAAGCCTTTTCTCAGGGCTGCTGCATCTCCTTGTGCATGAACTTTGTACGAT
>CAXTSG010000251.1:1135-4090 GCA_964246825.1 uncultured Acidobacteriaceae bacterium | reverse complement strand
CTTTCAAAGCGGGCGTCTACTTTTTCAAAGCGTGCTTCTACTTTTTCAAAGCGGGCGTCCATCTTTGCCTCCAGCCGGTCTATGCGATTGTCAAGACGCATAAAAAGAGCGAAGAGGACTGTTGTATTGAAAAGTACCATCAGCACCGGAATGCCGATCGCTAGATAAAGCTGCTGATTTGTCATACTTTCCACTCCCACTTTGATGATAAGAGATTTTCGCATAGCTACGCTCAAATTAAAAAAGATGCCCGGAGTTCCTCTGTCGCATCGCTCTTTCCCGAGCGGAACCTAACGATATACCCTGAATGTATGAGCGAGCAGGCCGTCGGCGCTCCACACAGCACGCACCCGAGCGCCGCCCGGGAAAAAACGGCGGTCGCGCGCGGCTCCATGCTGGCGGCCCTGCTGATGACGCTGCTGAAGCTGGCGACCGGGCTCCTGAGCGGATCGCTCGGCGTCCTGTCGGACGCGGCGCACTCCGGGCTTGACCTTTTGGGCGCGGGGCTAACGTATCTTTCCGTCCAGCTCGCCGATAAGCCCGCCGATGAGGACCACCCTTACGGCCACGCAAAGATCGAAAACATTTCCGCGTTTGTGGAAGTGTTTCTGATGCTTGCTTCCTCGCTATGGATCGGCGCGGAAGCGGTAGAGCGCATCGCGCATCGCGTGGACGGTATTCGCTATTCGCTGTGGCTGCCGGCGGTGCTTCTTTTGTCGATCGCGGTGGACCTGTGGCGCTCGCGGCAGCTGCGGCGGGTGGCGGCGGAAACCGGAAGCGCCGCGCTGGAAGCCGACGCCGTGCATTTTTCCTCGGACATTTGGGCGAGCGCGGCCGTGCTGGCGGGCCTCCTGCTGGCGTGGGCGGGCACGCGATTCCACATCGCCGTGCTGCGCTACGCCGATTCGGCCGCCGCGATCCTGGTGTCGCTGATGATTCTGCTGTTTGCCTCCCGGGTGGGCCGCCGCACCGTGAGCACCCTGGTGGATGCGACGCCGCGCGATACGCGTCGGCGGGTGCTGGCGGAGGTGCGCGACGTGCAGGGCGTTTTGACGGTGGACCAGGCGCGAATGCGCAGCGCGGGGGCTTCGCACTTTGCCGACCTGACACTTTCCATGTCGCGGCAGTTGACGTTTCAGCGGACGGAGCAGCTGGTGGAAGAAGCGACGGCCGCGGTGCAGCGCGTGCTGCCCGGGGCTGATGTGGTGATCCGCACCGTGCCGCGGGAGACCGAGACGGAAAGCATCTTCGACCGGGTGCGCGCGGTGGCGCTGCGCAACAATGTGGTGCTCCACGATGTTTCCGTGCAGACGCTGGAGCCGGGGCTGCGGATTGAACAGCATCTTGAGGTGAACGAGCAGATGCCCCTCCTGAAGGCGCATGCCTTTGTGAAGAGCATCGAGGATGAGATACGCACGGCGCTTCCCCAGGTCCACAGCATCCTGACGCATATTGAGAGCGAGCCGGCGACGATTGAGAAACCGGAGCTGCAGGCGCGCAACAGGACCATGGAGCACCGGCTTCGGAATGCCGCCTCCAGCCTGCCGGAAATCCTGGACGTGCATGAGGTTCTGGTGAGCCGGGTGGGGGATCGGTTTCAGCTTTCGTGCCACTGCACCATGCCGGATGAGCTGGAAATGCAGCGGGTCCACCAGGTGATGACAGCGCTGGAAGACCGGTTCAAGAGCGAGTGCCCGGCGGTAGACCGGGTGCTGATCCACCCGGAGCCGGTGACCGATAATCGCCATTGAAGGAGAAGGTGATGATTGCAAGCGCGGAATGGCGGGGCGGCACGCACTTTGAGGGCCGCAGCGAGAGCGGGCACCGGGTGCTGTTCGACACGGACGCCGGGCACACGGACGGCCCTTCGCCGATGGAGATGGTGCTGACGGCGCTGTGCGCGTGTACTTCCGTGGATGTGGTCAGCATCCTGGCAAAGAAGCGGCAGAAGCTGCAAACGCTTACCGTGCAGGCCGAGGCGGAACAGGCACCGGAAGCCCCGCGGGTATTTACGAAGATCACGGTGCGGTACCGCGTGAGCGGAGCGCTGGACCGCAAGGCGGTGGAGGATGCGGTCGCGCTTTCCAAGGGGAAATACTGCTCAGTGTCTCTGATGCTGGAGCGGGCGGCTGCGATCGAGGCGGTCATCGAGTTCGCGGAAGAAGGCAGCCCGGTGTGATCGGCGCTTTTCGTTTCGCACTGGTGGGGATGCTGCTTCTCGGCATTGCCGCGGTTTCCGCGATTGTGACGATGCAGTTCGCGGTGCATCGCGAAGAGGTCAAAGTGCCCGAGCTGCAAGGGCTCTCGATAGAAGCCGCGGCGGCCCGCGCGGCGCAGGTGGGGCTGGATGTTTCCGTGACGGAGCGGCTGTACTCCACGGTGCTGCCGGCCGGGCGGGTGCTGCTGCAAACGCCCGCGCCGGGCGGGGCGGTGCGCCGGGGCTGGAACCTGGCGGTGGCGGAAAGCCTGGGGCCGCAGAGGATTGCCGTTCCCGACCTGCGGGGGAAGGGCGAGCGGGACGCGGTGCTGCTGTTGCGGCAGAAAGGGCTGGAGCTGGGCTCGATCGCGCACCTGCCGGACGCGCGCGTGCCGGCCGGGACGGTGCTGGCGCAGGACCCGGGGCCGGAGGCGAAAGGCGCGGAGCGGCCGAGCGTGAGCCTGCTGCTGGCCGCGGAAGAAGCGCCGGAAAAGCCGGCCGTGGTGATGCCGGATGAAGTCGGCAAGCCGCTGGGCGAGGCCGAAGCAGAGCTGCTGCAAGCCGGGCTGCACCCGGAAACAGCCCAGGGTGCTCCGGCGGGGGCGCAGGTTACCGTGGGCCCGGGGAGCCGGCCGGGAACGGTGACCGCGCAAAGCCCGCCGGACGGGGCGCGCGTGGATGCGGCAAGCCGTATCGTGCTATGGACGCCCGCGGCCGGGGAGCCGCCCGTGCCGGCGCCGGCCGCGCCCGCCAGGGCG
>CAXTSG010000251.1:0-1125 GCA_964246825.1 uncultured Acidobacteriaceae bacterium | reverse complement strand
GTTAGAACTCCTCCATTTCCGGTGCATCGTAGTCCCGATCGAGCGCGATGGTACAGGAGCCGCTGGGCCAGCGCACAAAGATGAAGCGGAACTCCGCTGCTTCGGCTTCGCGGTCGATGCTTTTCTTTGAAGCTCGGTTCCATACCGAGGGTTTGCGGCTGCGCCGCTTGCTTTCCGTGGAGGGTGCGCCTGCTGTTTGCCGCGGCTCGCCGGAGGAGGGGTCCCATTCGAAGATCATTGCGGGATCGTAGAAGGGGAAAGAGGGAGGGGCAAGATGACTTTGGGCAGAAAGGTTACCTCCTAAGGTACGAATGTACCCCCGGCAGGCGGAGGCTAGGGCCGGGCGAGCACGGCGGCGAAGAAGCCGTCGCAGGGATGGAGGCCGGGAACGGTACGCAGGAAAGGGCCGGCGAGGGCAGTTTCCGCAAGGCGGGTGCGGCCTTCCGGGGTAAGAATGCCGGCAGCATGGAGCCGGTCAAGCGAGGCGGCTACAGGCTGGACGGCAACGGCCGGGTGAAGCCGCAGGGCGGCCTCGACCACCTGCTCGTTTTCTTCAGGCTCCAAAGAACAGGTGGAGTACACGAGCCGGCCGCCGGGGCGCAGCGCGCCGAGAGCGGAGACAAGAATGGCGCGCTGACGCTCGGCCTGGCGGGCAACGGCTTGTTCGTTGAGGCGGGATCGGATTTCAGGGTTGCGGGCGAGCGTGCCGGTACCCGAACAGGGGACGTCGCAAAGGATGGTGCTCCAGGTGAGGCCGGGCGGCAGACGCGCGGCGTCGCCGGCCTGGAAAGTGATGCGGGCGCCTTGCGGGGCGTCGGGTGTGGGGATATCCGCGGAGGCGTGGTTCCAAGGGAGGCGGCGCTGCATGATGCGGAGGCGCGGGGCGCTGACGTCCATGGCGGTGAGCTCGGCCCGCGGGTTGCGCTCGGCGAGGATGGCGGTTTTGCCGCCGGGGGCGGCGCAGCAGTCGAGAATGGCGGGGCCTGCGTCGAGGGCGGCGATTGCGGCAACGAGTTGGGAGGCTTCGTCCTGGGTGCGGAAGCTGTCTCCGCTCGGGGTTTTCCCGACAGAGCCGCGGCGGGCGTCGCGGAGAAACGCGCCGGGGGTGAGCTCCGTGATGTTTTG
>CAXTSG010000250.1:0-4126 GCA_964246825.1 uncultured Acidobacteriaceae bacterium | reverse complement strand
GCCAGGAACCGCATGTCGGCGCCGAGCGCAAGCTGGAAGCCGCCGCCGAACGCGCTGTAAGCGGCGACAAGCTGCGCTTCACCGCGAATGTCCCCGTAAGCAAAGATCGTCACGCCACCGCCCGAGGGCTGGAGCCGCCAGCCTTTCTTTCCGAGCGCGGCGTCTACGGCGGCGCGCACCGTGGCGCTGTACTGCGGCACGGCCAGCTTTACCTCGCCCCAGGAGTAGGTACGGCCGGCGAGCGGCGCGGAGCCGTCGTATTCCGCCGTTACGGAGGGGGGCGTGATGAGCGAGGCCAGGCTGGTCTCCTGCGCCCGCGTGCCCGCGCCGGGAAGCAGCGCACCTGCGACGATCAAAACCAGCGATGTTGGACGCGTCATGCTCCCTTTCCGGCGAGCACTTCTTCCGGCGGAAGGCGCTCGCCGGGTAGGAGTCCTTTCCACCGATTATGGTTGGGCTGGAGCGGGCAAAACAGGTTCGCGAAGAAACCCTTGCACATCATTCGCTACTCCGCGCCCGAATCCGCATCTTCCTGCGTGACCGCGTAATACCCCTTACGCGACTGTACCTTGAGCCCGTCGCCCTTGCACTGGATGTTTACGGTCCGGTACTTGCCGTCGAAGTCCGTATTTAAGGGAACGTAGCTGGCAACGTACTGCGTCCGCAGTTCGTCCTCAATCTGGTCAAACGCGGCTTCCAGCTTTTTACCGTTGTTGCCGACATCGATCACGCGCCCGCCGGTTTCCTCCGCCATCCTGCGCATCCACTGGTCGCCGCTGCCGCCCAGCATGATGCCGCCGCCGGAGTAGAACTGGCGATCCGCGATCAGGATGACATAGATAATGGCATTTGCCTTTTGCGCCTGCTCGATCGCATCCTGAATGCGGTACTTCGAGCCTTGGTCGCCGCCGTCCGTCAGCAGGACCATCGCCTTGCGCCCGGTCTCCTGCCGTAGCTTGTCGTGCGAGGCCAGGTACACGGCGTCAAACAACAGAGTGCCTTTCGGATCACCCTGCGTCGGGATAGTACCCTGCCCGAGCCCCGGGATGCCGGCCGCGCCGTTGCCGGCCGCTGTGTTGATCTGCGCCTTGTTCATCGCGCGGCTCAGCTGCGCGGCGCTGTTGGTATAGTCCTCCAGCAGGCTTACATCCACGTCGAAAGAAATCAAAAATGCTTCGTCCTTGGCTCCCAGTATCTGCTTCAGAAAGTTTGAGCCGGTCGACTGCTCCAGAGGCAGCACATTTTGCTGCGAGCCCGACGTATCCAACAGGATGCCGAGGGTCAGCGGCTGGTCGGCACGGGCTTCAAAGTTCCGCAGCTTCTGGAGCTTCTTGTCCTCATACACCTCGCAGTCATCCTTGGACAAGTTCGGGATGAGCGCGCCGCGCTTGTCATGCACCGTGAAGTACAGCGAAACCAGGTTTGAGTTCACCCGCAGGGTCGCCACCGGCGCGCCTGCCTGCGCGTCATCGGCGGGCGGCGGCACGGTGCTGGCCGGGGGTGCGTCGGGCGAGGGTGCCGACTGCGCATGGAGTGCAGGGGCGCAAAACAGCAGCGGCAGCAGAGCGAACGTAAGGCGGCGCATAGTCTCTTTGTTAGACGGCGCGGTAGAGGAAAAGCTGCATTTCCGGCTTGTACCGGGCCGGGCCGGCCTAACCCTTCACCTTCGCCATATAGTCGGCATCCACCCGCAGCGCTTCCATCGGCGCGAGGTCCGGAAAAGCCTCCTGCTCCACAAACATATGCCGGATCGCGCCCGGCTTTACGGCCGCGAAGATTTTCGGATAATCGGCCGTGCCGCGGCCCAGCTCGGCCGCCGGCGGCGGGTTATCGACCGAGCTGTGCGCCGGGTCGGTCGCGAAATCCTTGACGTGCAGCATCCGGATGCGGTCCGCGTAGGTACGCAGGTAGTGCTCCGGGCTGCCGCCGCCTACCGTCACCCAGCCGCAGTCCAGCTCCATAATGACGAGCTTCGGGTCGGTCCCGTTCAGCAGCACCTCATACGGCACCGTGCCGGCCTGCTCCTTGAACTCCATGGTGTGATTGTGGTAGCCGAACTGGAAACCCGCGTCGCGCACCCGCTTGCCCCAGGTATTGAACTGCTCGGCATTCCACTTCCAATCGTCCGGGGTAAACGCAGTCACCTGCTTCTTAAATGGGAGACCGGCAGCGGCGGCACCCGGCCGAAAACCGGGAAACGAGCAGATGATGAACTGCGCGGTGCCGAGCTTGTCGTGGAACTCCAAAATGGCTTCAAGGTTCTTGGACAGAGCCGCGGCATTGTAGTGGGCGGAAACGCAGCGCAGGCCCGCGGCTTCCATCGCTCCGCGCACCTCGCTTACGGATTGGTTATAGAAGCCCGCCGCCTCCACTTCCTTGTAGCCCAGTCGGCCGACCGCTTTCAGGGTGCCCGGGTAATCCTGTTGCAGCTGGTCGCGCACGGAATAAAGCTGTAGCCCCAGCGGCAGCCCGAAGGGGTTGGCAAGCGCCCGGCGCACGGGCAAAACCGCGGCAACGGCGGCGACGGCGGATGCTTGAAGAAAACGGCGGCGCGGTAGGGTGGGCATCGGCAAACCTTCTCTTGCTCCTCGGCGGAAAGCTTTTCCCACCATGTCACGTTCCTGGAAGGGGTGTCCAGCGGGAAGCCGGAACTCGCTTCCGTCCTCTCTGCTACTCTAACGGTTGCGCCGCGCGTCGAACGAGGAAAGCGCCCACCCGCGTGGAAAGCATCTATATGGGGTGATGGGTTCGCTCGCTGCTCTTGTTCCACTTTTGCCTGAGGAGATTCTTCTGTGAAGCACGCTGCGTTGGTAGGGGTCATGCGCGTTGGTTTGGGCGGCGCGGCACAGGCGCAGCAGGGCGCGATTCCGGATGCCCCGACGCCGCAGGCTTCCGGCAGCCTCGGCACATTGAAGGGCACCGTACAGCCCGGCGCGAGCGCCGCCCCGGCATCGCCGGAGCAGGCACCGGGGCCCGGCACGAATCAGGCCGCCCCGCAAGGCTCCTCCTCCGCCGCGCCGGACCAGAGCACGGCTCCCCAGGGCCCCACGCCCGCGCAGCAGGAAGAGCCGGAAATCCCGGCGGCAGGCCAGGGCCCGGCCGCGACTCTTGTCATTCCCGTAAACGAAGTGCTGGTCCCCATCACGATCCGCGACAAAAAAGGCGCGATGGTGCCTTCGCTGGACCACCGCCAGTTCCGCGTCTTTGAGGACGGTGTCCAGCAGCGCATTGTCTACTTCACAACAGACCCCTTCCCGCTTTCCGTCGCCTTTGTGGTGGACCAGAGCCTGCCGGCCGATGTCATGAACCGAGTCAACCAAAGCCTGGCCGCGGTCACCGGGGCTTTTACCCCGGCGGACTCGGTCGCGGTCTTCGGCTACAACAGCTCGCCGCGCATGATTACCGACTTTACCGGCGCGCAGGGTGCCCGGCTCGGCGTCGCCCTCAGCCAGGCCAAGTCGCCGGGCCGCGACATGGGCGTTATTGCGCCCGGCGGCCCCATGGACAGCGGCATCGTCATCAACAATAAGCAGGTCGACCCGAACACCAGCCCGGGCGGCTCGACCGGCAGCCTGACGACCGCCATCCTTCCCAAGGAGTACCACCCGCTTAACGACGCCGTCCTAGCCGCGGCCATCCAGCTTGCCAAGCAGCCGCGCGGCCGCAAGCGTGTGCTCTATATCATCTCCGACGGCAAGGAGAGCGGCTCCAAGGCCCCGTACAAAGAGGTGGTGCGCTACCTGCTCTCGAATGACATCGCCGTTCACGGCACCCTGGTCGGCGACTCCGCCATCTGGGGCCTGGGCTACCTGGACAAGTTCCACCTGCCGCTGGTGCCCACCATGCGCGACAACCTGCTGCCGAAGTACGCGACCGCGACCGGCGGACTGCTCGACTCCGAAGTTACGGAAAATGGCATCCAGCAGTCGTTCGCCAGGATTACGAACTCCGTGCGCGACCAGTACACCCTCGGCTATCTGAGCCACACCAGCACGCTCGCCAGCCGCTTCCATACGATCGAGGTGCGGGTGGAGGGCGTTCCCAATCTCGACATCATCGCCCGCGACGGCTACTATCCCTCCGCGCACAATCTCGGGACGGCCCGTTAGGCAGCCGTCCCAGTCAG
>CAXTSG010000249.1:0-4158 GCA_964246825.1 uncultured Acidobacteriaceae bacterium | reverse complement strand
CCCTGAAGCCGATGGACGGCACTGACCTCGCAAGCGTCGTGAGCACCCGGCAGCGCTACGAGTGGAAGCAGCGCGGCGAAGACCCGCTGCGTCCGGGTACGCCGGAAGCGCGGGAGCCGAGCGGCCTGCATGTGATCGCCTACGACTACGGCATCAAGCAGAACATCCTCCATATGCTGGGCGAGCAGGGCTGCCGCGTCACGGTAGTGCCCGCGCGCACCGGTGCCGAAGACGTGCTCGGGCTCGCGCCCGACGGGGTGTTTCTTTCAAACGGCCCCGGCGACCCGGAGCCGCTCAGCTATGCCAATGAAGCCATTCGCGCGCTCGCCGGCAAGGTGCCCGTCTTCGGCATCTGCCTGGGCCACCAGTTGATCGGGCAGGCGCTCGGCGGCAAAACCTTCAAGCTCAAGTTCGGCCACCACGGCGGCAACCACCCGGTCAAGCAGCTTTCGACCGGGCGCGTCGAAATTACGTGCCAAAACCATAACTACGCCGTCGATGCCGACTCGCTCAACGCGAACGAGGTTGATCTGACCCACATCAACCTGAACGATCAAACCGTCGAAGGTCTGCGCCACCGCACCATGCCGCTTTTCAGCGTGCAGTACCACCCGGAAGCCAGCCCCGGCCCGCACGATTCGCATTACCTGTTCGGGGAGTTTCGGAAGATGATGGAAGAGTGGAAGGGCCGATAAGGAGGAAGCACAATGGAAATCAGAATGAGTGCGGAGCTGGAGCAGGTGCTTCATGAGTTGGCCGGAAAAGCAGGGCAAAGCGCGCACGATTTTGCACTGAGAGCGATTAAGGATGCAATGGAAAATTACGAAGATATTCTTGAAGCTACAGCAGCGATGGAGGAAGACGGTCCTACCTACTCTACAGAGGAGGTAAGACGCGAACTTGGCTTGGACACTCGAATACAAGAAAAACGCCCGGAAACAGCTGCGTAAGCTGGACATACAGATTGCGGAACGAATGCTTACCGACATGGAGTATTTTACGGCGCAGCCTGATCCCCGAGCCTTCGCTGTATCGCTTACCGGCACCTGGAAAGGCTTCTGGCGCTTCCGCACGGGCGACTATCGCGTTATTTGTGAGATCGACGAGGGCAAGCTTCTCATTCTGGTCGTAAAGGTCGGCCATCGCAGGGATATTTACCAGTAAGGACGACATGCCGCGCAGAAACGACATCAGCAAGATTTTGGTCATCGGCTCGGGCCCCATCGTCATCGGCCAGTCCGCCGAGTTCGATTATTCCGGCACCCAGGCCTGCAAGGCGCTGCGCGCCGAGGGCTACGAGGTGGTGCTGGTCAACTCCAACCCGGCCACCATTATGACGGACCCGGAGCTCGCCGACCGCACCTACATCGAACCGCTCACGACCGCTTACGTCGAGGAAATCCTGCGCATCGAAAGCGAGATGCTCCGGCGGGAAGCGAAGCCGGGCATCTTTGCGATCCTGCCTACCGTCGGCGGCCAAACCGCGCTCAATCTCGCGGTTGACCTGGCCGACTCCGGCATCCTCGACAGGTACGGCATCGAGCTGATCGGCGCAAAACTCGAAGCGATCAAGAAAGCCGAGGACCGCCTCCTGTTTAAGGACGCCATGCGGCACATCGGGCTTGACGTCCCAAAGTCCGCCTTGGTCGATAACCTCCGCGATGGCCTTGAGTTCGCAACCAAACTCGGCTTTCCGGTCATTATCCGCCCATCCTTCACGCTCGGCGGCTCGGGCGGCGGCATCGCCTACAACCGCGAAGAGCTGATGGACATTCTGGCGCGCGGGCTCGATCTTTCGCCCGTGCACGAGTGCCTTCTGGAGGAGTCCGTACTCGGCTGGAAAGAATACGAGCTGGAGGTCGTGCGCGACCTCGCCGACAACGTCATCATCATCTGCTCCATTGAGAATATGGATCCGATGGGCGTCCACACCGGCGACTCCATTACGGTCGCCCCCGCGCAAACGCTCACCGACCGCGAGTACCAGGCCATGCGCTCGGCCGCCATTGCCGTTATCCGCGAAATCGGCGTCGAAACGGGCGGCTCCAACGTGCAGTTCGCCGTCAACCCCGCGAACGGTCGCATGACCGTCATCGAAATGAATCCGCGCGTTTCGCGCTCCTCCGCGCTCGCCTCCAAGGCCACCGGCTTTCCCATCGCCAAGATCGCCGCCCGCCTGGCCGTCGGCTACACCCTCGACGAGATCCAGAACGACATCACCCGCATGACGCCCGCCTGCTTTGAGCCTTCCATCGACTACGTTGTTGTCAAAATCCCGAAGTGGCAGTTTGAGAAGTTTCCCGAAGCGGATGAAACGCTCAGCCCGCAAATGAAGTCCGTCGGCGAGGTGCTGGCCATGGGCCGCACCTTCAAGGAAGCCCTGATGAAGGCCGTGCGCGCGCTGGAAACCGGCCGGCGCGTCGGCGCGGAAACCCTGGACCCGAAGCAGCTCACCTACCGCCTGGTCACGCCGCAGCCCGAGCGGCTCAACTACATCCGCTTCGCTTTTTCGCGCGGCATGAGCGTGCGCGAGGTAGCCCGGCTCACCACCATGGACCCCTGGTTTTTGCAGCAGATCAAGGAAGTCACCGATGCGCTCGGCGCCCTCGCCGGTGCCGATGACATTTCACCGCGCGAGCTGCGCAAGGCCAAGCGCCTCGGCATCTCGGATGAACGGCTCGCCGGTGCCTGGGGCCTCCCCGGCCCGGACGGCGTGGAACAGGTGCGGCTCCGGCGTCAGGCCGCGGGCATCAAGCCCGTCTTCAAGAAAGTAGACACCTGCGCGGCGGAGTTTGAGTCGAGCACGCCGTACCTGTACTCCACCTACGACGAAGAAGACGAAGCGCCCGCGACCGCGCGGCGCAAGGTCATTATCCTCGGCTCCGGGCCCAACCGCATCGGGCAGGGCATCGAGTTCGATTACTGCTGCTGCCACGCGGCTTTTGCCCTGCGCGACGACGGCTACGAAACCGTGATGGTGAACTGCAACCCGGAAACCGTTTCGACCGACTACGACACCAGCGATCGCCTGTACTTTGAACCGTTGACGCTGGAAGACGTTTTGGCCGTCTACGAACACGAAGCCGCCGCGGGCGCGGAGGTGGGCATGGTCGTGCAGTTCGGCGGTCAAACGCCGCTCAACCTTGCGCTCCGCCTCAAGGCCGCCGGTGTGCCTATCCTCGGCACCTCGCCCGAGTCGACCGACCTTGCCGAAGACCGCAAACAATTCGGCGCGCTCCTGCGCGAGCTCAACATCCCGCAGCCCGCCGCGGCCACGGCCACCGGCGTGGAAGAAGCCCTCGCCGGCGCGGAAACCATCGGCTACCCCGTCCTGGTGCGGCCCTCCTACGTGCTCGGCGGCCGCGCCATGGTCATCGCCTACAACCGCGAAGCCGTCACCCGCTACATGGCTGAGGCCGTGGAGTATTCGCAGTCCCGGCCCATTCTTATTGACCGCTTCCTGGAGGATGCGGTCGAGGTGGACGTGGACGCGCTCTGCGACGGAAAAGATGTCGTCATCGCCGGCATCATGCAGCACATTGAGGAAGCAGGCATCCACTCGGGCGACTCTTCCTGCGTACTGCCTTCGGTCGATCTTTCCCCGGCGGTTCTGGAGACCATCCGCGCATACACGCGGAAGCTGGCGCTGGCGCTCCGCGTCGTCGGCCTCGTCAATCTCCAGTTTGCGATCCAGCGCGACAAGGTCTTCGTGATTGAAGTCAATCCGCGCGCTTCCCGCACGGTGCCCTACGTCTCCAAGGCCACCGGCGTCCCGCTCGCTAAGATCGCCTCGCGCCTGATGATGGGCCGCGCCCTGCGCGAGCTGCTGCCGGAAGCTGTCGCCGCGGGCGCGGACCTCGGCACCGGCAAGTACTTTTTCGTGAAGTCCCCGGTTTTTCCCTGGAACAAGTTTCCCGGCGTGGATGCCGTGCTGGGCCCGGAAATGCGTTCCACCGGCGAGGTCATGGGCGTGGCCGACAACTTCGGCGAAGCTTTTGCCAAGGCGCAGCTGGCCGCCGGCCTGCGCCTGCCGGGGCGCGGCACGGTCTTCTTCAGCGTCAACGATCGCGATAAGGCCGCGCTCGCCGCGCTCGCGCGGCAGTATGTCGACCTCGGCTTCGCCCTGGTGGCGACCGAAGGCACGGCGGACGTACTGGA
>CAXTSG010000248.1:2250-4181 GCA_964246825.1 uncultured Acidobacteriaceae bacterium | reverse complement strand
TCAAGCCCGCGCCGCGCCCGGATACGGTGCAGCAGGTGGGCCGCTATGCTATCTCTTTCGGCTGGAACGACGGCCACACCAGCGGGATTTACTCCTGGGACTACCTGCGCCGGCATTGCCAGTGCCCGGAGTGCAGGGTCAAGCCTTGAAGGACGAGAAGCATCAGCCTGATGGCATAAGCCTGAAATCTGTCGTTGTTTCTTCGAGGTTGAGCCTTGCCGCTGTTTGCTGATGGATTGAAGAAAATCCGCAACGCTTTGTTGTCAGTGCAGGCCGGGAAACCTTCGCCCATCGTCAAAGTCGGTGTTTTCACGGCGGAGCAGCTTCGCACTATCAATGAACAGCGTGAAGCAGAAGGGCTTGATCCAATTGAAGCCGTTATCGTCTTCAACGGAAAGCATCTTTATCGAAGCCGATGTCTTCGTGACGGCTACACCATCGACGACGTACTTGTGCAAATTGCAAGCGCCTTCAGCAGCACGGCAGAAGTTCTGCATGATGGAAGAAGCACAGTCATTGCGAACCGGGCGGCCCGTATCGACTCGGAAGGAAATGCGGTGTACGACCGAGTTGTTTTTGAATGTTCGGAGAAGAAGCCGTTACCGCTCTTATGGTCCGTGATTCCCAAAGGCGATGGGCGCAAGCGGGCAAAAAACTAGCCCCCTCGAAGAGGAGGCTAGTTTCACCGCATCGGCAGAGATATATATCCGGGTAACAGGTTCTTTCCGGATCTCACCATGCCTTTGCGTAATTGTAGCGCATCGTCCTGTGCTGCGGCGCGAAAATGCATTTGCGACAGCCTTGCGATTCGAGGTCTTCTGAGTCGGAGCGGTCACTTCACGTAAGGGGTTACAATTGCCTCGCCATGAACTTGCCCGCCATGCTCGCGTCCCAGCTCCCCGTCCGTTTCCCTCGCCGCGCCCTTTTTGCCTCGCTGCTTACCCTTGCGGCCAGCGCAGGCGCGCAGCAGCCCGCCACGCAGCACCGCCCGCCGGCCGTGCCGCTTATTACGCACAATCCGTACTTTTCTGTCTGGTCCGACACGGACAAGCTCACGGACAGCTCGACCCGCCACTGGACCGGCTCGCCCCAGTCGTTTACCAGCCTTGTGCGGGTGGACGGCAAGGCATTTCGCGTCATGGGCGACTACCCGCGCTCGGTTCCCGCCATGGACCAAACCTCCGTGCGCGTGGAAGCGACTCACACCGTGTACACCTTTACCGGCAGCGGCATTACGCTCGACCTGAGCTTTTTTACCCCGGCCTTTCCGCAGGATTTGACGCTGCTTTCGCGGCCCGTCACGTACCTGAGCTGGACGGCGAAATCTACCGATGGCGCGCCTCACACGGTGGACGCCATGCTGGACGTGAACGCGGAGATTGCGGTTGATCGGGGGACTGATGAGGTGACCTGGGGCCGCTCGTCGACGGGCGCGCTCGACCTGTTGAACGTCGGCTCGCGCGACCAGCGCGTGCTGGACCGCAAGGGCGATAACCTCCGCATCGACTGGGGCTATTTTCATCTCGGGCTGCCGCATGCGGGGCAGGGTTCGCTGGCCGCGGTCGCGCCGGACCACCTTGAAGCCGTGCTGAACACATTTGCCAAGCAGGGAACGCTGACGGAGCCGGACTCGCTTGACTTTCCGGCGGCGGCCCGCGACGGTGCCGCGCATCTGGACGCGGTTGTGCATCTGGGGCAGGTCGGCGCGTCGGCAAGCTCGCAGCACCTGCTCGTGAGCTATACCGACGACTACGCGCAGGAGTACCTGAACCAGCGGCTGAAGCCCTGGTGGCAGCGCAACAACCAGCCCGTGGGCGCGATGCTTGATGAGGCCGAGCAGCAGTACGGGCAGCTGGACGCGCGCGGCGTCGCTTACGACCAGCAGCTGGACGCGGACATGACCGCGGTCGGCGGCGCGGACTACACCTATC
>CAXTSG010000248.1:0-2240 GCA_964246825.1 uncultured Acidobacteriaceae bacterium | reverse complement strand
CCTAAGCTACCGCGAGTCGCTCGCCGCTTGCGAGTTGACGGCCGATACGCAGGGAACGCCGCTGTACTTCTGCAAGGAGGATTTTTCCAACGGCTGCGTCGGCACGGTGGATGTGATGTATCCGCAGTCGCCGATCCTGTTCTTCTTCAACCCGGCGCTGATGGAAGCACAGATGGAGCCGGTGCTGCGCTACTCGGCGCTGCCGCGCTGGAAGTTCCCGTTTTCGCCGCATGACATTGGCACCTGGCCGCTGGCCGACGGGCAGGTGTACGGCGGCGGCGAGCAGACCGAGGACGACCAGCAGCCGGTCGAGGAGTCGGGCAACCTGCTCATCATGGCCGATGTGCTCGCGCCCGCGGAGGGCAACCCGCCTGTCGCCGATCGATACTGGCCGGAGTTTACCAAGTGGGCGGACTTTCTTCAGCGGGAAGGGCGCGATCCGGTCAACCAGCTCTCGACGGATGACTTTGCGGGGCACCTGGCGCACCAGGAAAACCTGACGGTGAAGGCGATCCTCGGCGTGGGCGCGTATGCCGATCTGGCGCACCAGCTGGGCCACGAGGCGGAGGCGAAAAAGTACCGGGGCTTTGCGGAAAGCATGGTCAAGCAGTTCCTGGCGATGGGCATGGAGGGCGACCACTCGAAACTCGCGTTCGACAAGCCCGGCAGCTGGAGCCAGAAGTACAACCTGGTGTGGGACGCGATGCTCGGTTTGAAGCTTTTCCCGCCCGCGTTCCGCGAGAACGAGGTGAAGTGGTACATTGCGCACGAAAACCAGTATGGCTTTCCGCTGGACTCGCGCCGCGACTACACCAAGCTCGACTGGGAGCTGTGGTCGGCGACCATGGCGAGCGACAAGCAGCAGTTTGAGCAGATGATCGCGCCACTGGCAAAGTGGGCCGACTCGACCCCGAGCCGTGTACCGATGACCGACTGGTACGACACGAAAACCGGCAAGCAGGAGGGCTTCCAGGCGCGCTCGGTGGTGGGCGGGTTGTACATCAAGGCGCTGAGTGACCCGGCGCTCGCGAAGAAGTGGCAGGCGCAGGCGCATAGCCGGTAAGGCGGAGCGGCACTAAGGAAGTATGAAGTTCCCAATTGTTTAGGAAAGGCGTCACCCTGAAGGGCGAAGCAACGAAAGACCTGCTTTTACGCTGAACAAGCAGGAAAGCAGGTCCTTCACTACGTTCAGGATGACGCTTCTATGAACTTTGCACATCCCCCTCTAAGGTGTAAGAGCGCGCTCCACCAAGGCGAGCGCCTCTTCCGCATTTTTCGCTGCCAGCACCAGGTTTCGCGCGGAAGCCCGTGCAAAGCCTTCGGCGACCGCGTGGTCCAGAAGCGCAAGCAGGCGGTCGAAGTACCCCAGCGTATTGACCAGCACGCACGGTTTCGCGTGGATGCCGAGTAGGGCCCAGGTCACGATTTCGATGAACTCGTCGAGCGTGCCGAAGCCGCCCGGCAGGGCTAGGAAAGCGTCGGCGCGCTCGGCCATCAGCGCTTTGCGCTCATGCATGGAGCCGACGTAGTGGAGCTCGGTTAGGCCGGAGTGCGCGACCTCGCGGTTGCGCAATACTTCCGGCAGCACCCCGACGACCGGCGCCCCGACGGCAAGAGCCGCATCCGCGACCGCGCCCATGAGCCCGACGGAAGCCCCTCCGTAGACGAGTGTGAAGCCGCGCTCGCCCAGGAGTTGCCCCAGGCGTGCGGCTTCCGCGCGATACTCCGGCCGGGTGCCGTCAGAGGAGCCGCAAAAGACAGCGATGCTTGCAGGCTGCATGACTAATCCGCAGAATCGCTGCCCTGGAGACCCAGATTTTGCATGTTCAGGTCGCGGGCTGCTTTTCTGTTAAAGGTCGCGGTGTACTCACATCCTGCTGAGATGCCCGCGCTTGCAATTAAACAATCCGCGAAGCTTGTTTTAGCGTCCCGAAATAGCCGGAGAGCACGAGCCACGTCTTCCGCTGCCTGAAGGCGCAGCTCCGATGTGTCCAGCAAGGCTGCGATTAATTCTGCTATCTGTTCACGGGTAAATGCATAGTGGCGCGCCAGTGCCCACACGACTTCTGCTAAGGCAACAAGAGAGATAAAGCCCGGGGCCTCTGTTGTAAGTGCCTCAAGAAGCGTTTGAGCCTGAGATCCCTGCGCTGCATCATCCATGATGATGGAGCGCAGCAGCACGTTCGTATCAAGATTAATCAAGATTATTCTCGATGACGATTTGCTCTCCTATCGCCCTG
>CAXTSG010000247.1:0-4193 GCA_964246825.1 uncultured Acidobacteriaceae bacterium | reverse complement strand
GCTGCTGAGCGACCCGACCGGGGAGCCGCGCGACGGGCTCGACCGCCAGGCCGCCTGGGGCGCGTTTGCCGGGGAGGACGCTCGCTGATGCGGTACATCGAGCCGCACGCGCACATGGTCTCGCGCACCACCGACGACTACCGCGCCATGGCCCTGAGCGGCTGCGTCGCCCTGTCGGAGCCCGCCTTCTGGGCCGGGTGGGACCGCACCTCCGCCGATAGCTTTGAGGACTATTTCCGCGTGCTCACGGAGTTTGAACCCGCGCGCGCCGCGCAGTTCGGCATCGCGCACCATGCATGGCTCTGCCTCAACCCGAAGGAAGGCGAAAATCGCGCGCTGGCCCGCGAAGTGCTCCGGCGCATCCCCGGGTATCTCAGCCGGCCCAACGTGCTCGGCATCGGTGAAACAGGGCTGAACCGCAACACGCTGCTGGAGCTTGAAACTTTCAAGGACCATGTGCAGCTGGCGCTCGATCACGGGAGCATGATCCTGATCCACACCCCGCACCTTGAAGACAAGTACAAAGGCACGCGCCTGATCGTGCGCGCGCTGGCGGGCTTCGCCGAGCTCGACCCGGCGCGCGTGCTCATCGACCACGCCGAGGAGCACACCGTCGGGATGATCCGCGATGCGGGCTACCGCTGCGGGCTCACCCTCTACCCCAACACCAAGGTTTCGCTCGCTCGCGCCGCCGACATCCTCGAAATGCACGGCCCCGAGGGCATCTACGTGAACTCGGCCTGCGATTGGGGCCACAGCGTGCCGCTGGCCGTGCCGCGGTTTGCCCTGGAAATGCGGCGGCGCGGGCATGGAGAAGAAATCATCCGGCAGGTCATCTTCGAGAACCCGCTCGCCTTCTTTTCGCAGTCGCCCCACTTCCACCTGCCGCGCGGTACGGCCCCTCGCATGGCGGAGCTTGCGGATGTGGATTAAACCCGGCCGGCTCGACCTGACGTATTGCACCAACATCCACGCGGGCGAAAGCTGGGCCGAGGTCGAGCGGAGCCTCCACAGCTATGCGCCGCCGCTCAAAGCCCGGCTCTCCCCGGATGCGCCCTTCGGCCTCGGGCTTCGACTTTCCGCCGCCGCTGCTTCCGAGCTGCTCCTCGAAGACCGCCTCCCGCGCTTTCGCGCCTGGCTGGACGGGCACGGTCTTTATGTCGCGCTGCTCAACGGCTTCCCTTACGGCTCGTTCCACGGCGAGGCGGTCAAAACAGAAGTCTTCGCCCCCGACTGGCGCAGCCCCGAGCGGGTGCTCTACACGCTCGACCTCGCGCACATCCTGAGCCGCCTGCTCCCGGGCGGCATGGACGGCGGCATCTCCACCCTGCCCTTCTCCTACAAACCTTGGGTGCCGAACGTTGCCGAGGCTTGGCCCACATTCGCCGCGCACCTGGCGGAGGTCGCCGCCGCGCTGGTCGGGATTCACCGGCGCACCGGCTCCCTGCTCCACCTGGACCTGGAGCCCGAGCCGGACGGCCTGCTTGAAACCACCGCGGAGCTTGTCGCGTTCTTTGACGGACCTCTCAGGGAAGAAGCCGCGCCCGTTCTGGCCGACCGGCTCGCCTGCTCCCTGGACGAAGCGCGCCGCCTCCTGCGCGACCACATCCGGGTATGCTTCGACTCGTGCCACATGGCTATCCAGTTTGAAGACGCGGCTGCCTCCATAGCCCTGCTGCGCGCGCACGGCATCTTCATCGGGCGCTTGCAGATCAGCTCCGCCGTGCGCCTGCCCCCGGGCGGGCGGCCCAGCGAGCAGCTTGCGCCCTTCGCGCGCGACAGCGTGTACCTGCACCAGGTAGTCGCGCGCGACCGGCGCGGCGTCCTGTACCGCTTCCCCGACCTTCCCGATGCGCTCGCGGCCGCCGTGCCTCCGTCCGAGTGGCGCGTCCACTTCCATGTGCCGCTTTTTACCGAGCGGCATGGCGAAGCCCTTTCCACGCAGGCCGAGAACCGCGCCCTGCTTGCTCTGGCAGCCGCCGGAGACGTTTCCCCGCACCTGGAAATTGAAACCTACACCTGGGACGTGCTGCCCGAGCCGCTCCGAGGCGACCTTCTCGGCTCCATCGAGCGCGAATACCGCTGGGTGCTCGACTCGCTCGCCGCGGCAGGCTGATGCGGATGCACAAGACCGTTGTTCTCAACGTCGTCGGGCTCACGCCGTCGCTGCTCGGCGCGGCGACCCCCGCGCTCTCGGCCTTTGCCGCTCGCGGCCGCCGGGCGGCCATTGCCGCTGTCATCCCGGCCGTGACCTGCACCGCGCAAGCCACCTACTTCACCGGCGTGCTGCCCCGCGAGCACGGCATTGTCGGCAACGGCTGGTACTTTGCCGACCAGTGCGAAGTACGCTTTTGGCACCAGTCCAACAAGCTGGTGCAGGCCCCGAAGCTCTGGGACCGCGCCCGCGCGCTCGACCCCGCCTTTACCTGCGCCAACTACTTCCACTGGTACAACATGTACTCGTCGGTCGACTACGCCGTGACTCCCCGGCCCATGTACCCGGCCGACGGGCGCAAGCTGCCCGACCTCCACACCCACCCGGCCTCCCTGCGCGACGAGCTGCAGGCGGAGCTCGGCACCTTTCCGCTGTTTGACTTCTGGGGGCCGCGCACCACTATCCGCTCCAGCCGCTGGATCGCGGACTGCGCCATGCGCACCGACGCCCGCTACAACCCGACGCTGTCGCTCATCTACCTGCCGCACCTGGACTACAACCTTCAACGGCTCGGCCCGAAGCACCCCGATCTTGCCCGCGACCTGGGTGAAATCGACCTTATCTGCGGCGAGCTGATCCGCTACTACGAGGGCCGCGGCGCGCGCGTCCTCGTCCTGTCGGAGTACGGCATCACCGAGGTTTACCGCCCGATCCATCTCAATCGGCTCCTGCGCGAGCGCGAGCTCCTGGCCGTGCGCCGGGAGCTGGGCCGCGAACTGCTGGACGCGGGCGCGAGCACGGCCTTCGCGGTCGCCGACCACCAGATCGCCCACATCTACGTGAACGACCCCTCACGGCTGGACGAAGTACGCGCGCTGCTCGAAGCCGTACCCGGGGTGGAGCAGGTGCTCGATGCAGAAGGAAAGCGCGCCGCGGGTCTCGACCACCCGCGCTCGGGCGACCTTGTCGCCGTTGCCGCGCCGGACAGCTGGTTTACCTACTACTACTGGCTCGACGACCGCCGCGCGCCCGACTTCGCGCGCACCGTCGATATCCACCGCAAGCCCGGCTACGACCCGGCCGAGCTGTTCCTCGACCCCGCCCTGCGCCTGCCCAAGGCCAAGATCGGCCTCAAGCTGCTCAGGAAAACCCTGGGCTTCCGCTACCTGATGGACGTGATCCCGCTCGACGCCGGCCTCGTGCGGGGCTCGCACGGCCGCCCCACCGACTCCGCCGACGACGGCCCGCTGCTCCTTACGGGCGAGCCGCGCCTGCTCACCGCCTCCACCCTGCGGGCAACCGAGGTTGCGGACCTCATCCTGCGCCACCTGCGGGCAGGGTAAGCGGGCCGCGCGGTACGTTGCCGGGGTAAATTGTTCCACGTGGAACAATTTGCAAGGCTCACGCCCCATAGCCGTTCTTGTACACGCGCGGAGGGTGAAGCCGGACGCGGTTTTTCCGGCAGGAAAGCCGCGTTTCACCCAACTCCCCCCCTCTACCCTGATACGAGAACGGCGCTAAGCCGTGCCATGCACACCGCCAATCCCTCCCCCAGCGATGCCGTATCCCCGAGCGATGCATTGCTATCCTAAGCCGTGACCCAGCCACGCCCGGGCCCTGCCCGCTTCCTTATCCCGCTCGCCTTTTTTTGCGTGTATTTCTTCTGGGGTTCCACCTTTGTTGCCATCCGCTACAGCGTCCAGTTCCTCACGCCGGGCTTTGTGTCCGGCTTTCGCTACCTGGCCGCCGGGCTCATCCTCCTGGCGGTGCTTGCGCTGCGCGGCATGCGCCTTGGCATTTCCCGGTACGAACTTGGGCGCGCCGCCATGCTCGGCCTCCTTCTGCTTACCGGCAACAACGTTATGCTGGGCTGGGCCGAGCGCTCCATCACGGCCGGCTATGCGGCGCTGCTCACGGCCGTCGTCCCCATGCTCATCGCGCTGGCGGAGTCATGGATCCCCGGCGGCACGCCGCTCAGCCGCGCCGGCTGGTGCGGCACCGCGCTCGGGCTCGGGGGCCTCCTGCTGCTGCTCTACCC
>CAXTSG010000246.1:0-4229 GCA_964246825.1 uncultured Acidobacteriaceae bacterium | reverse complement strand
CGCGCTGGTGCGCAGGACGGCGAACTTCGAGATTGCCCCCGAGCTGGCGACGAGCTGGGAGCAGCCCGACCCGCTCACCTATGTTTTTCATCTGCGAACCGGGGTGCGCTTTGCCGACGGCCGCCCGCTGACCGCGCGCGACGTGAAGTGGTCGCTCGACACCATCGTGAACGGCGCTGTCCCGACCGTCAAAACCGCGGCGTACAAAACCTGGAAGTCGACCGAAGCGCCCGACCCGCGGACTGTAGTTGTTCACCTGAAAAAGCCGGACACGGCGCTGCTGTGGAATGTCTGCGACGGCGCGTTCGGAGTGATCCCTTACGGCAGCGGGCGTGAGTTCTGGCGGCATCCGGTGGGCAGCGGGCCGTTTCAGTTTGTGAGCGCCGAGCAGGACAGGGACGTGGTGATTCGGCGCAATCCCCTGTACTGGGCGCAGCCGCCGCGCATCGACGGGGTGCGCTTCTCGGTCGTGCCCGACGCGATTACGCGCGCGCTGGAGCTGCAAAAGGGCTCGGCCGACATTGCCGTGAACGCGCTGCCGGCCGACCTGCTCACGAGCCTCGGACGCGAGCGGGCGCTGCGGATCGAGGCCGGGCCGGGCACGGTGGTCAACTACTTCATCTTCAATCTGAGAGACCCTTACCTGCGGGACACCCGCGTGCGCACGGCGGTTACCGAAGCGATCGACCGCCGCCTGATCATCCGCACGCTTTTCGGCGGACGGGCGCGCGAGGCGGACAGCGTGCTGCCGCCGGAGCACTGGGCTTATGCAAGCTCCGCGCAGGGGCAGGTGCGCTTTGACCCGGGCGCGGCCAATGCCCTTTTGGACGCGGCGGGCTACCGGCGCGGTCCGGACGGCGTGCGCTTTCACCTGGTGATGAAAAGCTCCACCGATGAGACCAACCGCCTGCTGTGCGCGGTCGTGCAATCGGAGCTTGCAGCCGTCGGCATCGCGCTCGATGTGCGCTCGTATGAATACGCGACCTTTTATGCCGACCTGACGAAAGGCGCGTTCGCGCTGGCCCCTTCGCGCTGGATCGGCGGCAACGAAGCGCCGGATATTTTTAATTACGCTTACGGCTCCTCGCGTATACCGCCCCACGGCGCGAATCGCGGCTACTACAGCAATGCCCGGGTGGACGCGCTGCTGGCCGATGCCGCGGCGAACCCCGACCGCGCCGGGCAGGTCCGGGATTACCGCGAAATCCAGCAGCAGCTTGCCCAGGACCTGCCGGTGCTGAACCTTTGGTATCTCGATACGGTGGCCGTCGCAAACAAGCGGCTCACCCCGCTCGCGCTTCTGCCCTCGGGAAACTTTGATTTCCTGCGCACGGTCGGCTTGGCGGCGGACAAGCCTTAGCGCTCGCCCCACTTGAGCTTGGTGCGCAGCACGTCGTAAAACGATCCGGTACCCACGCGCAGCAGCTTGACGTTGAACTCCGAGCGCCAGCAGCGCAGCTCATCGTCCCGCTCCAGCGCGAGCGACTCCTGCCCATCGACCGTGAGAAAGGTCGGCTCCGCGCCGTCGACCACGCGCACCCGGAGGCGCGCATCGCCGCGCACCACAAGCGGCCGCATGGTAAGCAGGTGCGGGCACACGGGGGTGACGATGTGCGCGTCCACCGAAGGGTCCAGTACCGGGCCGTTTGCCGAAAGCGAGTACGCCGTCGAGCCCGTTGGGGTTGCGACAATGACCCCGTCGGCGCGGTACTCAGCCGCGAGGTGGCCGTCGACCGTGACGCTGTACTGCCCCATGCGCGCGATGGTGCCCTTGGAAAGAACGGCATCGTTGAGCGCTTCATGCTCGCAGAGCTTTTGACCGGCGCGCCACAGCTCGGCGTGAAGCATGGACCGCATTTCCAGGGCGCCGCGATTGCGGCACCAGGCTTCCAGCGTCGGGTAAAGGTCGCTCAGGCGCACTTCCGTGAGGAAGCCGAGCGAACCGAGATTGACGCTGAGAATGGGCGTGCCCAGCCGCGCGAAAACGCGGGAAGCGGCTAAAAGCGTACCATCCCCGCCCAGCACAATCACAAGCTCGGGGGCATCCGCGGAAACCTGTTCGGGCGTCAGCACCGGGGCCAGGTCGGTATAGGTGCCGCTGTAGAAGTCAAGCACCGGCTCCCAGCCGCGCGCGCGCAGCCAGCCGATCAGCTCCGGGAGGATAGCGGCCAGCTCAGGCTTGTTCGGCTTGGAAACGACGGCGATGGCGCGCATAAAACCAAGTGTAAGGGAAAGGACCTACCCGACCGGCCACCGGGCATGCAGAAGGAACTCGCGGTTGCCTTCCGCGCCGGTGATGGGCGAGTCGATCAGCTCCACATCAAGGGCGCCCTGCTCGACCGCGCAGGCCCGGACCCGCTCCCGCGCCAGGGCGTGCGCTTCCGGGTCGCGCACGATGCCGCCCTTGCCGACCCACTCGCGCCCCGCCTCAAACTGCGGCTTGACCAGGATGACGGCCTCGCGAAGCCCGGGCGCGGCCCGAAGCACAGGAGGCAGCACCAGCGTGGCGGAGATAAAGGAAACGTCCATGGCGAGAAAGGTGAGGCTGCTTTCGGCGGCGGCGGCAAGCTCGCCGGGCGCGAGCAGCCGCGCGTTGGTGCGCTCCAGGAGCCGTACGCGCGGGTCGGCGCGCAGCGTTTGCGCGATCTGCCCCCAGCCGGTATCGACCGCCAGGACGGCGGCCGCGCCGTGCTGGAGCATGCAGTCGGTAAAGCCGCCGGTGGAGGCACCGACGTCTAGGCAGTCGCGGTTTTGGAGGTCCACGGCCCAATGCTCCAGCGCGCGTTGGAGCTTGAGGCCGCCCCGGCTCACGTAGCGGAGATCCCCGCCCAGGAGGCGCAGGGGCACTTCCGCATCAACCGCGAAGCCCGGCTTGGTCTGTTTCTGCTCGGCAACCAGGACGCGGCCGGCCAGCAGCAGGGCCTGCGCCCGCTCGCGCGTGGAAGCAAGACCCCGCTCGACCAGTAACCTGTCGAGCCGAACCTTGCTCATGGCTGCTGTTTACTGGACGCAGGCCGGGGAAACCGGCGCGCCGGAGCCGGGCGAATCGCTCATGTTGACCAGCGTGTCGGCATTGATTCCCGGTCCGCCGATGGTGGTAAGCCCGTCGTACTGGTAGTTGGTATGAACATCGACGCCGCAGCCCTGGAGCTGTACCTGGGCGGAGATGGTGTCAGTGTCGGTGCGCAGGATCGTGAGCAGCTGGCTGTCGGGCGCGACCACGTACACCTTGCCGTTGGGGTTGTTGTAGGTGGACGCAATGGCGCGCGGGTGGCCCGGCACCGGAATGGGCGCACCCTGGAGATTGAAGCTGGTCGCATTGACGATGGCGATTGCGCCGGAGGCCTGGAGGTTGGTCGGATCGCCCTGCAACGCGACGTACACGCGGCTGCCGTCGCCGAGGATGGAAAGCGCGGCCGGGAAGGCACCGACCGGGGTCGTGGCCAGCACCGTGCCGAAGCCCGGTGCATCGTTGCCGAAGGAGTCCACCGGTACGTTGATAAAGCTCACGGTGCCGGAGTCGTAGTTTGCCGTCACCAGCAGGGATGTCGCGGGATAATAGGCCGCATATACGGGGCCGGCCGTTGCCTGGCCCGGAGCGGCTACCGTCCGATTCGGGTTTAGAGAAATGGTGGCGGGCTGCCCCGAGTTGCTCGTGAAGCCGGTGTCCAAGGCATCCTGCTGCGAGTTGATGACCGTGACGGTGCCCGAGCCGCGATTGAGAATGAACGTGCGCAGCCCGTCCGGCGTGGTGATGCCGAAGATGGGGCAGTTGCCGACGGGGATGCGGTGCGACACGGCGTTGACCGAGGTATCGATGCTGTCGACCTGCCCATTCACGGTGTTCGCGCCGGGCGTCGCGCATTGGCCGTAGGTGACGCTGCTGCCGTCCGCGCCCTGGCTGATAGCGTACACGCGCTGCGAAGTGGGCGAGGCCGCGAGCGCGACCGGCGTGGGAGCAACCACGATCTGCTGCAGCAGCGCGGGCGGTGAACCCACGTTAAGCGCGCCGACGGTGTACTGGCCGCTGCTGTTGGGGGCCTGGTTGACGACGTAGATGGCGCTGTTCTGCACCACCATGTTGCTTTGAAACGCCGAAGGGACGCCGCCGGCGGCGGGCGGCAGGATGGTGGTGGTGGTCACCGTGTTCTGCTGGAGCGTCCTTGAAACCGGAATGCCGTTGATGGTGCCGTCGCAGTTGAGGCTGTAGACCTCGCTGGTGCTCGGAC
>CAXTSG010000245.1:3908-4237 GCA_964246825.1 uncultured Acidobacteriaceae bacterium | reverse complement strand
GACAAACAGGGCGGGCGAAAGCGCGCACCTGCGCCTTCAGCTGCCCTTGGCGCGGGTGGATACCTCCGTGCAGGTAGGCGAGGATGCCGCGGCCGACCACGGCGCGGGCACTCACACCCTGGGCACTCAAGAGATCGCCGGGCTGGCCGACGACCCGGACGACTTTCAGCGCGAGCTTCAGGTGCTGGCCGAAAGCGCCGGCGGTGTGCCCGGCTCGGCCCTCGTCACGGTCGACGGCTTCCAAAACGGAAGCGCGCTGCCGCCCAAGGACTCCATTGCCTCCATCCGCGTAAATCCGGATATGTTTTCCTCGGAATATGAAGACCCGC
>CAXTSG010000245.1:0-3898 GCA_964246825.1 uncultured Acidobacteriaceae bacterium | reverse complement strand
CCGTATGACGGCGGCCGCATCGAGATTTTCACCAAGCCGGGCATGGACAGCTTTCACGGCGCGCTCTTCCTGACCGACAGCGACGGCAGCTTCAACGCGACCGACCCGTTCTCCACGGTTGCAACCCCGGCTGGCAAACGCCGCTACGGCTTTGAGCTGAGCGGGCCGATCTTTCGCAAGAAAAGCGACTTCGCCCTGGCCTTGGAAAAGCGAGATATCGACGAGTTCAATGTGGTGGATGCGGTCACGCTCGACGGGGCAGGCAGCCGCGTCCCTCTGAATCAAACCGTGGCCGCGCCGCAGCGCCTGTGGATCGCCTCGGCCCGCGGCGACTGGCAGGCGACGCCGACCGACGTAATCACGCTTTCTTTCTCGGCGAACGTCAACAACCTCGGCAACCAAGGCGTGGGCGGCCTGACGACGCTCGATGCCGGCTACGGCAGCCACGTCTCCGAATACGACCTGCGCTTGACCAGCGAGCAGACCGTCAGCCCGACCCTGCTGCACGAAACGCACATCGGCTTCAGCTGGAAGGACACCGCGCAAACGCCGCTCTCGACCGCGCCCTCGCTACAGGTAGCAGGCTACTTCACCGGCGGCGGCGCAACCGGCCAGAACCTGAACGACCGCGAACGCGACCTCGAAGTGGATGACGACCTGCTCCTAACGCGCGGCAGGCACTCGCTCAAGCTGGGCGTGCAGTCCATGGGCTATCTGATCCACGACTACGATCCCGATACCTTCAACGGTGCCTATGTCTTCGGCGGCGGCTCCGCGCCGGTGCTCGACGCCAACAACACGCCGACCGGCGCGGCTACCGACATTGACGGCCTGGAGCAGTACCGCCGCGCGCTGCTGAAGCTGCCCGGCGGCACGCCGACCACCTATCAACTGACGGCGGGCACACCGCTGGTACCGCTTTCGCAATGGCGCTTCGCGGCCTACATGCAGGACACTGTCAAGCTGACGGGGAGGCTGACGCTCTCGGCCGGACTGCGCTACGCGTTCCAAACCTCGCCCGACACCTTCTTCAATCTCGTGCCGCGCGCCGCCCTGGCCTGGGCGCTTGACGAAAAATCAAAGACCGTGGTTCACCTGCGCGCCGGCATCTTCAACTATCCGCGGTCGGCCTCCTACCAAACGAAGGTCGACCGGCTCAACGGCATCCGGCAGCGGGAAACACTGGTGTACTCACCCTCCTACACCGCGCCGCTTACGCCCGTGCCGGGCTCGCTTGCCGTCGGCACCATCATCACCTTTCCCCACTCGACTTTTCAGCAGGGGCCCGCCATGCAGACCGACCTCGGCATTGAACATGACCTGCCGCACCACTGGCATGCGTCAGCCGATTGGTACTATGTCGCGGCATACAGCAATCTGCGCATGCGCAACATCAATGCCCCGCTTGTAGGGCCGGAAACCGGCGCGGCTCCCGACCCGGTCGCGGCGCTTCTGGCTCCTCGGCCGCTCGCGCCTAACCTGAACATCCTGCAATACCAGAACAGCGGCCACATGGGCGGCAACGTCTTTTTCTTCGGCCTGGATCAGCACAGCTACAAGCGCTTCGGCTTCTACGCCGGGTATCTCCGCATGAACTTTCTTGGCAATCTCGGGCGGGGCGCGATGGAGCCGCAGTCCAGCTACTCCGACGCGGGAGAGCGGGCGCGCATCGACTGGGAGCATCAAAACCAGGCGTTCGGCACGGGCAACGTAAACCTGCCCGGCAAGGTTGAGCTTTCGCTGGAGCTGGATGCGGAAAGCGGCGCTCCCTACAACCTGACCACCGGCACCGATGCCAACGGGGACGGCGACTTCAACGACCGGCCTTCCTACGCCGCGGCCCCCGGCACCGGCGTGTACAGCACGCGCTTCGGCCTCCTCGGCACCGACACCGTGAACGGAACCGTGCCGCGCAACCTGGGTACCATGCCGTTCACCATCCACCTGGACCCGAACCTCAGCCGCCGATTCCGGCTGTGGGGCAGCAAGGACGCGCCCCGCACGCTGACCCTGAACGCCCGCAGCGCCAACCTGCTGAACCACACCAATGTCACCGCCGTGGGCACGGTCGTCTCCTCCCCGACGTTCTCGCAATCGCTGGCCGCCGAGTCTGCCCGGCGTTTGGAGCTGGGTGCGCGGTTTGCTTTCTAGGTTGTCACTGAAGCTGTTCCCTCGTCACCCGCGCAGACGCATCAGCGCCGTTACCGTTTGCAGGCGCTGCTCGCCGTGCCGCTCCAGGGACTGCATGGCGAAGCGGCGCAGGTCGGCGGCGCGCGAGCGCGGCCACGGCTCCCCCGCGAAGCGCTCGGGCGGCGCATGGAACAGCTCTTCCGCCAGCGCGCGGGAAGGCACCGCAAGCGCAAGCGCGCCCAGCTTACGGTCTTCCTCGCAGAACAACCCGTCCGTGTTCGGGTGGTACCAGGCCGCGGCATCCGGCAGCGAGGCAAATGCTCGGCGGCACACGATGCAGCGCCGCACGTCGGGCATCCAGCCCATCAGGCGCACCATCCACAGCGCGAAGTAGGTCACCGGCATCCAGATTTGGCCGACCCGGGTGTGCGCCAGCACCCCGAGCAGCAGCCGAAAAGTTGCGTCCTGGGTAGGGTCCTGCGGGGCTCCGTCGGGCAGCATTTCGTCCAGCACCTCCGTGTAAAAGGCGAGCGCGGCGGCCCGGGCATAGTCGGCCGGTTCCGACAATGGGGAGCGCAGGATTTCCAGCGAGTCCAGCCGCACCAGTTCCTGCCGGGGGCGCGTGGCATACTGGGCGCGCACATGGGTCATCGGCTCCAGGGCGCCGCCGAAGCGCCGGCGCGACTTGGACGCAGCCTTGGCGACGCCCTTGATCTTGCCTGCTTCGCGCGTAAACAGCGACACAATCAGGTCCGCCTCATGGACGGGCCAGGTGCGCAGGATAATAGCTTCCGATTGATACTGCGTAGACTTAAACTCCGCGAAAGGCTCTTTCGAGCATAGATGACGTCGCGGGCGCGCCTCGGCATAAACAACCGTTATCCATCTCATCACTTTCATTGATGAGAATAGGCAAGCGAAAGCCTGAACTGTACCCTGTTTTCACAAGCCGCACAGCCGGAAGCCTGCTGTGAGACGGCGCCCGACAGGAGACCGTGTTGACCGAGTTACGCAATTTTCTTTCGCTTCCCTATGCCGATCTGGAATGGCTCAACCTCCAGGCCAAGGAGGACCGCCGCAGCCGGGTGTCTCCGGATGAAATTCGGGAAAAGCGCCTCGAATACCTGAAAGACACCGACGGCATCAAGGCCGTCACCGTGCTGTTCAGCGACCTGGAAGGCCGCCTGCAAATGCTGGACTACGACAAGAAGTTCCTGGTCGCCAGCTACGACAACCTGACCTTTGACGGCTCTTCCATCCGCGGCTTTACGGCGCAGCGCGAAAGCGACCTGCGCCTCGGCATCGACTGGGCCGCCTTCTACTGGGCACCCGCCGATGTGTTCGGATCGGGCAAGGTCCTGGTCTTCGGCGAGGTCATCGACAAGGAAGGCAAGCCCTACGCGGGCGACCTGCGCGGCGTGCTGAAGAGCTTCGCGCAGGAACTTTTCGAGAAGGACGGCTACACGCTTAACGCGGCAAACGAAATCGAGGGCTTTCTTTTCCAGGGCAGCGATGCCGAACGGCTGTTTCATAAAAATCTGCGCTTCGACTATGTGAACCAGGGCGGCTACTACCACTCCCTGCCGGGCGACCCGCTGCGGGTCTTTATCGACCGCGCCGCCGAGGTGCAGCGCGCCATGGGTTTTGAAAACGAGAAGGACCATCCGGAAGTCGCGCCCTCGCAGTTCGAGATCAACTACAGCTACGGCGAGGTCGTGGCGGCGGCTGACCAAATCCAGCTTTATAAGCTCATCTGCCGGCAGATCGC
>CAXTSG010000244.1:1840-4250 GCA_964246825.1 uncultured Acidobacteriaceae bacterium | reverse complement strand
CTTCTGCGTGGAGCGCTTGTCCTTGAAGCGAATAGCCTGCGCTTCCGCCTTGTGCAATGCCTCAATCAGAGCGGTAGACATGCTTGTGGTCGACACCGAAAGCCCAAACAGGTCATGGACGCCGCTTTTTACCTGTACTTCGGCGATTTGCCGGTTCTTTTCCGTCGTGACGACCACATGGGCGCTGGCACCGTGGCCCAGAATCTTTTCTACCCGCTCAAGGATGGGCCCGGCTACCGCCCGCATCTCGTCCGTGATGGCGACCTGCCTGCCTGTGTACTCAATTTCCATTGCTGCTCCTTGTTCTGCTGACCCGAGCAGCCGCACGCGCTTATTCGCGGATGCGCCGCTGGTGTGTACTTGGGATGCGCATATCCTCGCGATACTTTGCCACCGTTCGCCGAGTCACGTCGATGCCCTCCTTTTGCAGCAGCTGGGTGATGTGGTCGTCGGTGAGCGGTTTGCGGGGATCCTCGTCCTCAATCAGCTTTTTCACGCGCCGCTTCAGCAGCAGCAGGGGCGTACCCGAGCCTTCCGGCCCGTTCACTCCTTCTGAAAAGAAGAAGCGCAGCTCAAAAACGCCCTGGGGCGTGTGGGCGTACTTGTTGGATACCGCACGGCTTACCGTCGAGGGGTGAACGCCGATCTCTTCCGCTACATCCTTGATCATCATCGGCTTCAGACGCTCAACGCCGTGCTCCAGGAACTCGCCTTGTCGGCGCACAATTGCCTCGCAGGTGCGAAGGATGGTATTTTTGCGCTGCTCGATGTTGCGCATCAGTTGGAGCGCGGATCGGTAGCGCTCCTTCACGTAATCCTTTACATCTTTTTCCGCCGCGCCTTTCTCCAGCAGCTTGCGATAGCCGCGGTTGAGCCGGAGCGTCGGCAGGTTCTCCTCATCCATCACGGCCACGTACACATCGTCGCGCTTCACAAACGAAACGTCCGGCTCAACAAGACGGGCATCGCTTGTCTGAAAGCGCTGGCCCGGCCGCGGGTCCAGTGTTCGAATGAAGCAAAGCGCCTCGCTGATCTGCTCGGGCGTAGCCTGGGCTGCTTTGCTCAGTTCGCGCCCGTCGCGCCGGGGTAAGAGCGGCAGGCAGGTGTCCACAATACGGTAGGCAACTCCCAGCACCGCGCAATGCCGTTCTGCTTCCGCAAGCGCGGCCGCGCCGCTCTGCCGCTTCCTTTCCGCCGTGCGCCGGCAGGCAACAAGCTGCAGCAGGAGGCACTCGCGCAAGTCGCAGGCCGCTATCCCGATAGGATCAAGCGAGCGCACCACGGTAAGGGCTTGGCTGAGCAGCGCTTCGGCATCGGGGGGCTCGCCCGCGGGGAAAGCTGCCGCCGCAAGCTCCCGCATCCAGCCCGCATGCAGTTCCTCCGGAGAGGCGGCGCAGTAGCCGTCCTCATCCAGGTTTCCCAGGATGTAGTCCACTGCCTGCCGCAGGGGAGGTGAAAGCGAAAGCGAACCTACCTGCCACTCCAGGTGGTCCATCAGCGATCCGGGCTGCGTCAGGTAGTTCTCGATGGAAGGCTTGTCGGTCAGCTCGAAACTTTGCGGCGACCGGAAGCCTGGATCCAGGTACTCCTGAAAATAGGAACCGAAGTCGATTTCCTCAAACGGGTCGGTGCGGGGGTCGGTGCGCTCACCCTGCTCCGTGGAGGCGCTCAACAGCTCACGGTCCGCTTCCCGTCCGGCGATGTGGTCCAGCATCGGCACGACTTCTTCCAACTCCTCCAGCACCGGGTTTTCGGTGATTTCGGTCTGGATCATATCTTTCAACTCAAGCTTGTTGAGGGCGAGCACGCTCACCATCTGCATCAGGCCCGGGGTAAGGATCTGGCGCTGAGCGACCCGCAGGTTCAATTTAGGCTGGAGTGAGACCATGCCGCTTCAAAATACCTCGTACTTCAGGAGTGGTGCGTGCAGTCTAACGAAAACAGATACCCGCTCACCAGCTTTTGTCACCCTTCCGTAACGAGGCGGCTCTTAATCCAGAAAGAAATGCTCGCCCAGGTACACGCGGCGCACCTCCGGGTCGGAGCCGAGAGCCTGCGGTGTTCCGTCGCGGAAGATGCGGCCTTCGTTGATGATGTAGGCGCGGTCGGTCACGGAAAGCGTTTCCCGTACATTGTGGTCGGTGATGAGCACTCCGATGCCGCTCTGCTTGAGCCCGAAGATAATCTCCTGCAAGTCATCGACCGCGAGCGGGTCAATGCCGGAAAAGGGCTCATCCAGCAGGATGAAGGAAGGCCGGATGCATAGGCAGCGGGCAATCTCAACGCGGCGGCGCTCGCCGCCGGCGGCTGTCCGGGGGACACTGACCCGGTGCCGCCTCGTCCGTTCGGCGCCCCCCGACCCCCGGCGCGGCCTCCCGTCGCGGGGGGGGGGGGGGGGGGGGGGGAGGGG
>CAXTSG010000244.1:0-1830 GCA_964246825.1 uncultured Acidobacteriaceae bacterium | reverse complement strand
GCAATCTCAACGCGGCGGCGCTCGCCGCCGGAAAGCGCATAGCCCTCCGTGCGGCGGATGTGGCCGAGGTTCATCTGCTCGATGAGCTTGTCCGTGCGGGAGCGCCGCTCGGCGGCGGTGATCGACTGCGCTTCCAGCACGGCAAGAATGTTGTCCTCGACGGAAAGCTTGCGAAAAACCGAGGGCTCCTGCGGCAGGTAGGAGATGCCGAAGTTGCGCGCCCGCAGGTACATGGGCACCCGGGTGATCTCGACGCCGTCGGCCAGGATGCGCCCGGCGTCCGGCGTGACCAAGCCGACCATCATGTAGAAGCTGGTGGTTTTGCCCGCGCCGTTCGGGCCCAGGAGGCCGACAACCTCGCCACGACTTACCGTGATGGAGACGCCGCGCACCACCTGGCGGCCCTTGTAGCTTTTGCCAATCTCTTCGGTCGACAGCTTTTGCATTTACTTCGGTGTCCGGGTGTCCGTCACCGTGCGACGGCTGCTTCCTTGCGCGTCGTTGGCCAGCACCTCCACACTATCATCGCTGCCGCGAAATAGGAGCGCCGCCCCGGTCGTCGCGCCCTTTTGCGCGTCGGTTGCGCGCGGAGGCACGGCCGGGGTGCCGGTCAGCAGGTAGTTGCCGTCGGCGGCCGTATACAGGAGCTTGTCGCCCGTGCCGGTACGTCCGGGCTGCTGGAGCAGCACCCGGCCTGTGGCGATCATGCGGTCCAGCTGCGAAGGCTGCCCGGGGGGAGCTTCGGAAAGAAACGTTTGCGCGTCGTCGGCGTGGACCGTGCCGTTCGGCTGCTGCGCCGTTACCGCGCCGCGAAAGTCCCCGGCGCGCGTGGTATCGGAGTAGAAGAGCGTGTCGGAAACAATGCGGGTGATCCCGCCGCCCTGCCCGGCTCGGCCCACAAACGACGCGTGAACGCTTCCGCGCTGCGCGCCTGCCGCCGCGTGGGCCTGGAGGGAGGACTGCTGCCTGCTCAGCTCCAGCACCGGCGCGGTAACGGAGTTTGCCCCCTGCCACATGCGGGCCGGGGCCTCCGCATCGCCTCGAAACACGGTCACATCGGTACTGCGCGTCATCTGCGCGGAAGCGCTCACCACATGAACAGGACCGCCACCGCCCAGCCCCGGCGCACGTCCCGGGCTGCTCGGCGGCGTTTGGGCTTGCACGTAGGTAGAGCGCACATCGCCCTGCGCTACAGCGTCGCCGGTGCCTCGGCGATAGTCAATAAGCGCAGCCGTAAGGGTCAGTGCGCCATTATGCACCCTGGGCGGATGAGCCGGGTCGCCCGTGAGGTGAAGCACCTGGTCCGCGGAGTGGTAGGTGCCGACCGAGGCTTCGGCGTACAAGGGCTGCCGCGGGGTGCCGTCGCTCGCTTTTGCCCCGCGCGCGGGCTCCGCGGCCATGGTAACGCGGCCCTGCTGCACGGCGGTTTCAATCACGGCGCTTTCCTCTTTTGGGGGGGCCGGGGTGGGCGGAAGAAAGGGCGCGTCCAGTGTGTCGCCGGTGCTGGGGGCGGGCGCGCCGTCCGGCGCGTAGTCCGTGATGCCGGTACCGCCCGTGCCGTGCAGCTGCCGGATTTCGCGGCCGTTGGCGATTGTGGCCAGTAATGTTTGCCCGCGAATGGAGGTGTGCTTCGGCGGTGCTCCATACGGCAGGTCGTGGAAGTTGACGGCGGCCCCGCCTTGCGCCCGGGCCTTTTGCGCCAGGCTGCTGACGCTGACGACACGTGGCGCCGCGGCCTTGCGCAGCAGCGGGAGAAGCCTTGCCGTGAGCGCGAAGTGCCCGAGATAGTTCGTTCCGAACTGCGTCTCGAAACCATCGGTGGTGGTTTGC
>CAXTSG010000243.1:1992-4253 GCA_964246825.1 uncultured Acidobacteriaceae bacterium | reverse complement strand
TTCGTCGCGGCCGGTGCGCTGGAGCTGCCGCGCGTTGCGGCGGCGCGCCCGCTCAAGCGATACCTCAATCGGCGGCAGCAGCAGCACGGTAAGCTCCGGCTGCAGCCCGCCGCACAGCTCCCGGTGCAGCAGGCGCACCGTCTCCGCGCCCAGCTCCCGCGCACCGGCCGCGACGAAGGGCGTTTCGAGGCCGAAGGCGAGGAGTTCTTCCGGCGCGTCCACGCCGGGTACGCGGCCATTGCCGCGCGCGAGCCTGTGCGTGTGGTCGTAATCGACGCCGATGAGCCGGTGGAGCTCATCCACGCGCGTATCGTAGGACTGGTGGAGGAACGGCTCCACCTTTAACCATGGCAACCATTGCGCAGCGACCTCCCGAAGACACCAAACCGCAGCGTCCCTGGACGGTGATCGAGCGCGGCGGCTACCGCTACCCGCCCGGGCTCCGGCGCAACCTGCCGTTTTATCTTTTCAGCCGCTTTTTCAAGGCAGACAATCCCATCCTGCTCTTTGAATATCTCCAGGAGCAGTACGGCCCCGTGTCGCATTACACCCTGGGGCCGAGCCACATTGTCTTTCTGAACGACCCGGAGTTTATCCGCGAGGTTCTGGTCAACCAGGCGCCGCTCTTTATCAAGGAGCGGACGCAGCGCCGTATGAAGATCCTGCTGGGCGAAGGGCTCATCACAAGCGACGGCGAGCGCCACATGCGCCAACGCCGCATCGCCGCGCCCGCCTTTCATCGGCAGCGCATCGCGGCCTACGGCGAGGTGATGACGGCGCGCGCCGCCGCCATGCGCGAGGAGTGGCAGCCGGGGGTCGAGATTGATGCCGTCGGCGAGATGATGCGGCTCGCGCTCCAGGTGGTGGCCCGCACCATCTTCGACACCGACGTGACCGAGGATGTGCAGACGATCAACACGGAAGTCAACGCGATTATGGAGCTGTACAACTTCCTGATCGCGCTGCCGAAGGCCGAAGCCCTGCTGCACCTGCCGATCCCGGGCCTCATGCGCTTCAAGCGCGCGCGCAAGCGGCTCGATGCCGTGGTCCACCGCATGATCGACCAGCGCCGCAGCGCGGAATACGATCACGGCGACCTCCTTTCCATGCTGCTGGCCTCGCGCGATACCGAGCGCGACGACAGCAAGCTGACCGACGAGCAGGTACGCGACGAGGTTACGACCATCTTCCTCGCCGGGTATGAGACCGTGGCCAACGCGCTGGCCTGGACCTGGCTCCTGCTCGCGCAGAACCCGGATGCGGAAGCCAAGCTGCACGCCGAGCTTGACCAGGTACTGGGCGGCCGTCTGCCCACGCTCGCCGACCTGCCGGAGCTGCGCTACACCGAAATGGTCCTGTCGGAGTCGATGCGGCTGTACCCGCCGGCCTGGGCCATGGGCCGGCAGGCGACCGCGCCTGTCGAGATCGGGCCTTGGCGCCTGCCCGCCGGCACGTACTTTTTCTTCAGCCAGTACATTATGCAGCGCACGGCCGAGTACTTCCCTGACCCGCTGCGCTTTGAGCCCGAGCGCTTTACACCGGAAGCGAAAGCCGGGCGGCCGAAGTTTACTTACTTCCCATTCGGCGGGGGCAGCCGCCAGTGCATCGGCGAGTCGTTTGCCTGGATGGAAGCCATCCTGATTACGGCGACCCTGGCGCAGCGCTGGCGCTTGCGCTTGATTCCCGGGCAAACGATTGCGGTCCAGCCGAAGATCACGCTCCGCTCCAAATACCCGATCCGCATGATCCCGGAGCTGCGCGCCGTGCCGCGGTCGACGGAGCCTCGCTGAGTTGACCGCTGCCCCACCCGGGAGCCGGCGGCGCGCCATGACCGGAGGCCGCGTCCAGTCCTCCGAGATCGCCCGAGGCGCGGACGGACGGCCCTTGTGCCGGTGGTGCGCGTTCCCCGTACCGAAAAGCCGTCGGACCTTCTGCTCGGAAGATTGCGTCCACCAGTGGCGCCTGCGCACCAGCCCCGCCTACCTGCGCGGCGCCGTGCTCGCGCGCGACCGGGGCGTATGCGCGCGCTGCACGGTAGACACCCTGGCCGCGTACCGCATGCTGCGCCGGGCCCGGGGCGGGCGCCGCGCGGAGCTGCTTGCGATCTGGGGCTTGCGCACGCTCAAGCGTAAAAGCCTGTGGGACGCGGACCACATCCTGCCGGTAGCCGAAGGCGGCGGCGAGTGCGACCTCAGGAATCTCCGCACGCTGTGCCTCCACTGCCACCGGATCGCAACCGCGGCCCTGCGGCAGCGTTTGGC
>CAXTSG010000243.1:406-1982 GCA_964246825.1 uncultured Acidobacteriaceae bacterium | reverse complement strand
GCCCGCGCGGGGGGCTGCCTCTATCCGGTAAGCTGTGCCGCCCGGAACCGCCCTTGGTAAGATCAAGGCGGGCCCGGGTGGCGAAATCGGCAGACGCAGCGGACTTAAAATCCGTAGCCCTTCAATGGGTGTGGGGGTTCAAGTCCCCCTCCGGGCACCGGGAAACAGCTTTGCGGTTCCATGCGCCGCGCTTCGCGGCGGGGTGCCTTCATCGTTCATGCTTTCCGGCAGGAGGCATGCTGCCGGCAACAAAGTGTCCGATTTCGGCCGCAGTGTTCACAATCGGACGATCATGGATAGCCGGGCCGACTCAATCCGGCAATGAAGTCGCGCATATACAGCTGATCCCGTTGGGCGCTCAACGTGCAGGGAAAGAGGATTTTAGGAATGCGCGAACAAGCGCCCTGCATAGGAGCCGCCCATGCTTGTGTTTTCTGACCTCCGCCATGCCCTACGCCGCCTGAGGGAGGCTCCCGGTTTCACCCTAACCGCCGTGCTCACGCTTGCGCTCGGCATCGGGTTAACTACCGCCATTTCACATTGATCTACCAGGTCGCCTTGCGACCCCTTTCGGTGGAAAAGCCGGAACAGCTTTGGCGCATCGGGGACGCTGTTCGCTGCTGCCACGCAAACGGCTACACGCAGGGGAGCGAGAATGCGCCGAATGATTGGAGCTTCTTTTCGTGGGAAGCCTACAGTGTTTTCCGGGCCGAAACGCCGGCTTTTCAGGATCTGGCCGCGTTCCAGGTCGGCAACGTTTCCCTGGGCGTACGGCGCGCCGGGTCTCCGGACCCGGTTGCGACGCGGAACGGTGAGTATGTTTCCGGCAACTTCTTCAAAACCTTTGGCGTGTCCGCCTCCCGCGGGCGTTTGTTCGCCGATGCCGATGATCGGCAGGCCGCGCCTCCGGTTGCGGTGATGAGCTTTCGCGCCTGGCGGGAGAAGTACGAAGCCGATACCTCGATTATCGGCGGGGTCTATCTCATTAACGACCATCCCTTCACGGTGGTCGGCGTCGCGCCTCCCGGCTTTTTCGGGGCTGAGCTGGCCGCCGGGAGCCTGCCCGATTTCTGGCTTCCCCTGGCAGCCGAGCCGCTGCTCGGCGGCGCGACAACCCGTTTGAAGAACCCCGCGCTCGGCTGGCTGGATGTGATCGGACGGGTTCGCACGGGTACAAATCTGAAAGCTCTCCAGGCGCAGATCCAAGGGGAGCTGCAAGGCTGGCTGGCGAGCCATACGCCCGAGATGTCCCCAAATGAAAAGGCGCTCCGGGAAAAGCAAACGCTGCACCTAGTGTCGGCAAGCGGGGGCGTTTCTCTGTTGGGAGCGCAATACAAGGGCAGCCTGCGCCTCTTATTTATGGCTGCGGGCTGCGTTCTGCTGGCAGCCTGCGCCAACAGCGGCAATCTCCTGCTCACGCGCGCCCTCAGGGAGCGGCCCCGCGTCGCTATCCGCATGGCCCTCGGCGCTTCGCGTGCGCGGCTCGTGCGCGAGGCGCTGGTGGAAAGCCTGGTCCTAAGCGGACTTGGGGCCGTGGCCGGAGTTGCCGTTGCTTATGCGGGCACCGGCTTTTTGC
>CAXTSG010000243.1:0-396 GCA_964246825.1 uncultured Acidobacteriaceae bacterium | reverse complement strand
CACGGGTATCGTTTGCGGTGTAGCGCCCGCATGGGCAGCTTCCTACGTCAACCCGGCCGAGGCGCTTCAGGGAGCGGGCCGGGCTCTTGGCAGGGAAGGCTCCCGGGAAGCAGGGAGGGCTCAAAAGACGCTGGTAGCCGTGCAAACAGCAGTTTCCTTCACCCTGGTGAGCACGGCGGTACTTCTCGGTCAAAGCCTTTACCTTTTGGAGCATCGGGACTTCGGCTTCGACCCGAGCGGGCGCTACCTTGTATCGATCAACTCGCAGATCGGCAACTACACGCAGGAGCAGCTTCCTCCCTTGTTCCGAAGCATCGGGGAGCGCATGCGCGCCATCCCCGGCGTTCGCGGGGCAGCTTCCGCGCTGTATGCCCCCATGAGCGGCCTTGACTGGGC
>CAXTSG010000242.1:0-4301 GCA_964246825.1 uncultured Acidobacteriaceae bacterium | reverse complement strand
CTGCATGACGTGCAAACACGAGAACAGTGTTTAGCTTCTGTACACACAATAACCTCCTTAGTGCAGCTACAGAGCGCTGCAGCAAAACGGTTATCGGCCTGTTTCTGTTTCGTTTCAGCACATTTCGACGTATTCCCGTTCGAGGTTTTTACGTCTTCCTATTAAGGAACAGCGGAAGGCAAGCAGTTCCCTTTTGGGAATGAGGGGCAAATAAATATTTGAGGTTCCGTAAGACTTGTCATGATGGCTTATGAGGCACTACTGCATCAACTTCGCTGAACGCAGTTTGACCATTGCGTTTTAGATCAGGCAGCGAGGTCGTAGATGTCAGAGCCTGTCGGCAGTCCAATTCATCTCTGGCATCGGCTTACAGAACACGCTGAAGAACCCGGCTGATGTAATTTGAGCCTGGAACGCATACGTTACGTCCATGTTCGTCATGCAACGATATAAACTTGGAATTCGAGCAGATGTGGCGCGTAGCGTAAGCGCATTCATAAAGGGGTGTGCTTCGGCTACGCGTCAGCAATTCGCTTGCCTGCTTGTACGCAGGACAGGCAGTTTGCGGCTTTGTTCCCGCACTGCGGTCAGCTAGAGCCTGTTGGCGCTCACCGTCACCCCGGCCGACCAGGGCGACCGCGCGCAGGTTGCCGCGCTGGCCCAAGAGCTTCAGCAGGTAACCGGGGGCACGGTCGAGCTGGCCTATGTGGACCAGGGCTACACCGGCGAGGCTGCGGCCGTTGCGGCCGGGGAGCACGGCATCCGGCTGGAAGTAGTCAAGCACCCCCTGGCCAAGCGCGGCTTCGTGCTGCTGCCCCGCCGCTCGCGTTGTGGAGCGCAGCTTTGCCTGGGCCGCGCGCTTCCGCCGCCTGGCCCGCGACTACGAACGGCTCGACACCACCCTCAAGGGCTTCCATTACCTCTCCTTCGCCTGCCTCATGCTTGCGCGCATGTTTCACTTACTCGGAAAAACCTCATAACAGGCTCCAGGCGCTGATGACATCAAAGGAAGCTTCGCCATCGACAGATCTTTGCCTGCAAACCTTGAGCGATTTGTGGGTTACGTTACCAAAGTGGTCATCTTCGGACCTGATTTGCCCAAGCACGATTCGCTCTTCAGTGCTCACGTTCTCACGCGAACAGCCGATGAAGTCTTCAAGCGGAGAGTGAACACATGAAGCCAAAGATGCTGTGCAGTTGCTGTGTTTCTGGATATGTAGCGTTGGGTGTTGATGAGGAAAAGACACCATACGAGCTTAGGAGCGTTTTTCGAGAGCTGGTTAAGCAATGGCACCCTGATCGCTACGAGCACGACACCTCTATGAGGGTCGTTGCCAGCCAAAAGCTATCGGCCATCAATGCCGCCTATACTCACATTGCCTCCTGTGAAAATACTCGTAAAAGAGCACGCGCGTCATCGCACCAGAGCAGCGGACTAAATCACTTTTGCAATGCTTTGGATGAGAGCGGTTTTCAATATGTAGGGATCTGCTATTACGGAAGCGTGCAGCAATCCAGCTCCACATGCCGCAGACCATGGCCAAACTTTGGCGTATCAACTAGGACGTCGAAACTTGCACAAATGCTGGCCGTAACTCTTGCTGTATGCTTCGCACTCGTTGCACTTTGCCTTATGTTTCCTGACATGGTAAACGACATATCTTTGTATACCATCAGTCTCGAAACGTAGCTTTCACAAGGACTGCTAGGTGTTTAGACCATTTACCTTCAGGTGTAATTTCCAAAGCGGAGCCTGAGCCAGGCAGGCTTTGGCATCCTGGGCGGTGATTTGGAGAGCTTGCGCGGCGGCGCATTCGAGCTGCGGCATGGCTCGTGCGGTGAGAGCGCGCAAACGGACCTTGAGCTTGGACCAAGCGTTTTCAATCGGGTTTAGGTCAGGCGAGCTGGGGGGCAGGTAGAGCACGGACGCCCCGCACGCCTCGATCCGTTCTCGTACCCTGTCCAACCTTGTGCGCACTGAGGTGTCTATCACGACCACATGGCCGAGGGGGAGCTTCGGGCACAGGGCGTGGTCGAGAAAGGCTAGGAGCAGCTCGCCGCCGGTGGCGGACTCGACAGTCAGGGCGGCAAGCATGCCGGTGTGATCCATGGCACCGAGGATCGTCAGCATCTTCCAGTGCCCGCCCAGAATCCGGTTGCGGATGCGCCGGCCCTTCCGGGCCCGACCGTACAGCCGCGTCATCTGCGTCGAAATGCCGCTTTCATCTACATAAATCAGGTCTTCGGCCGCGATCGGGCCGATGGCGTGGAGGTGAGCAGCGCACTTGGCGAGGTTCTCCTCGGTGTCGCGCTCGGTGGCATGGAGTGACTTTTCTTGAGCTGCAGGCCAAGCTTGCCGAGGATGCGTCACAGATGCAGGGTGCTGGCCCGCGCTCCCTGCGTGGCGGCCTTCTGCTGCAACTCTAGCAACACGATGTCCGGTTTAGGGTTTGCATCCAGAGTTCACAGAGGTACTCGTAGGGCGTGAGCCCTTGGAGGATTTTGAGTCTTCGGGGCAAAGTTGTAGGCCCGGAGGAAGTCAGTCAAGTGCGCTTTGAGTTGTTTGTGGGTGTCGTGGAAGTAGCGCTTAACGGTAGCATCCTTGATGACTCGGTTTATGCGTTCGACTTGCCCGTTGGTCCACGATGTTTAGGCTTGGCGAGCCGGTGCTCGATTCCATTAAGGAGGCAGAGCCTAGAAGCGGTCTCATAAATACCTCAGCAGGATTTTGAGGCAGCCGAGATGGACGAAGGCGAGGAAGTTTTCCGCATGGCGCTCCCGGCACGTGACCAGGCGGCGGAAGTTGTGCAGCCAGGCAAAGAGCCGCTCCACCTTCCAGCGCCTCCGATAGCGGCGCAGCGATCGGCTATCCTGAGTTTTGCCGCGCGGCCGCCGGTTCGGCGCAATCAGCTCGATGCCGTATGCCGTACTCGGTCGCGAGTTGGGCGTCGAGCGCGTCCGAGTCGTAGGCCTTGTCGCCGAACCAGCCGTGCCGGAGCCTCACACGAGGAAGCTCGCGCCGAGCACGCCTTCGACGAGACGGCGCTCCGCCGGGCCAGCGCTTTCAACAGATACGGCGAGAGGTAAACCGCCATCAGAGGCGACAGCGACAATTTTCGTACTCCTGCTCCGGCGCGTCGGGCCCACGGCGAGCCCGCTTTTGCGCTCGCGAAGGTAGCGTCCACGAACGCCTCCTCCAGGTTGAGCGGCCTCGCTCGTGTAGATGGGCAGCTACCAGATGCAATGCCTCGGCCGGCTTGTCCGATCAAACCCACTGCTGGAAGAGCCGGTGGCAGGTCTGGTATGGAGGGTAGTGCTCGGGCAGCTCGCGCCAGTGCGCGCCGCTTCCGAGCGTCCAAAAGACCCCGTTCAACACCGAACGAATCTCATGCCAAGGCCGCCCGCGGTTGTTTTCGCGGCGCGCGGGCCTGAGCACCGGCTCCACCGCCGCCCACTCCTCATCCTTCAAGTCCCATCGGCCACGCATGGGCCAGAACGGAACACCCCAGAGCAGATCCAGTGTGCCACCAAGCCGCCCTAGATATTTATGAGGCCGCTTCTAGCGAAAGGGTGGGCCGAGGAAGCGTGCGGTGAATTCCTGCCGGTACTTCTATTAGGTCGGCCAACTGGATGTCGTTGTCGGTAAGCACAGTGTGAATGCGATACGGAATTGCTTCGACAAGCGCTTGGAGGAACAACGCGGCCGCTTGCATGTCGGCTTTTTCGACCACGGCGAACTTCAAGATGCGGTCGATGGCGACGAACAGGTAGAGCTTGCCTTCGGCAATTTTCATCTCAGCTAGGTTGATGTGGAAGAAGCCGATCGGGTAGATGTCGCACCTCTTCTTCTTTAGCTTGTCGCCTTCGACCTTAGCCAGCTTGCTGATATCGTGACGCTCCCGACACCGATGAAGGGAACAGCGGTGAACTGAGGGATAGTGGCCTTGAGAGCATAGAGGCTGTCGTTGAGCGGCAGAAGCGTATGCTTGCGAAACGCTATGAAAATGGCTTCCTGTTCGGGGGAAAGACCGTGGACCCGGGGACAGTTGGACCAGTATGGCGATCGGCCGTAGACTCGCGCTTCTTCCACTTGGCGATGATTTTGGGTAAATGCTATAACGCCGGGCGAAGCCCTTAAACTCTCTTGACTATGCTGTATTCGCTCGACAGACTTCTTCTGTCGTGGCAGCGCTCCGATGTAGAACCTGGTCTGTAATGCCTGCTTCTCACGCTTGAAAGTATGCGCCATCAAATTCCGGGACTATACATGCACATCTCGTACAGGTCCACATCGTTCTGAC
>CAXTSG010000241.1:0-4317 GCA_964246825.1 uncultured Acidobacteriaceae bacterium | reverse complement strand
AGCGCTGCCCTGTCACGGCAGAGGTCGCGGGTTCGAGCCCCGTCGTCCCCGCCATTCTTCCTTGAACTCCCGGGAAGTTTGGCTCTTAAGACAAAGTTTTCCCGCTTAAGGCTGTAGGGCCTATACCTCGGCGAAGGCTCAGTTTGGCAGTCGCGGTGCGTTTGCTTGCCCAAACACTTTATCGCCGCTGAAACGGTACCGCTGCTCCCTCATCCAACACCACATACACCCGTTCCCAGGGGCTTTCATCCACCAGGCGCCAGCTATGGCCGCTGCCGGCGGTGTCGTCGGCCAGCAGGACGTCGCCGGGGCGCAGGGTGAAGTGCTGCCGGTTTCTTGTAACAAAATCCAGGGTGCCGCGCAGGGTGAGCACCAGCTGCGTTGCCGGGGCGGTATGCCATTCCAGGTGTCCGCCGGGGTGGGTTGCCGCAAAGGAAACGGACCTGGCAGGGAGCTTGCCGGAAAGCAGGTCGCCGTGCGCTCCGGGTTCCAAATCAAGGCAGCCTTCTTCAAAGTAGGAGTTGTTGTCGCTGCCGGTCCACAGCCGTATGCACCGTATCATCACTTTTCGCTCCCAAGTGCCGCTTGTACCCGCGCTGCTACGGGAGCAGCGCGGGCATGGGCAGCCGAAGTTAAAACCTGTTGCCTACCAGCTCCGGAGTTTCCGCCACGGAAGGAGCTTCCGCAGTGAGGCCCGGTACGTTCTTGAGGTAGGTCGCTTCGATTTCCGCCCAGTGCTTCAGGCCCACGACGGCCTCGTATTCCGAAAAGCTGGTGCCCTTCTGCCGCACCGGGTAGCGCCCGGCCTTGATGTCCTGGATGGCATCCTTGAGGGCGCGGGTCAGCACGAAAAGGAGGCTGGTCGGATAAAAGACCATGGAGAAGCCCATCTTATGAAGATCAGACGGAGGGATCAACGGCGTTTTGCCGCCGCCCTCAAGCATGTTGACCACCAGGGGCTTGCCCCGGAAGGCCGCGGCGACCTGTTCGATTTCCTTTTCGCTTTGCGGCGCTTCCACGAATAAGCCGTCGGCGCCCGCGTTGAAGTAGCGCTCGCCGCGGCGCAGCGCTTCATCCAGGCCCAGCGGTGCCCGCGCATCAGTGCGCGCCACAACAAACAGCTCGGTCTGGCGGCACTCCACCGCCGCCCGCAGCTTGTCTTCCATCAGCTCCGGGGGCACCACGCTTTTGCCCGCCATGTGGCCGCAGCGCTTGGGGGCTACCTGGTCTTCGATGAAGATGGCCGACACACCCATGTCTTCGTAGCTGCGCACCACGTACACCACGTTTTTCACGTCGCCGTAGCAGTCGTCGCAGTCCACCATAACCGGCAGCCGCGAGGCATGGAGCACTTCGCGCACGGTTTGCGAAATCTCTCCGAACTGAATAAGGTCAACGTCCGGCAGGCCGTAGCGCGCGCCGACAACAGAAAAGCCGCCGATTTGAAAGGCCTTGAACCCGGCCTGCTCCAGCAGCTTGGCCGTTAGCCCGTCGTGCGCCGAAGGCAGCAGGAGCTGCTCGCCGGTATCCAACAATTCTTTCCAGGTGGCCCGCTTTGCCGGCTTAACCGCTTTTGCACTCAGTGCTTCGCTCATGAGGAAAACCCACTTTCCGAGATGCCGGACACCTACCTTGCGCAGGGAAGACGGAACTCCGCTCAGCAAGAAAACGGCACACCGGCTGATTTTGTTTACTGGGACGCCTGCCTGTTCGCTGTCAGCGGTCCACAGGAACTGCAAACCTTGCTTGCCGCTGCCTTGAAGAGGTGTTCCGGCAAGGCGCTTTCCTACCCGCGAGCAGAACAGCCGGCGGCATGGTTCCGGCGGAAAAAGACGAAGCTGAACAGCAGCGCTGAAGCGCTTTGCTGTTCCGCGATGCAGCAGTGCGTGGAAAGCATGACAACGCACGGCATGGCCGGCGCACTGTGGACTCGCTTCTGATTCCCGCAAGCCCGCACCCATGCATGACAAGGAGAGCCCGGCACCGCCACAAGTTTGCCGAGGGCGGTAACAACAATCGGCGCGGAAAACGAAGGCTTTTGCGCCCGCACAGGCCGTCTGCTGCCGCCGAGACCGACCTAGGCTTGGCTTGAGGCTGCGGGAAAGGCCGTGATGCGCAGCTTCGCCGCGGCATAAGGAACAAGCGTAATGGTTTCCGGCGGGCCGTCGGCCTTCACCGGGCTTTGCGGCACGGGGCTGGCGACGCCGTCCTCGGCGCGCCAGGCAGAAACCTTGCGGGCCGGTACGGAAAGCGTGACCGGCGGAGTTTTGAGGCTGAACGGCGTTTGCCCTACCTCGTTTACGGATTCCTGGATGGCTGAGGCCGGGTTAGCGGGAGGAAGCTGGAGGGCGTAGTTCCACGGCGTGGTGGGGTACACCTGCCAGTCCGCGGTCATGCCGCGGTCGCGCAGCTTAAGCCAGTCCTGGCCGATGCCGTAGGAGAAGACCAGGGGGCCGCGTTCGACCGCGACTGAATCGCGGAACCAGCGGGACACGCGCGGCTGCATGGGCAGGGAAAGCGTGACACGGTCGCCGGGGTGCCATGCGCGGTCCAGGCGCGCAAAGGTGCCGGGCGCGGGCGCGGGCTGCGCCTCTCCATTAACCGAGAGCGCGGCCCCGGCGGCCCAGGCCGGGATGCGCAGCCGCAGCGGGAAGCGCAGCGGCCGGTCGGGGTCGATGCGCAGCCGGATGTCTCCCCCGAAGGGGTAGCCTGTTTCTTCGGTGACGCGCACGGGGGTTCCCTGGACGGCGGTGTGGACTTCGCACGGAGAGTAGGCCGCGGCGACAAGGCCGTTGTCGGGCGATTTCATCCACAGGTTTGCGGTGAACTTGGGCCAGCCCTGGTGAAAGTTCGCGGTGCAGCAGCCAAAATTCGGCTCGAGCCCGAAAAGATTGGACTCCGGGCCGTCGGTGGTCCAGGGCTCGCGGTGCAGGCTGCACTCCACCTGGTTCGGCTCCTGGTTGTACTGGTGCGCCCACATGTCGTCGGTCAGCGTGCCGGGCAGCGCGTTGAACGCGAGCTTTTCCAGCCGGTCGCCGAGCGAGGGGTCGCCGAGGATGCGCAGCGCGACCTCCAGCGAGAACATGGTTTCCACGACCGTACACAGTTCCGAGCCCTGGGACGGGTTGAGCCCGGCAAAATGTTCATCGCAGGAGAACATGCCGTTCGGCAGGCCGTGATACCGATCCAGCATGCGAAGCATTTGCAGCACGGCCGCGCGGTCCTCGGCGGAGCCGGATACCAGCGACCACACCGGCCCGGTTTTAACGGCCTGGCCGTTGTTGACGCCGTGGGTGGCGAGCGCGACCTCGTTGAGCCCATTCTGGCCCGGCCCGAGACCGGCGCTTTGTACCGTCATTCGCTCGGTGTACTTGAAGTCGGCATAGTCGGCCACCCAATCGTAGCCCTGGGCCTTGAGCAGTGCCGCAAGCTCCAATAATTGGGGGTCGCCGGTGCGGTCGTACAGCCACATCACGCTCAGGGCCTGGTCCTGCCAGCGAAACCGGCCCCAGTCTCGAAGCGGACGGCGGGGCAGCTCGCCGAGCTGGTAGCGGAAGTAGCGCTGCATCAGCGGAAGGACGCGCGGGTCGCCGGTGGCTTCCTCGTATTGCGTCAGAACCTTAAGCATGACGATGCGAGGCCACCAGTCATCGTTGGTGCCAGGCCCGAACATGCCGTTCGGCTTTTGCGAGGCGAGCGTCCAGTCGATATAGCGCTGCGCTTTGGCTTTCAGGGGCGCGCTGTCGAGCAGGTAGGCAAGCGGGACGAGGCCGTCGAGGTAGTAGGGCCCGCGCTCCCAGCTCTCGCCTGTGCCGCCGAGCCAGCCGCTGTTGGGGCCGACGTCCGGCCAGAACTCGTCAAGGTGCCCGCTCAAGCCGTCGGCCTGGATCTGAAGCTGCGACCGGAGCCAGCCGCCCGGCCGCACCGTGCCCAGGGGCAGCGCCGTGAACGCGCCGCGCGTAGGCGGCACCGGACGACCCTGCCGGGATGCCGCGCCGGGGCGAACGGGCAAGGACGATGCCAGGGCGGCTGCGGCAAGCTGCTTGAGAAAGCGGCGGCGGTGGGGGGCGTGGCGGTCAAAAGGCAAGGGATGCTCCTCTCAATGCACCCCTTATGGTACGCGCCCGCGAGCGGTATGCGTAAGTTCGTGCTTGGATGCGCTTTTCCGATTTTCGTTCTCACTTTACTCCGGTTCTGCTTCGGCATCGTCACAGCTGACGAAAAAGAGATTTCTACTCTATGACTCTTTCCACGAAGGGTGACTGAGGAAGTATTTTCCCGGGTAGCAGGGGATTACTTCTTCGGCATTGGCAATGC
>CAXTSG010000240.1:1923-4374 GCA_964246825.1 uncultured Acidobacteriaceae bacterium | reverse complement strand
GATAAAACGTAACTTTCAGGATGACCCGAACACCAAGTCCACGCAGCGGCGAGCTGTAGCGCATCGGCCGCTCTGAGGGTATAGCTCATCAAGAAGGCTCCGCTTGAGCTCGGAGCGCTTCGCTGGGCTGCATCTCCCGCCGTCTGCGTCGAAGCCTCTCCAGCCGTGCTCCCGCCGCCGCGTGTTCCGGGGCAGTTAACTGGCCCATTCTTGAAAGCCGCTCAAAGGCGCTGCGCATTTCGACTGGCGCGGCCCACCACACTGCAATCGCATGCTGCTCAACCAGCTGCCGGACGGCCGGCTTGGCTCTTGCCGCACACACAAAGACACCAGGGCGCTTGTGTCTTGAAAGGCAGGCGTCACCAGTCTCCCCGGCTGTCGATTGCGGCTTGTACGGCAATCTCTTGCGAGACATTGCCGGCGGGGGCAAGAAAAAACTGATTCCAGTCAATCTTCTTTTCCGGCATCTTCAACGCCCGGAAGCAACTAACTCCGCCTCCCGCTCCCCTGCTGCGTCGCGTCGAAACGGCAGAATCCGAGCCACGGGAACATCGCGATCCCGAACGATAATTTCCTCTCCATCTTTCACATACTGAAGATAAGCGCTTAACTGGTTTCCCAGTTCCCCGATCTCTACTGTTCTCATCCGCCCACCGGACCTCTACTTGGCTGTCCTAGCCAAATCTTTCTCGGAGGCAAAGCTGCCTTACTTCTCCACGGAGCCAAGGTACCGGAGAGTACTACCCTGAACCTTCCCATCCAAACCCTGCCACAAGTTGACTCCACCTGCCGCCGGCATTTTACCCTCCACCCTCCACCCTCGACCCTCGACCTTCCCCCTACAGCGCCGGCGTCATATCCCTGCCGCTGCGAAGCGTGGGGTAGGGCTTGGAACCGACCACTCCCTTCCACAGCACCCGGTTGTACACCGCCGGGTCCGCCGCATCGATATCGTGAAGATCAATGCCCTTCGTCATCCGCGCCCACCACGCATACGAGTGCCTGGGGTACAGCGCGGCGGTCTGGCAGGCGACCGGCAGCTGCGTCCCGCACAGGTACGACGACGGGGCCGCGTCAAAGGTCCAGTTTCTCTGGCCCAGGTCAAATACATCCGTCATCGGCGGCTGAAACGCATCGTTCACATTCAGGTGGTCGATGCCGAGCACGTCTTCCATCGTGCGCAGCATGTTTACGGTCGAGTAGCGCGTCGAAACCACCGCGCCCTGCTTCACATAAGGCCCAATCACGTAAGCCGTGGTGCGGTGGCTGTCTACGTGGTCCGGCCCGTCCTGCGCGTCATCCTCCAGCACGAAAATCAGGGTGCTGTCGGCGTCGGCGCTGTGCGCCACGGTCTGCGCCACCAGCCCCACGGAGTAGTCGTTGTCGGCCAGCTCGGTTTCCGGCGTGTTCACCCCCAAAATCGCCGCGCTGAAGTTCCCGGTGTGGTCGTTGCCCAGGCGCAGCAGCGTCAAATTGGGCAGGCTGCCGTTCGCCTCGTATGCGTCAAACTCGCGCTTCCACTCCTGCACCCGAGGGTAGTCGGGATACGCCGTGTCGATGCCCCGGAAGTACACATCGGTCAAGGGCGCAAGCACCGGGTTCGATGAAAAACCCATCGGCACATTGTCGGCGAACGGGTTCGGATCGCGCGGAATCTGCGGGCCCGCCTTGCCGTAATTCACAGGTCCCGGCCCGTAGCGGCTTTGGTCGTCGAAAAAGCCGTAGTTGCGCACGGTAAGCCCGGCCGCCAGCGCCGAGTTCCAAATGTAGCCGTTCAGCGTCTTGCCGGGCGTGTCATCGTCCAGCGGACCGTCCAAGGCATCTTCGTCATTGGTCGAGGGCAAGAGATTCGGATCGTTCGGGTACGAGGGGTTCTCCGCCTGCCGCCCGGCCACCGTGCCCGAGCCGCGCCACACGCCCCGGTTGTTGCCTTCGTCATCGCCCACGCCCGAAGTATGCGGCCGCGGCGAGTAATCCAGCGGAATCGTCTTCACGTTGAAGTCGCTTTCGCGCCCGGCGGTCGACCACTGCCAGCCGTTGCCGCTTACCTCCGCCGTCGCCATAAAGTTGTCAAGATCCACAAAACCGGTCGCGATGCGGTGCAGATTGGGCGTGATCGCCTCTCCGAACTCCACCAGCGAAGGGTCCCCGTTGCCCCGGCCGAGGTCCCCCAGCACCTGGTCGTAGGTGCGGTTTTCTTTGATGATGTAAATGACGTGCTGGACGCGCCGGTGCAGCTCGGCCATGGTCGCCGCATCGGCGGGGTTCGGCTGCCGGATGATACTGTCGTTTACCGCGACCTGGAGCGTCAGCCCGGCGGTTTGCAGCAGGTTCGGGATCGGCTCGGCCAAGAAGCCCGCATGCTCCAGCTGAAACACGGAATCGTTTGCCCCGCAGTTGCCCACCCACGCTGCCCCCGGAAAGAACTGGGTAACGCCCGGGCAATAGTGA
>CAXTSG010000240.1:0-1913 GCA_964246825.1 uncultured Acidobacteriaceae bacterium | reverse complement strand
ATCCTGCGGATACCAGGCGGTCGGCAGGAGGCCGTACAGCACATGCGGCAGCCCCGGCTGCAGGTCCACGACGCCGATCGCGTTCAAGCCGCCTTCCGAAACATACAGCGTCCGCTCATCCGCCGACAGCGCCAGCGCATTGGGCGCGGCACCCCGATAGCGCTCATGCGTGGAAGAAAGCACGGCGGGGATGCCGACCTCGATGCGCTCCTTGACGCGGTTGCTCGCCGTATCGATGACCTGGACGCTGTCGTCATTGTCGGCCGCGACGTAAAGAAGGCTGCCGGCCCTGTTCATGCGCATCCGGTTCGGAGTACCCCGCACGGCAATGCGCGTCTTCAGCACGGGAGCCGCCCCGGAAAGATCGAGCACATCCACTTCGCGGTCGCGCAGCGTGCTCACATACGCCGTATTGCCGTGGATGGCGACGTCAAACGGAGTTTCGCCGCCGGGCACGCCGTTTTGCGCGGGGTTGATCTTGCCCGGCCGCAGATCCAGCTCACCGCTGACGCTGTTTGCCGCCAGGTTCACAAGCGAAACACTGTCGTTGTAAATGTTGGCGATCACGAGCTTCGTGCCGTCCGCCGTAACCGCAAGGCCCGCTGTGCTGGGCGAGTTCCCATTGCCGATCCCGGCCGTGTGCCCGAGCGCGATCGGCGTGCCGACCTGCGTCCACTCGCCGCCCGCAAGCGCATACGTGCTCACATTGTCGGCCCCGCCGCCGCCCACGTAGAACTTCGTGCCGTCGGGCGAGAAGGCAAGTCCCACATACGTGGTCGGGATCTGCACCACCTGCCTGCGTACCGGCGCGTGCGAGGAAATATCGTAAACAAACAGATACTCGCTCGAAGAGTTCAAGTCCAGCCCGTTCGGGCCCTGGAGGCCGTTGTAGCCGCTCGTCATCACCAGCAGCGTCTTGCCGTCCGGGCTTGCGAGCGAACGAACCGCCTGCCCGGCAAGATAGTCCGGAAACGCCGGAAGATTCGGATTCAAAGTCTGAAAAATCGCCCCCGGCGCGGCCGAAGGAGTAACGTACTGGCCGCTCGGCAGCGGCTGCGTTTGAGCATGGGAGCGGGAGGCGGCGAAAACAAGAAGCACGGCGGCGCCGAGCGGCAGCTTCAACATGGGGAACTCCGGGGCAATCCAGGGGGAGTGCGCTTCCACGCTTATAGCCTGAGGCCCATGACGGCTTCATGAAGATAAGGTCAAATCAAAGCCGTCTTGCCACAGCCCTCCCCCATGCCCCACAGTAGTGAGGTACCGGAGAGCGATACCTTGCAAGCAAGCTGTGACCCCGTATTCGAGCGCTGTTGGTGGATCTACTCCATCTGTCGCGAACGCCTTTTCACCGACCACACCGACACCATCACCGCCGCCCTCCAGCCCCTCCTTCTTCCCAAACTCCAAATCCAACTCCTCGAAGTAGGCTGCGGCCCCGGCTTCTACTCGCGCCGCCTCGCCGCGCGCTTCCCTTTCGTGCAGGCCATGGGCATTGATACCTCCGAGCGCCTTCTTTCCCATGCCCGCAGCTGCGCCCTGCGCGACAAGCTCGCCAACTGCCGCTTTCTCCGGGCCGACGCGCACGACCTTCCGCCGTCGGTCGCCGTCGCCGACGCCGCCATCACCTCGCGCCTGTTTCTCATCCTTTCCGAGCAGGAACAGGTGCTCAGCGCCATCTTCAACGCCCTGCGCCCCGGCGGCATCTTTTTCGCCGCCGAGCCCACCTCGCCCCTCCGCAGCGCGCTCCCGCTCTGGTTCATGAGGCTTGCCGAGCGCCTGGGCGGTGCCCATGCCGGCGCTACCCACTGCCGCGTGCTCACCCCCGGGCAGTTCCAAACCCTTATCGGCGGCCGGCCCTGGAGCAAGGTCGAGATCTGGCACGACCGGCGCTACCAGTACGCCCTCTGCGAGAA
>CAXTSG010000239.1:3325-4378 GCA_964246825.1 uncultured Acidobacteriaceae bacterium | reverse complement strand
GATGTGGAGGTCGATGCGGCCGTACTGGTGCTCGCCGTACTCATTTTGGAGCGCCTGCACCAGCTGCCCCAAAGTTTTTTTCTCTTCAGCCATCACGGTGGCAAGCAGCAGCGCGTTCAGAAGGCCGTCGCGCTCCGGCAGGTGGCGCTTGATGCCGATACCGCCCGACTCCTCGCCGCCGATCAGGATGTCCTCGGCCAGCATCAGGTCGCATATGTATTTGAAGCCGATGCCGTGCTCCCACAGCCTGCGGCCGTGCTTCGCCGCGATGCGGTCCAGCATGGAGGTCGTGTTGAAGGCGCGGGTCACGCCGCCCGGCCAGCCTCTGGTCCGCAGCAGCCAGTCGAGCAGGATGGAGAATATCTTATGCGGGTCTACGAATTGTCCGTGCTCGTCAATCGCCCCCAAGCGGTCCGCGTCGCCGTCCGTTGCAAAACCCGCCTGGCACCGGTGCGCGACCACGGCTTCCCCAAGCGCGCGGATGTGCGGCTCGATCGGCTCGGGGTTGATGCCCGGGAAAAGCGGGTTGTGCTCTGCCCGAATCTCAATGTGCTCCACGCCCAGCTCCGTGAAGATATCGGCCAGCACGCCCCTGCCGGCACCGTACATGCAATCGATCGCAAACTTCAGCCCTGAGGCCCGGATCGCCTCCAGATTGGCAAAAGCGCGAATGGCGGCGACATACGGCGTGACGACATCCACCTCTTCCACCTTTGCAGCGGAAGCAGCCAAGGGTAGAGGTTTGCCAAGCTCCCGCTCAATCTCTGAAATGATCCCCGGGCTGCCCGAGCCGCCGTACCAGGCTTTGTACTTGACCCCGTTCCACTGAAAAGGATTGTGCGAGGAGGTAATCATGACGCCGCCCGCATGGCCGCGCTCGCGCACGGCAAGCGAAAGCGCCGGAGTCGGCGTGATCCGGTCCGAAAGCGCTACGGGGATGCCCGCGTCGGCAAGCACCTCAGCCACCGCGACCGCAAAAGCGCGCGAGCCGAAGCGCGTGTCATAGCCGATAGCTGCGCCCTTTTGCTGCGCGCCTTCCCTGAGCAGGTGGTT
>CAXTSG010000239.1:1398-3315 GCA_964246825.1 uncultured Acidobacteriaceae bacterium | reverse complement strand
TTCGGGTCAGCCGCGATGCGCACATTTGCAAATGTAAACTCTTCGGCAATCAGCCCGCGCCAGCCATCCGTGCCGAACTTGATCTCTTCCGCTCCCATGCCTTCTACCTGCTCCTCCTACCGCTGCGCTCTTAGATCAGCTCGGTTTTGCCCTTTGCCGCCAGCTCTTTGACTACCTTGCCTACATCCTGCGAGTGGTGGCGGGTCGTGACCAGGATCGCGTCCTCGGTCTCCACCACCACCAGATCCTTAACGCCGACCAGAGCCACGAACTTCTTCGGCGCGTACACATAGTTCCGGTGAGCATCCACTGTCAGCAGACCGCCGGTCTCCTGCACATTGCCGTGGCCGTCGGTTCCCTCATCCATCTCCATCTGGTGCTCGTACAAAGCGGCCCAAGAGCCGAGATCGTTCCAGCCGAAGTCCGCCTGAAGGCAGAAAAGGTTGGACTGGTGCTCGCCCTTGGCGGAACGCGGCTCCAGAATGGCGTAGTCCACGCTGATGTTTTCGCATTTGGGATAGAGTTCGGCAAAAACACTTTCAAACTGGGGCGTGCCGTGCGCGGCCGCGATCGTTTCCAATAGCGGCGCGGTTTCGGGCAGGTGCTCGCGCACGGCATTGGCAAGCGTGCGGGCGCGCCAGATAAACATGCCGGAGTTCCAGCCGTAGTTCCCTGCCGCCAGAAATGCTTCGGCGCGCTCCTGGTTCGGCTTTTCCGTAAAGCGGCGCACTCGCCGCTCCCCGGTCGGCATCCTTTCACCGGCTTCGATGTAGCCATAGCCGGTTTCTGGGCGGGTCGGCTTGATAGATAGCACCACCATGTTCTCGCCCGACGACGCAAGGTGAATTGCCCGCCGAATCACGGCAAGGAACGCCGCCTCATTCGCAATTACATGGTCGGCGGGAAACATACCGAGAACGGCGTCGGGATTTTCCTTTTCGATCAGAAAAGCCGCCAAACCGGCCGCCGGCGCCGTGTTGCGGGCAGCCGGTTCACACACCACCTGCCGCTCGGGCACGGCGTGGAGCTGCCCGCAAATCTCACGCGACAGCAGATCGTTGGTAATCACCCACACATCCTCAGCCGAGCTGAGCGGCAGCAGACGATCCACCGTGCGCTGAATCATGGTGCGCTCGCCGTCTAGCGCCAGCACCTGCTTGGCGCGTGCCTTGCGGCTGCGCGGCCAGAACCGCGTACCGCTGCCCCCGGCCAGGATTATCGGTCGAAACTGCTCTCCCCGTACCATGCGCTCTCCAGAATGCGTGATGTTGCGCTTGCCGTATCAGCCGATACTGTTTCTTCTATCGGCAGAACCGCGGATTTGTTTAGCACTTTAAGCAAGGGCGCTTTCCGGCAGGCTTGCCCCAAAGATTTCCCCGCCCTGCGGCACAATGCGCATGACCTCCGCCTCGCCCGCTGCCTCCCAGGCCGGGGTCGCCGCCGGAATCACGGCAAGCTCGCACCGGCTAAGCGTGAACGGCTCAAAACTCCCGTCTTCCGACGCAATCCGCAAAGCGCCTCCGGCGACGAACAACAGCTGCGGACCCCCTTCAGCGGCGGCTTGCGTTAACCCGGCGGCATCGCCGTGCCACTGCTCCACCCGGAAGTACCGCTCATCCACCGTCACGGTCTCCCCTCGGGAGCCCGCCTTCGGCTCGACCTTGCCGGCGGCTGTATCCACCCGCATCGCCTCCAAAGAGGCTTCCACATGCAGCTCGCGCGGACGGCCGTAATCGTAGAGCCGGTAGGTGGTGTCCGAAGTCTGCTGCGTTTCCAGGATGACCGAACCCGGCCAGATTGCATGGACCGTACCCGCGTCCACGTACACCATGTCCCCGGCGGCCAGCGGTAGCCAGCCCAGCAAATCCTCTAAAGACTGGTTCTCGATGGCCTCACGCACCGCTTCCGGGCTTACCC
>CAXTSG010000239.1:0-1388 GCA_964246825.1 uncultured Acidobacteriaceae bacterium | reverse complement strand
GGCTTCAGCCCCAGCGCGACCTTTGCGTCCGGTTGGGCCTCCAGCGCGTACCAGCACTCGGTTTTGCCGCGCGGCTCCCCCTTCTGCTGCGCCAAAGCATCATCCGGGTGCACCTGCACACTCAACTTTTCGCGGGGAAACAGCACCTTGATCAGCAGCGGGTACTCTCCTTCACCGGCAAACGCCGGGCCTAGAATGGCCTGCGCATGCGTCTTTACCGTTTCCGCGAAGTTGCGGCCGGCCAGCGGACCGGTGGCGATCGTGCATTTCGCCCCCGTCAGCCACACCTCCCCAATCGGCTCGCCGGCCGCGGCCCGGTGCTCAAACCAGGGCCGCAGGTCGTCAAAGCCCCAGATGCGCGTTTGGAAATAAGGTTGAAGCTTGAACGGAGGCAGCTGCTCAGACACTTGCATGCACCTCAGTATGCAGCATTTTCGCCGCGCTTACCCGCTTTGCGGCCAGCCGAACTGCCGGAAGTAACCGGGTACCATAGCGGGATGGCACAAATTCTGGTCACCGGCTGTGCCGGCTTTATCGGCTCCTCCCTTGCCGAGGCGCTGCTGCGGCAGGGCAAGTCCGTGCGCGGCCTCGATAATCTCGAAACCGGGCGGCGCGAAAACCTCCAGGTCCTCCAAGCAGCAGCCCGCGAAAGCGGGGCTGGCTTTTCGCTTGCCGAGGTCGACCTGCGCGACGCCCTTGCCGTGGCGGAAGCCTGCCGGGGGATCGAAGTCGTCTTCCACCAGGGTGCCCTGCCGTCGGTGCCGCGGTCCATCCGCGACCCGCGCACCTCGCACACGGCAAACATTGACGGCACCTTCAATGTGCTGGAAGGCGCGCGAGCCGCCGGCGTTAGGCGCGTTGTGTATGCCGCGTCTTCCTCGGCCTACGGCAACCAGCCGGGCTTTCCTCGGGTCGAAACCATGACGCCCATGCCGATCGCCCCTTACCCGGTGCAAAAATTAACAGGCGAGCTTTACATGCGGTCGTTTTGGCAGGTGTACGGACTTGAAACCGTGGCACTGCGCTACTTCAACATCTTCGGGCCGCGGCAGGTGCCGGACTCGCCCTACTCCGGCGTGATGGCGCGCTGGATTCTTCAGATGATGGGAGGCGTGCAGCCCGTGATCTTCGGCAGCGGCGAGCAGGGCCGCGCGCCACACCCTGAACGAGACGTTTCAGATACTGGCGCGTCTCCTGGACTTTCCTCTACCGGCGATACATGCGCCCGAGCGCGCCGGCGATATCCAGAACTCCCTGGCCGATATTTCCGCCGCGCGCGAGGCTTTCGGGTACGAGCCGTCGATCAGCTTTGAACAGGGTCTGCGGGAAACAGTCGCCTACTACCGGCAGCACTACACCGTGACGGGCGAGGTTTCAGCAGCCCGCGC
>CAXTSG010000238.1:0-4427 GCA_964246825.1 uncultured Acidobacteriaceae bacterium | reverse complement strand
GCGGCGGCGGGCTATGGTCTGGAAGCTCGAACGCAGGGCTCGGCAGGCGAGACAGGTCCCGCTTTGCGGCCGCCTCTGCCGGAAGCAAACCGCCTGCGGATGCCGCCTTCCGGGCTGCTGCAGCCGTCCAGGGTAGAGGTGAGCCCGGAGGCTTTGGCCGTGACCGTCCCGGCCGGTGTTTACACAGCAAGCTACCGGTTCTCGCTTGCGGGGGTGGGGGCCACCCTGCGGCTGCTCCGGCAGGACCTGCTGCTGGCTTCGCTGCTGGCACTGTGCCTGGCGACCTTGATGGCGGCGTTTCTGGCCAAGCGGGTAGCGCGAAGGCTTTCCAAGATCGTTCGCTTCGCGCATCGCATTGCCGCCGGCGAGCTGTCGGCGCGCGTGGAAGAAGGGCGGCTCGACGAGATTTCCGAAGTGGCCCATGCTCTAGACGCGACCGCGGCGCGGCTGGAGGCGAGCTTTCGGGCGCTGGACGGCTCGCGGCGGGAGCTGGCCGTGCTGCTCGACAGCATGCAGGAAGCCGTGCTCGGCATCTCGCCGCAGTCGCAGGTCACCTGGACCAATACAAAGATGCGGGCGCTGCTGCCGTTTGCCGTGCGGGAAGGCCGGCCGCTGGTGGAGTGCATCCGCGACCCCGAGGTGCTGCGCTGCGTGGAAACGGCGATGCGCGAGCACGAGCTGGGCCGGGGCCGCGCGATTTCGTTTCTGCCGGGCCGTGCCTTCGGCGTGAGCGCGGCACCCATGCCCGGCGGGGGCGCGGTCGTGGTGCTCCATGATGTAACGGAGGTGGAACGGGTAGAGCGCATGCGGCGGGACTTTGTCGCCAACGTGTCGCACGAGCTGCGGACGCCGTTGACCTCTATCATGGGCTACGTAGATACGGTGATCGAGGCGGAAGCAGGGCTGTCCGCGCAGGGCCGGGAGTTCTTGCAGATTGTGCTGCGCAACGCGACGCGCATGCACCGGCTCACCGTGGACTTGTTGGCGCTCGCCAACGTGGAAGCGGGAGATTACCGCATCGATCCTCGGCCGGTGCGGGCCGACCACCTGCTGGAAGACGTGATGGAGTCGCTGCTCGGCATGGCCATTGATTCCGGGATAGAACTGCAATATGCGGCGGCACCGGCGGCCGCCGTGCTTGCCGATCTCGACGCGATCAATCAGGTGTTCGGCAATTTGGTGGAAAACGCCATGAAGTACGGGCGCGGCGGCGGCCGGGTGCGCGTGGCGGCCAGGGAATTGGAGGACGCGGTCGAGTTCAGTGTGCGGGACTTCGGCCAGGGCATTGCGTCCGAGCACCTCGGGCGCATTTTTGAACGCTTTTACCGGGTGGACAAGGCGCGCTCGCGCGACTCGGGCGGCACCGGGCTCGGCCTGGCCATCGTGCGGCATATCGTGCTCGCGCATGGGGGCGAGATCCGGGCGGAAAGCGAACTCGGCGCGGGCGCGACCTTTCTTTTTACACTGCCGAAAGCGCCGGTGCCGACCGAAGCTCATGACCTTGACGGCCGCGAAAAGCGTGCTGTTCTTTCCGCTGTCAACACCCTGTAACAAGAAACCCTGAAACTGGATGGTGAAGAAAGCGGGATTTTCCATGAAGAAGATAACTTTAAGTGCGCTGCTGCTCCTGGTGACTGCAAGCGCTTCGGCGCAAAAGCTGAACGGCGCGGGCGCGACCTTTCCGAATCCGATTTACTCCAAGTGGTTTTCCGAGTACAGCGCTCAGCATCCCGGGGTGCAGATCAACTACCAGCCGATCGGCTCGGGCGGCGGCATCCGTCAGGTTACGGCGGGCACGGTGGACTTCGGCGCGACCGACAGCCCCATGAGCGACGCGCAGCTGAAAGAGTCGAAGATCAAGGTGCAGCACATCCCGACCGTGCTGGGCGCGGTGGTGCCGATCTATAACCTGCCCGGCGTGAGCGCGGAGTTGAAGTTTTCGCCCGATGTGCTGGCTGATATTTACCTGGGCAAGATCGGCAACTGGAGCGACGCACGCATCGCCAAGGACAACCCGGGCGTCAAGCTGCCCTCAACGGAAATCGTAGTGGTACATCGCTCGGACAGCAGCGGCACCTCCTTTATCTTTACCGATTATCTTTCTAAAGTAAGCCCGGAGTGGAAGAGCGGCCCGGGCGCGGGCCCGGCTGTATCCTGGCCGAAAGGCCTGGGCGGCAAGGGCAATGAGTCGATTGCCGGCCTGGTGCGGCAGCTGCCCGGCTCCATCGGCTACGTGGAGTTGATCTACGCGCTCCAGAATAAAATTGCCTACGGGCTGGTCAAGAATGCATCCGGCACCTTTGTAAAGGCAAGCATTGAGGGGGTCGCGGCCTCGGCCGCCGCGGTCAAAACGCTGCCGGCCGACTACCGCGTTTCCATCACGGACGAGCCCGGCAAGGATGTGTATCCCATCTCCAGCTTCACCTGGCTGCTGGTGCCCGTGCAGGGGCAGGACCCGGCGAAAAGCAAGGTCCTCAAGGATTTTCTAGGCTGGATGCTGGACCATGGCGAAGCGGAAGCATCCTCCCTGTACTATGCGCCGCTGCCGAGCTCGGTTCAAAGCAAGGTGCGCGCCACCATCGCGCAGCTGCACTAAGATAGGACATTGCGGAGCCTTCCCGGAAGGCTCCGTTCATCTTCCATTGAAGAAGACCCGTTAGGGTGGGCGTTGGTGAAGAGTCAAACGCAGCGGGTCGCCGTGCCCTCCTTTTCCGAATCGCTTCCGCAGCCGGCATCTTCCATGGCCGCCGCGCAGGGAAGCAGCGGGGCACCCTCGCCTGTTCGTTCGTTCCTGGCGGGCCGGGGCAGCTCCGCCTTGAGCGACCGCGTGTTTCGCGCGGTGATGGTGGTGTGCGCGCTTTCCATTTTCGCGATCGTAGCCTTGATCGCCACCGAGCTCGTGCTGCGCTCCCGGCTTTCGCTTAGGCAGTTCGGGCTGGGCTTCTTTTTCCGTTCGAGCTGGGATCCGGTAAGCGGCAGCTACGGCGCGTGGCCGTTTCTTTACGGCACCCTGGTCTCTGCGGCGGTGGCGCTTGCCATCGCGGTGCCGCTGGCTGTGGGGCTTGCCGTGTTTCTTACGGAGATGTGCCCGCGCTTTCTACGCTCGCCGCTTGCTTTTCTTACCGAGCTGCTGGCTGCCATCCCCAGCGTGGTCTACGGGCTGTGGGCGGTATTTGTGCTGGTGCCGCTGCTGCGGGAGCACGTCGACCCGGTGCTCGGCAAGATCCTCGGCTGGACCACGCTGTTCACCGGACCGAATTACGGCATCAGCATGCTGGCCGCCGGGGTCATCCTTGCCATCATGATCCTGCCGATCATTTCCTCGCTGACGCGCGAGGTGATGACGGCCGTGCCGCACTCGCAGCGTGAAGCGGTGCTGGCGCTCGGCGCGACCCGTTGGGAGATGATCCGCATGGGCGTGCTGCGGAACGCGCGCATCGGCATCGTCGGCGCAATTATTCTGGGCCTGGGCCGCGCGCTCGGAGAAACCATGGCGGTCACCATGGTCATCGGGAATCGCCCGGAGATTGTGCGCTCCCTGTTTGCGCCCGGCTACAGCATGGCGTCGGTGATCGCAAACGAGTTTTCCGAGGCTTCCGACGACCTGTATCTCAGCGCGCTTATGGAGATCGGCCTGGCATTGTTCCTGGTTACGATCATTGTCAATGCGCTGGCACGGATGCTGGTGTGGGCAGTGACACGCGGCGCGCCGGCGCGCACGGCGGCAGGGTAGGGGTTATGGATGCACGGCTGACCATGAGCAGCGGCACGCGCCGCCTGCGGACGGCGACCAACCACCTGGCCACGGCGCTTGCGGTCGTGAGCACGATCCTGGTGGTAGCGCCGCTGGTGGCGATCTTCGGCTACCTGCTGTACAAAGGCGCGAGTTCGCTCAACTTCGCATTCTTCACGCAGATTCCCAAGCCCGTGGGCGAGGCCGGCGGCGGCATGGCCAATGCCATCGTGGGCTCGGCGGTCATCCTTAGCATGGCAAGCGCCATCGGCATCCCGATCGGGATTGCGAGCGGCATTTATTTGGCGGAGTTCGGTCGGGGCAGCCGCTTCGCAACCGCCGTGCGCTTTACGGCCGATGTACTCAACGGGGTGCCGTCTATCGTCATGGGCATCGCGGTGTACTCGCTGATCGTGCTGCCGCAGAAGCATTTTTCCGCGCTTTCCGGCGGCGCGGCACTCGGCATCATGATGATCCCGACAGTGACGCGCACCACGGAGGAAATGCTGCTGACGGTGCCGAATTCCGTGCGGGAAGCAGCGCTCGGGCTGGGGGTTCCGAACTGGCGGTCCGTGCTCTCGATCTCGCTGCGCACTGCCTCGCCCGGCGTCATCACGGGCTGTATGCTGGCCTTTGCGCGCGTTGCCGGAGAAACCGCGCCGCTCCTGTTTACCGCATTCGGCAACAACTTCTG
>CAXTSG010000237.1:0-4472 GCA_964246825.1 uncultured Acidobacteriaceae bacterium | reverse complement strand
GCCGTCGGCGGTCAAGCCGGAAGGGCAGGCCTTTACCGACAGCGGCATGCAGGACCACGTCACCCCGCGCGCGCTTGCGTTGAGCGAGCTCCCGGCGATTGTGGAAGACTACCGGCGCGCCGCGCAAAATGCCCGGCAGGCCGGCTTTGACGGCGTGGAGGTCCACTCGGCCAACAGCTACTTTCTGGATCAATGGCTGCGCAGCTCGACCAATCTGCGTACCGACGAGTACGGCGGCTCCGTCGAGAACCGCCTGCGCTTTCCTTTGCAAGCGGTGCGCGCGGTTGTGGACGGCTTCGGCGACCCCGCCCGGGTCGGCATCCGCATCTCGCCCGGCGGCACACAGCCCGGCGGCACGCCGCTCGACGCCGAGCCGAACGAAACCTACGGCCGCTACGTCGACGAGCTGGCAAAGCTCGGGCTCATCTACCTCCACGTCATTGAAGGCACCCCGCAGCAGACGCGCGGCGTGGAAAACAACGCGGTCGACTTCGGCGCGCTGCGCCATCGCTTCGGGCGGACTTATATCGACAACAACATGGTCTCCTGGGACCTGGCCGCCAAGGAGCTTGCTGAAGGCAAAACGGACCTGGTAGCGTTCGGCCGCGCCTTCCTGGCGAACCCGGACCTGGTGGAGCGCCTCCGCACCGGTGCCCCGATCGCTGACGCCCCCAAGCAGTACTGGTACGGCGGAGACGAGCGCGGCTACACCGACTGGCCGCTCGCCGCCCCGTCCGGCGAAGCGGTCCACGCCTAAAACCGTCCCGGCCCTATGGCCGGACCAAGTGAGGAGGCCTTTTGTCGGAGCTGCTGCTGGATTCTGTGAGGTCGAAGTACGGCGCGGTCGCGGAGAGTACCCTTTCCGGCGACCACGCGGGCGTCAAAGCGGTGGCGGAAGCGTTTGGCTACAGCCCCGAAGAACTAACCTCGATTCCCGCCGAGGCCAACATGGGACTGTCCTGCGGCAACCCTACGGCTACGGCCAACCTTCGCCCCGGCGAAGTGGTCGTCGATCTCGGGTCCGGCGGCGGCCTCGACGTGTTTCTGTCCTCCAGGCAGGTTGGGCCGACGGGGAAGGCCATCGGCATTGACATGACTTCTTCCATGATCGAGCGGGCCAAAGCCAACGCCGAGAAAGGCGGCTACCTCAATGTTGAGTTTTATCTCGCTCAGATCGACAACCTGCCGCTTCCGGATGAAACCGTGGATTGCGTCATCTCCAACTGCGTCATCAATCTCGCGCCGGATAAGCCCGCTGTTTTTCGAGAGATTGTCCGGGTTCTGAAGCCCGGCGGACGCCTCGCCGTAAGCGACATCGCGCTCAAAGCCGAGCTGCCCGAAGCGGTTGCTTCCAGCCTTGCCGCTTATGTCGGCTGCATTGCCGGAGCCCTGCGCATCGAGACCTATCGTGAAGAGCTGCTGAAGGCCGGATTCGAGTACGTGGAAATTGTTAACAGCGGAGCCGACCTGAACGCTTACAGGAAAGTCGAGAACCAGGCAGGTTGCTGCTCCCCGGCCATGGCCGAAGCCGGCCCGTTTGCAGTCGTTCAGGAGGCCTGCTGCGTTCCCGTCCCTTCCTCCCTGCATGAAGACCTTTCCTCCTTGCTGGACGCCTACGACGTGAACCAAGCGGCGGCTAGTGTGAAAATCTATGCCGTCAAGCCGCGAGCCCGGTCCTGATGCAGACCTGCACCTTTTGCTTGCATTCCCAGTAAAGGGCTGTTCCGGGCCGGGCTGCGGCAATGCAGCGAGAAAAGCGGTTTTGCGGGAAACAGCGCTAAAACAGCTGCGCGGCCCGAAGAGCCAGGCCGTGCGCGACCGCGGTAAAAGCCTCGCCCCGGCTGATCTTTTCCCGGGGAAAGCGGCTTCGAAAGATGTGTTCCACTGCCGGAACAAAGGAAGTGCCGCCGGTAAGAAAACGCGGTCCACGGCATCGGCGCGGATGCCGGCCTCTGAAAGCAGCGCATCCACGGCACCGGCAATCGCGGAAAGCTCCTCTTCAATCCAGTGCTCGAACTGCGGGCGCGTGACCGGGATGCGGAGAGCCAGTCCGCCCTCGTGGAAGCGGAACTCGGCGTGGTCGGCCCGCGAAAGCTCGTACTTGAGCCGCTGCACCGCCGCATGGAGCTCGAAGCCAAGATCCTCGTCGATCAGCGCTTGCAGCGCGGCAATTTTCTCCGGCTCCAGCGCACGCACCGCCGCGCCCTTCAGGATTTCCGCGACATTGCGCGTGCGCAGGAAGGATGAAGAGTGCCAGCGCTCCAGGTTGCTGTAAATCCATGCAGGCACCGCCGGCAGCAGCTTGGCTCCGGAACGCTCCAGCGAGCCGAGGCCCAGGGCCGGGGAAACAAGATGGCGCACCAGCTTGGCATCAAAGGCGTCCCCGGCCAGCCCAACCCCGCCGGTGCCCAGCACCGTGGTGCTTCGTGCGGAAGTCGGCTGCGCCGGGCCGAGCCGGAGCAGGGAAAAGTCGCTGGTGCCGCCTCCGAAGTCGCCGATAAGCACCAGCTCTTCATGGTCCAGCGTGGATTGATACGCCCAGGCCGCGCCCACCGGCTCGTACTCGAAAACCACATGGCGGAATCCGGCTTGATGGGAGGCTTTTTCGAGTCGAGCAAGGGCCAAAGCTTCATCGTCGCCGGACGCGGCGCCGACAAACCGTACAGGCCGGCCCACGACGGCATGCTCCATCGGCATCCCAAGCGCGTTTTCCGCGCCCACGCGCAGCTCCCGCAGCATCCGCGCCAAAAGATCTTCGGGCGTGTACCGCCGTCCGAACACCTCCGTGCCGGTAAGCGCGGCGGAAGGCAGGTAGCTCTTGAGCGACTGGATGAGCCGGCGGCTTCCGTCCTCTGCCTGAAGGTAGCGCTCCATGGCGGCGGGGCCTGCGTGGCTTTGTACCGGCTTGCCGGCATCGCGCTCAAACAACAGCAGGGAGCGGAACGAGGACGTGCTGCCGTGCCGAAGCGGGAACTGCGCCAAACGAACGGAGCCGTCCGCCGCCGCATGCGCGATGGAACTGTTGGTTGTGCCGAAATCCAGACCGACCGCGGCACGGGGCGTGAAAGGCATCCCTGGATTGTCGCAGGCGATTGTCGCGGGATCCTTAACGTCCGTCGCGGAGCCGGGAAGCCAGACGGTCGGGCAGACCCGCGCGCACGATGCTCTCCTGCGCCGCGCGAAGATCGTAAGGAACCCGGCAAAAAAGAACAGACCGGCTCGCGGTGTCATACACCGCGAACGAGGCCCGCCAGTTGCCGTCGCGCGGCTGCCCGACCGAACCCGGGTTCAGGAGGTACCGGGCCCCGCTGGAAAGCCGCAGCTCCCAGCTTTCCGGCGCATCCCGCGTTCCGTAATCCGGCGTCAAACGATACCACTGCTCGGCGTCGGTTGCAAAGCCGCCCTGCAAATGCGTGTGGCCGAAAAAGTTGAGAGCCGGCCCGGGATCGCGCAAAGAACTGTGTGCCTCGCGCGCGCTCAGGACGTATTCATCCTCATCGAGAAGCGAGCCGTGCGCGCAGCGTACGGCTTCCGCCTCGCCATCCGGCGTCACCGGCCCGTGCGGCAGCCGCCGCAGCCACGCGATGTGCTCGGCGGAAAGCACGCACTGCGTCCACCGCGCCGCCCGCGCCGCCACGGCATTGAAGTCTTCCATCGAACTCAGCCCGCAGCAGGCGCGGTCATGGTTGCCGCGGACAAACACCGTCCCCAACGCCCGAACCCGCTCAATCACCTCATTGGGATTGGCGCCGTAGCCGACACTGTCCCCCAGGTTCCAAACCGCGTCGTAAGCAGGAGCGGCCGCCAAAACCGCATGGAGGGCCTGAAGATTTCCATGGATGTCGGAAAGAATAAGCGCGCGCATGGTCGGTCTGCTCTACTGTAACCCTGCTCCCCTTCCTGCCCCGGGGCACAGGCTTGCCGAGAAGATGAATCACGCCGAATTCTCATTTCAGGTAATCCAGCAGCGTCATCGGCAGCACCTTGGCCGCGGCTGCCAGCACGGCGGAGTTTTGCGCCTGCGCGCTGCTCAGATCTTCGGCTGCCAGCGCCGGGTCAATGCCGACAAGGTTGGTCGCCTGCGAGCTGAGCGTGATCTTCTCCTGGCTGAGAAACTCCTCCTGCGACTGAAGTTGACTGATGCTGCTGCCGAACACAACGTGCTGCGCGGACAGGTAGTTGAGCGCGGTGCTGACGCCGGTCGCGGCAGTGGCAATGTCCGTGGAAGAACCGGATTGCAGGGCCGTCGCGAGCTTGCTCAGGGAGCCGATGACGCTGCCGCTGCTGTTGTCGAACAGCTGATTGCCGGGAACATTGACCTGTACCGACAGTCCATTGCCCACAGGCACTTGATTGACGTCGCCGTTGCCTTGATACAGGTAGCCTGTCGGAGAGTTGCTGTCCGCGACAAAGGCCGCGGAAGGAACAGCCGTGCCGGAAAATACCGGGACTCCCTGATAGGTCGTGTTGGC
>CAXTSG010000236.1:0-4492 GCA_964246825.1 uncultured Acidobacteriaceae bacterium | reverse complement strand
GTCCTCCGCTTCAAGGAGCTTACCGAGCGCGTGCTTCCCGCGCGCGCCCGCTTCGAGCACTGGCCCATCCGGCTCGACCACTGCTTCAAGCGCATCTGCCTGGACCATGCCTTTGGGGATGTCTGGTACCGGCATCTCGCCAAACCCGCCGAGCGCCACCTGCAAGGCGAAGCGCTCGGGCGCGCTTTAGGCTGCGCGGAAGACCTGGCCCTCGGCAGCCGGGCGCTGCTCGACGAGCGCAACGCGCGAAGCCTGCAATACCGGGGCAAAACCGGACCGAAACGAGGTTAGGCAGCCCCGCGCAGCTCCAACAGCAGCGGCACCGGCCCTTTCGGGCGAAGCGACACCGACGGGCTGATCGGCAGCGTCGCCGGGGAGTTGGGCCCGGGCGCGAAGCGCCACCCCTGCGCCATGGCCGCCAGTGAAAGCACCCCTTCCATCCACGCCAGGCCCTCGCCGATGCACTGCCGCCCGCCCGCGCCGAAAGGAAAGTACGCGAGCTTCGGCCTTGAAGCCTTCGCGGCCGGGGTAAAGCGGCGCGGGTCGAAGCGGTCCGGCTCCGGAAAGAAGCGCGGATCGCGCTGGATGGCGAACTGCGGCGCGATCAGCATGGCCCCGCGCTCGATCAGCATGCCGCGGTAGGTGTAGGTTTCGGCCGCCGTCCGCGCCGTCACCCACACGGGCGGGTACAGCCGCAGCGCTTCCGCAAACACCTGCTCGGCCAATGGCAGCTGCCCGTAGTCCCCGGCAGTGGGCGCGCGCCCGCCGAGCGCCCCGCGGCACTCCGCCGCAAGCTCTTCCTGCACCTCCGGGTGGTGCGCCAGCAGCCACAGCGCGAACGAAAGCGCGTTTGCCGTCGTCTCGTGCCCGGCCAGCAGCACCGTCAGGCACTCATCGCGCACCTGCCGGTCCGTCATCCCCGCCGCGTCTTCCTCGTCGGTCGCGGCCAGCAGCATGCTCAGCAGGTCGCCTCGGTCCCCGGGCTCCGCCCGACGCTCCCGGATCATGCTGTAGATCAGCGCGTCCAGCTCCTCGCGGCCCCGCCGGATGCGCCGCATCGCCGGGATCGGCAGCCCCTGGATCAACGTGGAAAACGGCACAAACGCCAGCGGCAAAAATCCCTGGAACGAGTCCACCGCCGCCGCGATCCGGTGAACCTCGCTCTCCACCGAAGTATCAAACAGCGTTTTTCCCACGATGCGCAGGGCCAGCAGCAGCATCTCCGCCCGTATATCCAGCACCGCGCCGTCCTGCCAGCCGTCCGCCATGCGCAGCGTGTAGTCGGAGATGACCGCGCCGTAAGCGCTGATGCGCTGCCGATGAAAAGCCGGGGCCGCCAGCCGGCGCTGCCGCATGTGCAGCGGCTCTTCGCTCGTCAGCAGGCCCTCGCCCAGCACCGCCTTTGAGCGCTGCATCACCAGGTTGCGATGGTGGTGCGGCGCATCGCGCACCAGCATCTCCCCCACCAGCTCCGGATGGTTGAACTGCACCACCGTATGCCCCAGCGCCTTGAAGTACACCAGGTCGCCGTACCGGCGGGCATTGTCGCGCAAAAACTCAGTCGCTTCCTGTCGAAAAAACTCGCCCCGCAGCAGGCGCGGCAAAAACGGCGGCCCTTCCGGCAGGTGCGTGCCGGGCCGCCAACGGATATCGGGTGCGCTTTGGAGAGGATGCATGCGGTCAGAGTGCGAGTGTAGCGTATCCCGGCCGCCCCCTGTTTCGGCCTGCGAACATCGTTCTGCCATACTCGTCGGAGGAGGCCGCTTGCTGAATCGCTATTACCGAGGGCCGCGCTCCGACCACTTTGACGGCACGCGCTTCTTCTACCCCGGGCTCCCTCCGTCCGACAAAGATCTACGCGACATTCTCAAGTGGAAGCTGAAGGAAAAAGCCGCGCGCTGGCCTGCTCTTGTCCCGGCCCGATCCGGCATCGTCCCGGAGCCCTCCGTTGCCGGCCTCCGCGTCACCCATGTCGGCCACGCCTCGTACCTTCTGCAAACCGCCGGGCAAAACATCCTGGTAGACCCGGTCTGGTCCGAGCGCGCGAGCCCCTTTCAAAGGCTCGGCCCGCGGCGGCACAACCCGCCGGCTATTTCCTTTCGGGACCTGCCCGCGATCCACGCCGTGCTCCTGACGCACAACCACTACGACCACCTGGACCTGCCGACAATTCAGCAGCTATGGGCCAAGCATCGGCCGCGCATTTATGCGCCGCTCGGCAACGACGCCGTCATCCGTGCCGCCGCCCCGGTCGAGGTAGAAACCGGCGACTGGTGGCAGTCCTTCCTGCTGCCCGGCGAACTGCGGCTCACGATCGTGCCCGCGCACCACTGGTCCTCGCGCGCGCTCCGCGACCGGCGCATGGCTTTGTGGGGCGGCTTTGTGCTCCAGGGCCCGTCGGGCACGGTTTACTGCGCGGGCGACACCGCCTACCGCGACGGGGCGCTTTTTCAGGAAATCGGCAGGCTTTTCGAGCCAATCGTGTTGGCGATGCTGCCCATCGGCGCATACGCCCCGCGATGGTTCATGCGGACGCAGCACGCCGACCCGGAGGAAGCCGTCAGGATGGCCCGGGAGTGCGGTGCGCGGACGGCGCTGGGCGTTCACTGGGGTACCTTCCAGCTTACCGATGAGCCGCCGGAAGAGCCCGCCGAGCGCCTCCGGGCGGCTGTCGCGGCCGCCGGGCTGGAAAACCGCTTCCGCGCCCTGCGGCCCGGCGATGTGTGGGAGGCTTCCGGTTAGCTACGCTGTTCCGCGGGCGGTATCCACGCCCAGTTTGCGGTACAGGCCGCACTGCCCGCTGGCACCGCGATACAGAAACGCGGCCCCGCTGGCCGCGGCAACCGCGGTCCATCCGGCCCGCCGCCACACGAGCGGCGCAACGAGAGCGAAGCCGATCGCCGCGCTCACAATTCGTTCGGCCTTGCCTACATTCGGTGCTTGGGAGGTCATGCTCATGGGGGTATCCTCAGCAGGCGATTGCCGTGCTCCCTACCTGGGATGCCTCCTCTCCGGGCCCGTTCTACTCCGGGCGCTTCCGCGTTGTTGACGGTATCAGCACGGCTTGCGCCCCGGGCAGCCGAATCGGGCTTTCGCTCCGCCGACGCAGCGCCTTGCCGAGCATCCCAACAAGAGATTCATAATTACCGGAGGCGCATCGCGTGCTTGAAACCATCCCCTCTGTCACCGCTGCCGAGGCAGCCTTTGAGAACCTGCCCACCACGGCACGGCGCCGGGTCGACCCCGCGGACGTAGCCGTGCCGGAAGGCTACAAGGTGGAAGCGCTCGCGGTCGGCCTTTCCATGCCCTGCGGCATGGCGGTCGCCCCGGACGGCACTGTTTACATCGCGGAAGGCGGCACCACCTGGCCCACGCGCCCCTGGATGCCGCCGCGCATCCTGCGGCTCGCGCCTTCAGGCGAAGTCCGCATCCTCGCGCACCTGGAAGAAGGCGGCCCGCGCGGGCTCGGCTTCCACAACGGGCAGCTTTATGCCATGGCCAAGGGCGGCATGACCTCGCGCCTGCTCCGCATCGACCCGGAAACAGGCGAAAAAACCATTCTCGTGGACAAGCTGCCCGACGGCGGCTGGCACGAGCCCGGCGGCCCGGTTTTCGACCGCGACGGCAACGTGTACTTTGCGCAGGGCTCCGTTTCGCAGCAGGGCGTCATCGAGCCCGGCGGCTACACGGTCGATCTCGCGCGGCACCCGCATGCGCACGATGTGCCCGCGGTCGACGTAACCCTGACCGGCAACGATGTTTGGAGCTACGACCCGGTCATCCCCTACAACGATTCCACGAATACAGGTGCCTTCAAGCCCTATGGCGTCCCTTCCAAAAAGGGCGAGGTCGTCAAGGGCAATTTCTGGTGCTCCACCGGCGTGTACCGTGCCCGCGCCGACGGCTCCGAGCCGGAGCTGCTGGCCTGGGGCATCCGCAACCCCTACGGCCTCGCGCTCAACGAGGACGGCGAGCTCTACATCTCCGACAACGACTTTGAGGAAAAAGGCAATCGCGCGGTCGGCGAAGACCCGGACCGCGTGTGGCACGTCAAGAACGCGGCCAAGCCGTTCGGCTCCATCACAACGCCCGAGTGGTTCGGCTTTCCGGACTACGGCGGGCTCGGCCTGCCCCTGTGGCATGAGCGCCACAAGCCCAACCGCGGCCTCCAGGCCAAACAGCTTATTGAAAATCCGCCGCCTGTGTCCGGCCCAGCCGCGGCGCTGTTTGAGCCGCATACCTGCCTCACCATGATGGACTTTTCACGCTCTGACTTTTTCGGCCACCGGGGCAAGCTGTTCCTGACGCAGTACGGCACCTACGCCCCGCTCAATACGATCCGTCCGGAAGCCCTGAAGCGCGGCTTCCAGGTGGCTTTGGTCGATGTCAAGACGGGCAAATCCGAGCCGTTCATGCACAACCGACACCCCGGCCCGGCCGGCGCGCAGCCCGGCAGCGGCGGGCTGGAGCGGCCGGTCGACTGCAAGTTCCC
>CAXTSG010000235.1:0-4524 GCA_964246825.1 uncultured Acidobacteriaceae bacterium | reverse complement strand
CGCGGCGGGCCCCACGCCGCGGCATGAGCATGGCGGTCAGCGAAGGCCTTTACGGCTGGCGCAACCAGTACTACCGCTGGAAGCGTCGCCGCACGGCCCGCAAGTTCGAGGTTTACATGCGCAAGCAGAACCGCGATGTCCACTTTGACAGCGAAGGACGCTATGTTGATCCCGACACCGGCCGCTCGGCCTCCGGGAACCCCCGCGACCCCCGGCACCGCGACCCGAACGATCGCAGTTGGATGAACTAGCGCGACCCCGCGGCGCGCAGCCCGACCCGGCACTGTATTCTGGAAGACGACCCCTGCCGCTACCCGCGGGCGGTCAGGAGATATGCGTTGACGTTTTGCAACCGCCTTGTGCGCACGGCTCTTTTCGCTGCCGGCGCTCTCGCTTCCCCAGTACTCCATGCTCAGGTCACCGCGACCGCCCCGGCCGAGCCCGTCAGCGCTACCGAAGATAAGCGCTTTGACCTGATGGGTGGCGCCGCCTACTCGCACTTCAACCCCGGCTATGCTCACCAGGTCCGCGCCACCAATCTTCTCGGCTGGCAGGGCTCGGCTACCGGCTGGTTTTCGCCCCTGCTCGGAGTGGAGGCCACCTTCCGCGGCGCTTACGGGACCTATACCCTGCCTGTCAACGTCGTCGACTTCGGCATCACCGCTACCAGCTCCAACATGTCGGAGCACCTGTTTCTTTTCGGCCCGTCCTTCCGCTTTTATCAGAAGCCCAAGTACACCGCCGGGCTCCATGTGCTGATCGGCGGCGCTTACGGCTCGTTCGACCAGGCTTTCCACGGCAGCGGCATCCAGCCTTTTGCCGTCGGCGTTTACAACAACCAGCTTGCCCCGGCTTTCGCTATCGGCGGCTGGGCCGACTACAAAGCAACTCCGCAGTTCGCTGTCCGGGTCAATGCCGACTACCAGCCCACCCACTATGGCGGCCAGGGACAGAATGAGTTTGTCGGCTCGGTCGGGATTGTCTACAAAGTGGGACGGCGCAAGTAGGCGGGCGACCGCTTCAGCTTTTCAGCGCCGTCCGCACATGCAGCTCGCGCAGCTGTTTTTCCGTCGCGGGCGTCGGTGCGTCCACCATAAGGTCGAGTGCCTTGGCCGTTTTCGGAAACGCGATCACCTCGCGCAGGCTTCCTGCCCCGGCCAGGATCATGGTAATCCGGTCGAGCCCGAGCGCGATGCCTCCATGCGGCGGTGTCCCATATTCGAGCGCCTCCAGGAAGAACCCGAAGCGCTCCCGCGCTTCCGCGTCGCTCATTCCAAGCGCTTCAAAAATCCGCGCCTGCACGTCTTTCCGATGGATACGAATCGATCCCGAGCCCAGTTCCAACCCATTCATCGCCAGGTCGTAATATCGCGCGCGTACCGAGGCCGGATCGGTAAGCAGCCGGTCCATGTCGGCTTCGTGCGGCGAGGTAAATGGGTGGTGTGCCGGGCTCCACTGCCCCGTTTCCGCATCCTGCTCAAACATGGGAAAGTCCGTGACCCAAATGGGCCGAAACGCCGCTCCGCCGTCAATGGCTGCCGCGCTCTCGCCTCCGTCAAGGCCCTGCCGCATGCCGGAAGCCGCTTCCGCCACCACGCGCTCGGTCTCAGCAAAAGCCCCGTGCCGGTCGGCGTACTTGCGCGCCAGCTCGACCCGCAGAGTGCCCGCCGCGGCCAGCACTCCGATCTCCCGCTCTGACAGCCGCTCGGCGGATTTCGTTTCCGACAGTTTCAACTCGGCAGCGGAATCGCCCGCAACCAGCACGAGCAGGTCGCTTTCCGCCGCCCCGCTGCGCTCCCGCACCGCGGCTACCGCCGCCGGAAAGCTTTTTTCCAGGCGGCGCAGGTCGTCGATCAGCTTTGCGCCCTTGCGCGCGTCAAAAAGCGGCCGGTTTTCGTCCCGCTCTTTCCGCGAGAGCTCGCCCACGCCTGGCACTCGCACCGCGACCACGGGAAACCCCGGCGCGATGCCCAAGGCCGCTAAATCTTCCGCCCTGAACGCATCCCGCACATCGGTCAGGCCCGGCAGCCGCAGGTCCGGCTTGTCGATCCCGAACTGCCGCATGGCTTCGTCATAAGTGATTTGCGGGAAGGGAACCGGAAGCGCGATGCCGACCGCCGCGAAAGCAGCCGCCATGAAGCCTTCCACGACCCGAAAGATGGTTTCTTGCTGCGGAAACGTCATTTCCAGGTCGATCTGGGTGAACTCCGGCTGTCGATCGGCGCGCAGGTCTTCATCGCGAAAGCACCGCGCAATCTGGAAGTACCGGTCAAAGCCGCCGATCATCAAAATCTGCTTGAAAAGCTGCGGCGACTGCGGCAGGGCGTACCACTCGCCGGGATGCACCCGGCTCGGAACCAGGTAGTCGCGCGCGCCTTCGGGCGTGGAGCGCGTCATCATGGGTGTTTCCACTTCGAGAAAGCCTTGACCGGAAAGGTACCGGCGCACCGCCATTGCCACTCGATGCCGTACCAGAAAATTCCTTTGCATTTCCGCGCGGCGCAGGTCCAGGTACCGGTATTTGAGCCGGACCTCCTCGTTGGCAATCGCGTCTTCGGCCGGCGAAAACGGCGCGAGCTTTGCGTCGTTGAGCACCAGGAGTTCCCGCGCCGCGACTTCAATCTCGCCCGTGGCCATGTTGAGGTTTGCGGCTCCGGCCCCGCGCAGGCGCACCATGCCCAGAGCCGCTACTACATACTCCGGGCGAATGTGCTCGGCCTTGGCATGCCCTTCGGGGCACAAATCCCGGTCCAGCACCACTTGGGTGATGCCGTAGCGGTCCCGCAGGTCCAGGAAGATCAGGTCGCCGTGGTCCCGACGCCGGTTGACCCATCCCAGTAGCGTGACCTGCTTCCCGTCATCATTCGCGCGCAGCGCCCCGCAGGTGTCGGTACGGGACAAATCTCCTAAATGATCCAGCAATGATTAAGCCTCGTCTTCCACAACACACAAGCAGGTTCTCACGCCGGCAGAGCTTTTTGTTGCGTCATGCGGGATTGTCGATGCTTTGCGGCGAGGAGCCTTTCTGAGGGGGCTCCAGCGCCTTCATCTGCTGACCTGCCTGTAGCGTCGCGACTTGCTCTTTGAGGCGCTGGACGTCGGCCTGCATATCCAGCTTGGCTCCGATCGCGGCAAAGCCCAGCTCCATCGCGGATCGCAGCGATTTGACCTCGCCGCGCAGCCCGCCTACTTCACCGCGCAGCTCACCGACCTCACCGCGCAGCTCGCCGACCTCACCGCGCAGCTCGCCGACCTCACCGCGCAGCTCGGAAATTTCGCCGCGTACCTGCGTGAAATTAGCTGTTGTTTCCACGCGGAACTGCCTTGCCTCCTCGCGCACCTGCGTGAAGTTGGCTGTTGTTTCCACGCGGAACTGCCTTGCTTCCTCGCGCACCTGCGTGAAGTTGGCTGCCGTTTCCGCGCGCGCCTGAGTGAAATTTGTCGCCGTTTCCGCGCGGAACTGCTTCGCTTCCTCGCGCACCTGCGTGAAGTTGGCCCCGATTTCGGCACGGAACTGCCCCGCCTCTTCCCGCACCTGGGTGATATTTCCTGCCGCTTCCTCCCGCTGCTTCGCGGCGTAGGCCTGTAGCTGAGCAACGCTTTGGCGCAGCGCCTCAATATCAGCCCGAAGCCGGTCATTGTCTTCATGCGCTTCCCGGCGCACTTCGCGGAGCGAGGGCGTGACAAACTCCTCCAGAGCCTTGCGTATGGAGGCGATCATGTCCGACAGCAGTTTTGGGTCCACGGCTTCCTTCAATCTCTCATGCTTATGATAACGCGCTACTTGTAAGGGCCGGCGCTCTCAAGGAGAGTTTCCGCCAGCTTTGCGCGCTCCACCTTCCGCTGCACGCCCGTTCCGAAATCTTTTACCGTCACCATCCCGCTCGCGACCTCATCCTCGCCGAGCAGCACAATTCTCCTAGCCACCTTATCGGCAGTTTCAAAGGATTTTTTCAGTCGAAAATTTCCATCCCCCAGTTCCACCCGAAGCCCGGCCCGGCGCAGCTCGCGTGCCAAGGCAAGCGCGGCCGCGTTTTGTGCTTCCCCTACCGGCGCCACAAATATATCCGCCTTTCCGGCCTCGGCTTCCGCATCGGCCTGCGATTGCAGCGTCAATACCAGCCGATCCGCCCCGATGGCAAACCCGATCCCGGGCGCCCTCGGGCCGCCCAGCATCTCTGAAAGCCCGTCGTACCGGCCGCCTCCGAGCAGCGCGTTCTGCGTTCCCAATCCCGCATTGTGCGTAAACTCAAAGGTTGTTCGCGTGTAGTAGTCCAGCCCCCGCACCAGACGAGGCGCGACCTCGTAGCGCACTCCGCAGGCATCGAGCGCCGCCCGCACGGCGCTGAAATGTGCCCGCGAGCCCTCGTCCAGGTAGTCGGCAATCTTCGGCAGTGCGTCGATGATCGGCTGGTCTTCCGGCACCTTGCAGTCCAGCACCCGCAGAGGGTTTGTTTCCGCCCGCCGCCGGCAGTCCGCGCACATGCCCGCGGCCGCCCCCGCAAGCGCTTCCCGCAGCGCCGC
>CAXTSG010000234.1:681-4530 GCA_964246825.1 uncultured Acidobacteriaceae bacterium | reverse complement strand
GTTCGGCAATGCGGGGGTGGGGATTCTGGAAGGGCCGGGGACCAAGACGGTGGGCCTCGGCGTGGCCAAGTCGTTCCATGTAACAGAGGGCTCGAGTATTCGGTTTGAGAGCACGTTTACCAATGTGTTCAACCATACGAATTTTGCGCCGCCGGCGACGCAGTATGACAGTGCTTCGACGTTTGGGAAGCTGACGGCGGCGACCACGGCGGAGAACGCGGCGAACCGGAGCGGGCAGTTTGCGCTGCGGTATGACTTTTAAGCCGCGGCTAGGTACAAAAAGGCGCGGCATGCAGTGTGCCGCGCCTTTTTCCCGGCGCAAGGAAGGAGCATAGGCTTTGTCGATGTGATCCTGAGGCGGAACCAGGAACCTGCTATTTTGCCGGTATAGCTTGGACAGCAGGTCCTTCGCTGCGCTCAGGATGACACTCTTCCGAACTGACCCGGCCCGAGAATCCTACTCTGCGATGCAGTTCTTCTGTGAGCGGGCGAGTTTAAAGCTGGACGAGTTGGGGGGCGGCGTGCACGGCCCCGAGCACGGCCGGGGCGGAGGCGGGAAGCTCGCCGAGAGCCATGGCGACCTCGTCGCAGTGCTCGCGGCGCGGGCAGCGGACGCAGTCTTTCGCGTACTTGTCGGGAATAGACGAGAGCGAGACCGCGTGGAAGCCGTAGTGGGCGAAAAAGGACGGGATGCGCGTGAAAAGGCAGGCGCAGCCGGTGCCGGTGGTTTGGACGTCGTGGAGCAGCTCCTGGAGCAGCAGCCCGCCCGCGCCGCAGCCGCGGGCCTCCGGCCGGACGGCGATGGAGCGGATTTCAGCCAGGTGCGGGCCGTAGCGGTGAAGCGCGGCGCAGCCGAGGAATTCGCCCGTGCCGGACTCGGCGACGACAAAGGTGTCGATTTGAGCTTCGATTTCGCGCCGGGTGCGGCGCAGCAGGGTGCCATCGCCGGTCATGCTCTCGATGAGGTTGAAGATGTCGGTTAGGTCGGAAAGCCGGGCGTGCCGCACATGCGGGTCGGGGGTGTGGTGCGAGGCTTGGTGCGAAAGCGCCGGTGCAGGCGGGGGTTGGTCGATCGAAGACATGAATATTCTCCAACCACGACTCTTATCGTAGTTTGGGAAAAGTAAGGAAGATGTAAGGGCGGGAAAATTTAATACTTTACGGCTCGGAGATGCGCGCTTTGCCTTATCACGGGTAGAGTCCAATGCGGCTTTTCTGCCGGAAAAAGCCGCATTCGATTCATTTCCAACCTCCATGAAGCCAGTTGCAAGTATAAGAATGAGCAAGCCTCGCCGGATGAAGTCCTCTGCACTAAGCCATGTAGAAAGGTAAGCTGTGACCTCCTTACACTTTGTGCCGGGTAAAACTGTTCTACATAACAGGTGTACCAATCACGAGCGGGCTTGCTGGAACAGGATCTATCGACAGGAAGAAGAATTGGGATGTCTGGCTGCCTGCTTGATATGCAACATAATGGTGAGCAGCCTGCTGGCCTACACCCAAGCCTTCCAGACTTATGGTGAATCTACCTGTAACAGGATCAGGAGAGGTGTAAGTGCCGCTTGCAGAAGAGAACGGCTGCGGCGTTGATCCATGGACCGTTTCCTGGCCCTGCGCGGATAGCTGACCGGACGAAACGGGGGTAAAAGAAAAAATCGCTGAGCCGAAATCCATCACCTCGCCGGGTGCGGCCTGTGTCATAAGGTTTGTCGAAATGACCCCGCTTCCATTGAGATATGGAGGTATAGCGAATGAGGCAGTGAGCCTTCCTGAGGCGCTTTGCAATGTACCGGCGCCTGCAACAACGGTAAAGTTTTGACTAGACGCGTTCAGCGGAAGTGGACTGTAGAAGGTGAAACCGGCTGTGCCGGCTGAGGTTTGCAGGGTGACAAGACCTTTGCCGATGCTATCAAACTGGTACGTGCCGGTCACTTTCTGATCGAGAACTAAGCCGGCGAGACTATTTTCGTCGAGCACGCCTGCGGTAATGTGACCCTGCCCATCGGCGGTAAAGCTACCTACGATGCCGACCGGCGCTGTTGCCAAGCCGGAAGAGCTTGCCCCTTGACCTGTGAGGTAGAAGGTGTACTCACCGTTAATCGCTGCATTTTCATTTTGCGTTTGGCTTAGCGCCGTAGTGGGCGCAGCAGCCCCGAGCAGAGGTAAAAGGATGAGTAGAAAAGCTTGATTCGCGGCCATCATTGAACCTTTTGCACCACGGTGCATGCTGGGGATGAGTTTGTCTTGCGGTATCTTCATTTCCGCACTTTGTGGGCGAAGCATGCCGGTCACTGCTGGTCCCCTCGACCGGCAAGAACATTGCCTGCGGCTTGGCGCGGCGTCAAAGAGAGGAAGTATATGCTGTTGCCGTTGTTAAATTGGTAAACCGCGAATGATTCCGGTGGCGCGCCGCCTGCCGAGGCCGTGGGCAGCGTCATTACGGAACGCCCGACAGTAGGATCGAACGTGGTGTAAGTGCCGGACAGTCCTGTGTAATCAAAGGTAGTGCCATTTGCGGCTAGAGTGCCTTGGCTGGTGACAGTATTGTTGTATGTGAAAGCGAATCGGGAAGCGCCGGCTATCGAAGAGGGAGTTCCTGAAGCGTTCAATGCTCCGCCCTTGAAATCTGCGTTGAAAGTACCGGTTAAATTCGAGAACTTTGAGGGCGGCGGATAGCTGTTACCGGGTGCAAGGCTTTGGTGCAGCGCGCCGGTACCCGAAATGAGACCGCCGACATTAGCAACAAGACTGCTGCTTTGAAGATATGCTCCTACCGGCAGCGGTGCCATCGGTAAGCCATACGAGATGTATGTGGATGTGGTACTGAGAAAGGACGGGGCTAGCAGGGAGAACTGAAGTGTGCCTTGCGCGCTATTCAGGGTGACAGTACCTGCACCGGAAGCATTAAGCTGGTAGGTGCCGGTGACCGGAACCGCTTGTAGGACCGCACCGGGGCTGTTGATATCCACAACGCCCGCCGTGATATTGCCGAGCCCGTCAGCAGTTACACTGCCGAGGGCAAAGGCAGGCTGCCCGGTATCGGCGGCTGTGCCAGAAATCTGAAAGATATATTGTCCATCAAGCGCGGCTAAATCGCTTCCATTCGGACCGTAGACGGTAAAGTAATAGTCATAGAACTGAGCGGGGAAGAACTCTGAAAAGACGTAAACTTCCAGACCGTAAATGCCTGCTGCAAGCGGCCCTGTTTCGTAGACGGCGTTGCCATTCACTACTTGATTGCTGCCGCCTGTACCTTGTAACGGACCGCCCGAAAATGCCGTGTAAAGATTGGCATCGTAAGTCGGTTCACCAGGCTGCCCTGTACTGCCCAATGTAAAGGTGAGAGGCGTACCCGCAACAGCCGGAGTGGGTGAGTAGGGAGGACCCTGCTGCTGTGCCGAAGCCGAGAATTCCAGAAACGCAGCAGCAGCGAAAAGCGTAGTAGTTACAGCCAGGCGTCGCAGCATCTGCGGAAGACGGAAAACAGTCATTGAAAGTCCTTTACGGTAAAGGCGTGAGCTTTAAGCCAAACTTACATGCCATTCTGATGCGAGATCTAGATCTCGCTGTATTTTTTCTTAAGCAAAGTTTGCACTTTCGTAACGTAAGTTATGAATCGTAACATTCTGCTACTGCGGCTCACAACCGCGCCTAGTACTTTATGCGTCGTGGAAATGCTAGGAAGCGGCCGTGCCTGTGTTCACTGCGGGCAGCATAAAGTCCAAGGCGCGGATGAGGAAGGGCTTGAGGTCGCGGCGGGGGACTACGGCGTCGAGCATGCCGTGGGCGAGGAGGAACTCGGCGCGCTGGACGCCTTCGGGGAGGTTTTGGCGGATGGTTTGTTCGAGG
>CAXTSG010000234.1:0-671 GCA_964246825.1 uncultured Acidobacteriaceae bacterium | reverse complement strand
GCGCCGGGCTCGCCGATGTTTAAGTCGCCGAGCATGGCGAAGGAGGCGGTGACGCCGCCGGTAGTGGGGTCGGTGAGGACGGACAGATAGGGGAGGCCGGCGGAGTCAAAGCGGGCCAGGGCGGAGGAGATTTTCGCAAGCTGCATGAGGGACACGATGCCCTCCTGCATGCGCGCGCCGCCGGAAGAAGAAATGATGATGAGCGCGCACCGGAGCCCGAGCGCGCGCTCGACGGCGCGCGTGACGGTTTCGCCGACCACCGCGCCCATGGAGCCGCCGATAAAGGAGAACTCCATGGCGGCAAGCACGACCGGGTGCGGGCCGAGACGGCCTCGGGCGTTCAGGATGGCGTCGTTGAGGCCGGTGTTTTCGCGCGCGGCGAGGAGGCTGCGCTTGTAGTTTTTAGGCTCGGTGAATTCGAGCGGGTCGGTGGAGCGCAGGGTGCCGTCGACCAATTCGTAGCCGGGTTCAAGCAGCGCCTCGATGCGCTCGCGCGCGCCCATGCGGTAGTGGTGGTCGCAGCGGGGGCAGACCTGCTGGTTGGCTTCGACGTCCTGCTTCCAGACGGTTTGCTCGCAGCCGGGGCACTTGAGCCAGAGCCCTTCGGTGCGGACGGTTTTTTCGCCGTTGGCTTCGATGCCGGATTGTTCGCGCTTGAACCAGCTCATGGA
>CAXTSG010000233.1:0-4532 GCA_964246825.1 uncultured Acidobacteriaceae bacterium | reverse complement strand
CGATAAATGAGGGAACAGGGCAGCGCTTTGCGCCACCAGGCCGATTTGCCGTTTGCCCGGAGCCGCGTGGATTGCCTGTGCGGTGTCGGTCAGCACGCGGCCGTCCAGCCGAATCCAGCCCCGGTCCGGAATAGCAAGACCGGCCACAAGGCGCAGCAGGGTGCTTTTCCCGCCGCCGGAAGGGCCGAACAAGGCCCCAACCTGCCCGGGAAGAAGCGCAAATTGAGCGCGGAGCGTAAGTGAGCCGACCCGGTGCTCCAGTTCTACCTGGAGGCCGCCCGTCATGGCTGCCGGGCGCGACTGCCCAGCCCGTAGACGGCTGCCAGCACCGTAAATGAAAGCAGCAGCAGACCGAGCGCCGTGCGGTTGGCGGCTGCATATTGGAAATTCTCCACCTGATCCAGCAGCGCGATGGACAGGGTGCGGGTTGCGCCCGGGATGTCACCGCCGATCATCAGCACGATGCCGAACTCCCCCACTGTATGGGCAAAAGTAAGCAGCGCGCTTGCCAGGACGGCCTGGCGCGAAAGCGGCAGCACTACCCGCAGCAGCACCCCGAAGCGGCTTTCGCCCAGCACGAGTGCTGCTTCCTGAAGCTCGACCGGCACCTGCCCGAAGCCCGCGACCAGCGGTTGCAGCGCGAACGGCAGACTGTAGATGACGGAGCCTACCAGGAGGCCGCTGAAGGAAAATGCCAGCGGGTGCCCCAGCACCGCGGCGCAGGCGCGTCCGAAACCGGTTCGCGGCCCCAGCAGGACCAGGAGGTAGTAGCCCAGCACCGTGGGAGGCAGCACCACGGGCAGCATGGCGCACGCCTGAACCGGAGCCCGCCAGCGCCCTTGCCCCAGTACCAGCCAGGCCGCCAGCGGCACCGCCGGCAGAAGCAGCAGGGCAGAGGTAAAGGCGGCAAGTCGAAGCGTCAGAAGCAGGGCCTGAGTGTCGATCATGAAGGCTGCAAAGGGAGGCAAGCTGCTTAAGGCGGCGGCAGTAAGCCGCCTGCTTTGAGCATGTTCTGCGCCGGAGGTGAAAGTAGAAAATGAAGAAGCTCCTCCGCATCCGCGGCATCCTCAGCACGGCGCAGCACCACGGCCCCTTGCAGGATGGGCGGATAGCTCGCTGCCGGGACAATGACATAGGTGCCGTCCGCTCGAAGCTGCGGTGTACTTGCCCCGGTGAGTGAAAGAAAGCCGAGTTCGGCATTGCCGGAATCGGCATACTGCGCAGCCTGCGCGATATTGCCGGCCGTCCGCAGCTTTGCGTTTAGCGCCGAGTCGAGCCCCATGGAGTGAATTGCCGCCCTGGCCGCGCGGCCGTACGGTGCCTGCTCCGGGTTGGCGATGGCCACAGACGCGAGCGCCGGTTCGTGCAGCGCGTCCAGCGTAAGAGGCTTGCCGTGCAGTACCGGCGCGTCCTTGCGCGCCCACAGGACCAGCGTTCCTCGGGCATAGACGACCGGCTTGGCTTCCGTGGCCAGGCCGCCGTCGATCACCTTCTGCGGAAAGCCGGTGTCCGCGGCCAGAAAGAGATCAAACGGCGCACCATTGGTAATTTGCTGCGCGAGGACGGCTGAGCTTTGAAATGTCGCCTCTGCGTGGACGCCGCTTGTTTTCTCAAACTCGGCAAGCAGGCCGGGCAGCAGAGGCTGGAGGTCGGCAGCGGCCGCGATATGGAGCACCCGCACCGGCGGCCGCGCGCTGACCTGTGCCTGGGCAGCCGCTCCTGTCAGGACAAAAAGGGCAGCGGCCGTGAACGCGGCCTTGCCGGGCCGCTTGGGGCTCAAGCTCCAAAAGCACATCCTCATAGCCGCAGCACCATCACCTCGGTTGCTTTTACAAGGGCCGCCACGGTTTCTCCGACTGCCAGGTTCAGCTCGCGCGCGGCGTCGGCGGTGATAATGGAAGTAAGCGTTTGGCCGCTGACGGAGATTTTGACCTGCGCCAGCAGGCCCTCTATCTTGAGCTCCACCACGCGGCCTACCAGCTGGTTGCGCCCGGAAACCGTGCGCAGCATCTCGCGCCGCGGTGTTTCCGGTCCCCTGGCCTTGTGCAGCATTGTGTCCAGTTCACTCTCATCAATGCGGTAGTGGCCGCCCGGTGTTTTTGTTGCCTTGATCTTGCCCCCGTACAGCCACTGCTTCATCGTCGGGTAGGAGACCCCTAGGCGAAGCGCTGCTTCTCGCGGAGTGAGAGGTGGAGGCATAGGTGAAAGTATACGGTTTCTTCCGTTCTAGACGGTTCAAATACCGGATCGGTTGCCGAGGCAGGAAAAGCGGCTGCTTTGCACGCTCAAAGAGTCCGGGCTCCACGGCGATCCAAAGGAACGCCGAACCGGCGGCCGACCGATGCTACCCTAGGGTGCTATGAGCAGTTTGCCCGCCAGTGCATCGGGTTTAGTCGATAGGGAGCCCTCGGCGTCGTCTCACGAACTGCGCTGCACAGGGTGTGAGGCCACGGTCGCCTGCGGCTCGCTCAAGGGAGACCTCCGCTGCGAGGAGTGCGGCGACCTATTCGCGGTGCGCTACCCGCGGCAGGCCGCAAGCGCCGAGCGCAACAAGGCCCTGCGGCAGTTGTGGCAGGAGCGCCGCACCTCTTCCTCACCTATCGACCAGAGCGGCGTTTGGCGTTTTCGGGAGCTGCTGCCCGTGGTGCGCGACCTGGGCAGCATCGTTACCCTGCGCGAAGGCAACACACCGCTTTACCACCTGAAGCGAAGCGCCCGCGAGCTTCGGCACGAGCCGCTCTACGCCAAGCACCAGGGCCTGAACCCGACCGGCTCCTTCAAGGATACCGGCATGACCGCGGCGCTTTCCGTCGCGCACGAGGACGGCTTCGAGTGGGTCGCCTGCGCTTCCACCGGAAACACCTCAGCCGCCATGGCCGCCTACGCCGCGCGTGCCGGCATGCGCTCGCTGGTGTTGATCCCTGAAGGCAAAATCGCTTGGGGCAAATTGTCGCAGGCCATGGACTACGGCGCGCACACCTTGCAGCTGCGCACCGACTTCGACGGCTGTGTGCGGGTGCTGGCCGAAGTGGTGCGCCGCGCGCCGGTGTTTCTGCTGAACTCCGTCAACCCGTACCGCCTGGAAGGGCAAAAAACCCCTGCCTTTGAGATTGCCGAGGCGATGGACTGGGAGGTGCCGGACCATGTGATTGTGCCCGGCGGCAACCTAGCCAATGTTTCGGCGTTGGGGAAAGGCTTTGAAGAACTGCGGGATGCGGGCCTGACCCGGCGGATGCCGCGTTTGTCCGTGGTGCAGGCTGAGGGTGCCAATCCTCTTTACCACCTCATCCATCATGGAGATCGATACAAAGGTAAGCTGCAGCCGGTGGCCGCCCGCACACGGGCTAGCGCAATTCAGATCGGCAACCCTGCTTCCTGGCGCAAAGCCCTACGCGTGCTGGAGGGTACCGGCGGCTATTGCGAGCAGGTGTCCGAAGCGGAGATCGCCCTGGCCAAGGCTGAAATCGGACTGGAAGGAATGGGCTGCGAGCCGGCCTCGGCCGTAACACTCGCGGGCTTCAAGAAGTTCCAGGCTTCCGGGCGCATCCGCCCGGATGAAGTCACGGTTCTGTTCCTTACCGGGCATACGCTTAAGGATTCGGACTACACCATCCAGCATCATCGCGGCGAACTTCTGCGGGAAGAAGAAGCAGCACCCTACGCCGCGGAGCTTCGGGCCACGCAGCACAACGCGGAGCTTGTCGACGCCGATGCCGAGGTGATTCTGCGCGCCATTGCATCCAGGCGCAGGTAGTGGATGGAGCCGATTACACTTCGCCTGCCGGCAACCTCGGCGAACCTGGGACCGGGGTTTGATACAGCGGCGCTCGCGCTTGCGCTTTTTCTGGAAGTGGACGCGCGTCCCTCAAGCCGGTTCACCATTGAGGCCACGGGAAGGCAGCCTGCACTCTGCGCGGCGCTTGAAGGCAATCTGATCCTGGAAACTTACCGCGAGCTTTGGGCCCGGTATGCCGGCGGCCATGTGCCCGTGCAGCCCTTGGCGCTTACCATTCGCAACGGCATCCCGCTCGGTATGGGCTGCGGTTCTTCCGCGGCGGCGCGTTTGGCGGCAGTTGCGCTTGTTTCCCACTACGCCGGGCTTGGCTGGAGCCGCGAACACATGCTTGCGGAAACATCGGCGCTGGAGCATCATCCCGATAATGCCGCTGCCTGCTGTCTCGGCGGCTTCGCCGTCGCGGGCTATGCCGCGCCATCTGTGCCGGACCGGCCCCGAGCAATCCACGCGATCAGCTTTACACCGCCGCCCCTTTGGCACGCGCTTCTTGTGCTGCCGGAGCAGCCGCTTGCCACCACCGTGTCCCGTTCTGTGCTGCCGCATCAGTACGAACGCTCGGCCGGCATTGAAAATCTACAGAATCTCGCCCTGCTGGTCGCCCCCGTTTGACCCGGCGGCCGCGCCCAGCAGGGTGCGGATGCCGTAGAACACCCAGGTGGTGGATAGGCCGGTGGCCGCGGCGATCTGCGGGATGAAGGCCATCAGGCCGGACAAAAGCCCCCATGAGAACATGATG
>CAXTSG010000232.1:793-4551 GCA_964246825.1 uncultured Acidobacteriaceae bacterium | reverse complement strand
GCTTCGCCATCCGCGAGGGCGGCCGCACGGTCGGCGCCGGCACTATCTCCGAGATCCTGGCGTAGGGGTAGTGCTTCATCGCATTAGTATCATTTCGCTCTTTGCACACGGAAAAGCCGCGGCGGAGGAGATCCCTCCGCCGGACGGGCAGAAAGATTTGGCAGTGACATGGTAGGACAACGCATTCGCATCCGGCTCAAGGCATATGACTACCGGGTGCTCGATACCTCTACCGGCGAGATCGTCGACACGGCCAAGCGCACGGGCGCTCAGGTAGCCGGGCCGATTCCCTTGCCGACCGTCAAGAACAAGTACTGCGTGCTCCGCTCGCCCCACGTCGATAAGAAGTCGCGGGAAGCGTTTGAAATTCGCACCCATAAGCGGCTGATCGATATTCTGGAGCCGACGCAGCAGACGGTTGACGCCCTGATGAAGCTGGATCTTCCGGCCGGCGTGGACGTTGAAATCAAGGCATTCGAGAAGTAAAGCGGAGCAGTACCGGCAGTGCGCGCAGGCGCATGATGAGGAAGGACTCGATGGCGGTTACAGGGATTTTAGGCAAGAAAATCGGCATGACCCAGGTGTTTGACGATCAGGGCAATGTCCACCCGATTACGGTGCTGCAGGCGGGCCCGTGCGTCATTACGCAGTTGAAGACGCGCGGCAAGGACGGCTACGATGCCGCGCAGATCGGGCTGGTGGAGTTTGTCAAGGCTTCCAAGCTGACCAAGCCGCAGCAGGGCCACTTTGCGAAAAACAATGTCGCGCCGGTGCGGGTGATTAAGGAAGTGGGCGTCGAGGCGGTCAAGCCGGTGGCTGAGGGCGAAGAGGCCGAGGTTGCCGTCAAGGCCGGAGACCGTGTGCTGGTCGATATTTTCTCGGACGAAAAATATGTCGATGTAGTCGGCGAAAGCAAAGGCCGCGGGTTTGCGGGCGTTGTGCGCCGGCACAACTTCGGCGGCGGCCCCAAGTCCCACGGCCATATGTTCCAGGTCCAGGGCTCGATCGGCGCTTCCTCGTTTCCTTCGCGCGTATTTCCGGGCCAGCGCATGCCGGGCCACTACGGCACGGATCGCACCACGGTCCGCAATCTTCGCATCCGCGGCATTGATGTGGAGGAAAATCTCATCATGGTGGAAGGCGCGGTACCGGGAGCCAAAGACGGCTTGGTGCTGATCTCGAAGCCCAAGGCTCCGCCGAGAGAGCGCCGCGGCTTTGCCGGTTCCGGCACGGTGGATCCTTTGAAGGCTTCAAAGAAAGCCTCCGCCAAGAAGAAGTAAGTACCGGCAGCGGCATCGGTCGGGCGCAAGATCAAAAGCGATGCAGCACAGGCTGCAAGAAGAGAAAACGATGGCAACCATTGAGGTACACAATCTACGCGGCGAGTCTGTCGGCAGCCTGGAGCTGGCCGGTGAAATCTTCGCGCCGGACTCGGTGAACGAAGGGCTGGTCTGGGAAGCGGTGAAGCATTTCCGCGCCGCCATGCGGCAGGGAACGGCCGCGACTAAAAACCGGAAGCTGGTTTCAGGCTCCGGCAAGAAGCTATGGAAGCAGAAGGGTACGGGCCGCGCCCGCGTCGGCTCCATTCGGTCGCCGCTCTGGCGGTCGGGCGGCACCGTCCATGGACCGCAGCCCCGCTCCTACGACTATGCTTTTCCGCGCAAGAAGGTGCTTGGCGCGCTGCGCTCGGCCCTTGCCGCAAAGTATGCCGAAGGCAAGCTGATCGTGGTGGATACGCTTCAACTTGCCGAGCCCAAGACGAAGCTGTACCGGCGCGCTCTCGATACGCTCGATGCCAAGCGCACCGTGCTGCTGGTCGAGTCTTCGGCCGAGCTTGCGACGAACACGGTTCTGGGCGCGAGAAATCTGGCCCAGGTGCAGCTGCTGCTTTCAACCGAAGTGCACCCGTATGACGTGCTGCGGCACGACCGCGCGATCTTTTCGCGGTCCGCGATCGAAACCTTGCAAGAGTCGCTCAGGAAGAGCGTGTCGAAGCGGCGGCTGCAGCAGACCAGAAAGGCACAGGTGGCTTAGCCATGCCGACACTGCACACGACACTGCGTCGGCCTGTGATCACGGAAAAAGGATTGCAGGTCAAGGAAGCCGAAGCCACCTTGGTCTTTGAGGTCGCTACCAAAGCCACAAAAACCGAAGTGAAGCAGGCGGTTGAAACCTTGTTCAAGGTGAAGGTGGCCGCGGTGCGCACCGCCAATTACCTCGGCAAGGAGCGCCGCCGGGGCAAGTTTGCCGGATTCAAGCCGGATTGGAAGAAGGCCTACGTGAAGCTTCAGCCCGGCGAGAAAATGCCGGAATACGTGGACAGCCTGTAGCGCCCGACAAGAAGAACCCGAGAAGAGTAGACGATGCCGATTAAGACCTACCGACCGATCACGCCGACGCTGCGCTTTAAAACAACGCTCGTCACCGACGACATCACGACGGACAAGCCGTACAAGCCGCTTGTGGCCGTGAAGCAGCGCACCGGCGGCCGCCGCAACGCGGGCGACCTGACGATGCGGCATCAGGGCGGCGGCCACAAGAAGATGCTGCGCCTGATTGACTTCAAGCGCGAAAAATACGGTGTTCCGGGCAAGGTCGCCACCATTGAATACGACCCGAATCGTTCCAGCCGCATTGCACTAATCAGCTATGCCGACGGGGAAAAGCGCTACATCATCCAGCCGGTCGGCCTCAAGGTCGGCCAAACGATCATGAGCGGCCCGGAGGCCGATATTCTGGTCGGCAACGCCCTGCCGTTGATCAACATCCCGGCCGGCACCACCGTGCACAACGTGGAGCTGCGGCCGGGCAAGGGCGCCCAGATGGTACGCTCGGCGGGCGCTTCCGCGCAGCTGGTGGCAAAGGAAGGCGATTACGCCCTGCTCAAGCTGCCTTCCGGCGAAACACGCCGGGTACTGGTCGCCTGCATGGCAACCATCGGGCAGGTCGGCAACACGGACCATGAAAACGTCACGATCGGCAAGGCGGGGCGCAACCGCTGGAAGGGCATCCGCCCGGCCAACCGCGGCGTCTCAATGAATCCGGTCGACCACCCGCATGGCGGCGGCGAGGGCAAAACCTCGGGCGGCCGGCACCCGGTCACTCCATGGGGCCAGCCGACGCGCGGCTACAAGACCCGCAACAACAAGCGCACGGATGTCTTTATCGTGAACCGCCGCAAGAAGTAGGCGCCTGCGGTGCGGCCGTTGCGCCTTGCGGGAAGCGCGCCGACGGCGCGAAACAAAATTGGTGAGAAGGCGTCAAAGCGCCGGTGAGGAATAGAAATGGCACGTTCGGCAAAGAAAGGCCCCTTCATCGATGGGCACCTGATGGTCAAGGTGGAAGCGATGAACACGGCCAATGAGAAGAAGGTAATCAAAACCTGGTCGCGCCGCTCGACGATCTTTCCCGAATTTGTCGGGCACACGATCGCCGTCCACAACGGCAAGAAGTTTATTCCCGTGTATGTGACGGAAAACATGGTAGGCCACAAGCTGGGCGAGTTCTCGGCGACCCGAACCTTCAAGGGCCATACAGCAAAATCGAACGAAGCTTCGGCCAAGGCGCGCTAACCGCCGCCGGAATGTGAGAGCAAGCATGCAGCTAGATACAAGAGAGTTCCGGGCCGAAGCACGGTTTCAGCGGGTCAGCCCGCAGAAGGCGCGCTTGGTCCTGGATCTGATCAAGGGTTTGCCGGTCGAGCAAGCGCTCACCACGATCGCTTTCACCAAGAAGGGCGTTGCGCCGCTGGTAGAGAA
>CAXTSG010000232.1:0-783 GCA_964246825.1 uncultured Acidobacteriaceae bacterium | reverse complement strand
GAATGCAAACTATCTCAGCGGCGAGCAGGGGCTCGACGTGGATGTGGATAATCTTTATATCAAGTCCGCGATAGCGAACGACGGACCTCGGATGAAGCGCATCCGCCCGGCTCCCATGGGCCGCGCTTTCCGCTATCAGCGGCGCATGGCGCACATCGTGATCTCGGTCGCCGAGCTGAGCGAAGACGCCGGGATCGGCAGCGCGGAAGCGGGCGAGGAAAAGCGCATTCGCGGGGGCAAGGCGACCGCGAAGCGTTCGGCCCGGACCGTGGGTGCGGTAGACAAAACAGGGCGCAGGCAAAAAGCGCTCGTTCGGGACTAACTTCGGACGGAGCATCGGGCCGCGCCTTAGGTGCAGGCACGGGAAGAGGGAACAATGGGTCAGAAAGTTCATCCGTATGGATTTCGCCTTGGCGTCAATAAGCCCTGGCGCTCGCGCTGGTTTGTGGAGCGCGACTACGACAAGCTCCTGGTTGAGGACGTCAAGCTGAAACGCGAGCTCAAGGAAAAGCTTAAGGCCGCCGGCGTCAGCTCGGTGGAGATTGAGCGTCCCGGCAATAAGCTGCGGCTGATCATCCGCACGGCGCGTCCGGGCATCATCATCGGGCGCAAAGGGACGGAGATCGATAAGCTCAAGCTCGAGCTCCAGCAGCGCACCAACCGGGATGTCTTTATCGATATTCTGGAGGTCAACAAGCCGGAGCTTGATGCGCAGCTGGTTGCGGAAAATATCGCGCTTCAGCTTGAGAAACGTGTCGGCTTCCGCCGTGCCATGCGCAAGGC
>CAXTSG010000231.1:0-4562 GCA_964246825.1 uncultured Acidobacteriaceae bacterium | reverse complement strand
TCACCCTGCTGCACCCTGACGGCCGCTCGGAGCCGCTCGCGCCCGGCGGCTGGGAGCACTTCCGCGGCACATCTGTTTAGGCTCGCACCCTACTTGGTGATTTTCTGCGTTCCGGCAGGAATGTTCAGGCGGAACTCAGACTCCTTGGTCCGGTTCTCCACGACATCCGTGTAAATCGCCGTCCGCGTATCTCCGCTCGCGGTGGAAAATATCTGCTTCCGCGAGGTCGCCGTCGCCGGGTCGATCCAGATCTCTACCTTGGTAAACATCTGGTCCGAGCCGGGGTGCTTGGGCGTGAGCAGCAGCCGCGCCACGGGAACGCCGTCCAGCTTATCCGCGCCGCCGTACACCACATTCCAGTTTGCCTGGAGATCGCGCCCGCTGCCGCCGAAGCCGAGCGTCGCATAGCTCTCAAACTGGCCCTGCTTGCCGCCCGCATGCAAGATCGTTTCCTGGTGAATCCCGGGCTGGTAGTAGTCGAGCTCGCCGCCCTGGTACAGCACGTCTTCCGGCGCGGGCTGCCCATTCTCCGTCAACTTGTGCGCCACCATCGCCGTTCCGCCCGGGCCCCGTCGGAAGGCAATGGTGCCCTTCTGAACATCGTGCTCATCCACCACGGCGGTCAGCTGGTCCCAGGTAAAGTTCGCGCTCGCGGTTGTAAACTTCGCCGAAGCGGCATCCATCTGCGCCAGCACCTTGGCAAGCTGCGGGTCTTCAGCGCGCGCGCCGGGCACAAGCAGGCTGATAAATAGAGCAGTCGCAAGCCAAATGAGCTTTACTGAGGCGCTTGCGCGGGTGCCTGTGTTTTCGGTAGCTCCAATGCGATGGCCCCGATATGCCGCTTCACAATCGTGTCCGTCTTCACGGCAAACGGCTTCCATGCTTCAGTCCCTTCCGTTGCTTCCTGAGCAAACAGCTTCTCGTCCTTATCGTGGATGGCGGCCATGTCGCTCAGGTAAGCCGCGTCGAAATCATCGGCGCTGCTCAGGGTCTTGAGTCTCGCCGCAAACTCCGGGTTCAGCTGCGCCGCGACTGGCATGTGCTCCTGTGCGGCAATCGTTTTCAGCGCGCCGTTCACGTTTTCGTGGTCATGAACCTCAACAATGGCAATCTTCTTCACCTCGGGCAGCGCAGCCCGCTGCACCGCCAGCTTGCTTGCCTCCACCTCGTACATGCCGCCTTGCGACACCTTGCCGACAAAGGCGATGTCCGCCGGGGAAGGCTGCTGCGCGGCGCAAAGCCCCGACGCTCCCATGCATAACAACCCCGCCATGCCCCACACAGTTGCCGGGTTCTTCATTTTTCTCACGCTGCCTCCGGCGGGTCGCCCCGCACCTCAAGAGTACGCCAGCCGACACAATGCCTTGCCCGCGTGCTGCCCAAGGCCGGACGGAACCGCGCCCCTCACCGGTGCGCCCAAACCTTATACGCCGTCACGGCCCCGCTTGCGTCCTTCAGCGGCTCCCAGCGGTCGATCGTCACCGCGCCCGAGACTGGCGCGATGGCCGCCGCGAGCGGAGCTTCCATCACATGCGCCAAAACCCCGGTAGCCGGATGCACCTGGTCGGCCGGCACCTCATAAATTACTCCGGTGGCGGTCGGGCGCACCAGTACGTCGCTCGGTGAAAGCTTGTCGGCCACCGGGTGGTCCCGATAGTTGAAAACATGCGGCGAAATAAAAAGAAATAGGAGAATCAGCGTCACCATGACGTCATAGTGAAAGCTGCCCCGCTCGTACTTCCAGAAGATATAGCTCTTGATTAGCCCCACATGCTCCCCTTACACCCTGAACCGCGCTTCGGGCCCGATCACCGCAAGCCCGTCCATGTACGGCCGCAGCACCTCGGGCACAGCCACGGTTCCGTTCGCCTGTTGATAGTTCTCCATGACCGCGACCCAGGTGCGGCCTACCGCGAGCCCCGAGCCGTTCAATGTGTGCAAAGGCTCGGCCTTGCCCTTGCTGTTGCGAAACCGCAGGTTCGCCCGCCGTGCCTGAAATGCTTCGCAGTTGGAAACCGAAGAAATCTCACGGTACGCGCCCTGCCCCGGCAGCCAAACCTCCAAGTCATAGGTCTTTGCCGCCGAAAAGCCCATGTCGCCCGCGCACAGCAGCATGCGTCGGTACGGCAGTTCCAGCCGCTCCAGGATCGTTTCCGCGTCGCGCGTCATCTGCTCGTGCGCGGCCTGGCTTTCGTCGGGTTTGGCAAACTTGACCAGCTCCACCTTGGTGAACTGATGGCGCCGGATAATCCCCTGCACATCCCGTCCGTAGGAGCCGACCTCGGACCGGAAACACGGGGTACACGCCGTCAAAGACAACGGCAGCTCCGCCCCGTCCACGATCTCATCCCGCAGCAGATTGGTCAGCGGCACTTCCGCAGTAGGGATCAACCAATGATCATTGTCCCGCAGCTCACCCGTAAACGGCTCCCCATCCGAGCACCGGAACAGGTCTTCGGCGAACTTCGGCAGCTGTCCGGTTCCAAACAGCGATTTGCTGTTCACCATCAAAGGCGGCGCGACTTCCAGGTAGCCGTGCTCGCGGGTCTGCACGTCGAGCATCCACTGCGCCAGAGCACGCTCCAGCCGGGCCCCCGCGCCGCTCAGCACGGAAAAACGCGCCCCGGCGAGCTTGGCTGCCCGCGCCAGATGGAGGATGCCGAGCGCTTCGGCAAGTTCGTGGTGCGGTTTTGCCGCGAAAGGAAACGCGCGCGGCTGCCCCCAGCGCTTCTGCTCCACATTCGCGGTTTCGTCCGCGCCCGCAGGCACGTCCGCGGAGGGCAGGTTGGGCACGGCTGCCAGCACCGTGCGCAGGGCGTCCTCGGCTTCGGCCGCGGCGCGCTCCATCCGCTCGCCTTCTGCCTTCAGCCGGCGCACCTCGTCCACAATCGCGCTCGCGTCCATGCCGGCCCGCCGCGCCCGCGCCACCTCGTCGCTCAGGCTGTTGCGTTCGGCTTTCAGCGTTTCCGCTTCGGTAATCCGCGCCCGGCGCGTCCCGTCCAGCGCGTGAAAGTCCCCCAGCAGCGCCGCCGGATCGAGCCCGCGCGCGCGCAGCCGCTCCTCCACCAGGGGCAGATTGCTCCGCAAAAGAGTTAGGTCATGCATACAAGCGCCATCTTACAAGCCGCGCGATGCGAAGCCTATGTCTCCCGTGACCGGCGCAGTACCATAGGAGGCGATGCCGCTACGCCGCTGCCCTCGACATTGCTTCCCGCTTCGGCGTTCCCTTGCCGCTTTGCTTACAGTTGTGCTGCTCTACGGCGTTCTCCCGCGGGCGCAAGCCGAGGTTTACGACGCACGACCGCGCCTGATTGTTCTTCTGGTCATCGATCAGTTCCGCGCCGACTACCTTCAGCGCTTCCGCTCCGAGTTCCGCGGGCGCGGATTTCGTCTGTTTCTTGACCGCGGCGCATACTTCCCGGACTGCTACTACGGCTACGCCAACACCAAAACCGCGCCCGGCCATGCCACGCTCGGCACCGGCGCATACTCCGACGGGCACGGCATCAACGCAAACGAGTGGTGGGACCTGGCCCGCAACAAACAGCGGCCCATCACTTCGGTTGAGGACGAGCGCTATACGCTTATCGGCAATGAGCCTTCCAACCCGGTCAGCCCGCCGCAGGCTGCCCCGAGCGGCGCGGGCATCGGCGCTGCCCCGAGCGCCGTAGGCACCGGCGCTTCCCCGCGCAATCTTCTTGCTTCCACGCTCGGCGATGAGCTGCGCCTGGCTACCGGCGGCCAAGCCCGCGTATACGGCGTTTCCCTCAAGGACCGCGCCGCCATTCTGCCCGCGGGCGCGGCCGCCAACGGCGCGTTCTGGATCGACCCAGTTTCCGGCCGGTTCCTTACTTCCTCCTACTACATGACCGCCCTTCCGCAGTGGGCCGTCGACTTCAACAGCGGCCCGGCAATCCCGGCAGCCGAGGCCGGGCTAGGCTCCACGGCCGTCACGAACTTCTACTCGCAGGTCGGCGCGACCGACGCCGCTAATACCTATGAACTGGCCTTTTCCGAATCCCTGATCGCGGGCGAAAACCTCGGCTCGCACCCGGTAACCGACCTGCTCACCGTTTCGCTTTCCGCAAATGACATTGAAGGCCACCGCTACGGCCCCGACTCACCCGAAGAACACAGCATGGTTCTCGGCCTCGATGCCGATCTGGACAACTTTGTCGGCTGGCTGGACGCCCATATTCCCGGCGGCCTGGCAAACGTGTGGATCGCGCTTTCCGCCGACCACGGTATCGCCCCCACGCCCGCCGTTTCCGCCGCGCTGGGGCTGCCCGGTGCCTACCTCAGCGTCGACAAGCTCCTGCTCGACCTGAACCGTGCCATGAACGCCAAGTTCTCGCCCGGCGAAAATGTCGAGTACCTCCTGCCGCATCAGGAGCTGCCCTACCTGTCGCTCAACCGCCCCAACTTTGAGCGCGCCGGCATCAACGAGCAGGAAGCCGAGGACGCTGTTCAAGCCGCTATGGGGCCTGCTTTCGCCTCGTTGGCGCAGCCGCCCGGCACCATGACCCAGCCCCTCGCTTTGCCCGCGCCCGCTGCCGCTGCTC
>CAXTSG010000230.1:3791-4592 GCA_964246825.1 uncultured Acidobacteriaceae bacterium | reverse complement strand
GCCCGCGGCAACGGCCGAGCGCACCACGCCGAGCGCCGTGCCGTAGCCGCAGGTAGCCAGCGCACCGGCGTTGCAATGCGTGAGCACGCCGCCCTCGCGGGGCAGCAGGGGAGCACCGTGGCCGCCCATGGCGCGGCATGCGGCAATGTCCTCGGTGTACATCCGCCGCGCTTCCTCCACAAGCCCCGCCTGCACGGAAGCGACGGTTGCGCCCGGTGCGAGCAGCAGCGCCTCGGCGCGGGCGCGCATGCGGGCAAGGGCCCAGAAAAGATTGACCGCCGTGGGCCGGGTCGCGGCCAGCGCTGCCGAAATCACGCCGAGGTCCTCGCGCAGGGCAGGGAGGTCCTGCGCCCGGCTCCCGGATGCGCCCAGAGCGACACCCATCGCCGCGGTCACCCCGATAGCCGGCGCGCCGCGCACCACCATGGTTGTAATGACGTCCGCAACCTCCTTGTAGGTGGTTGCAAGGACATAAATTTCTTCAAGCGGAAGCCTGGTTTGATCGAGAAAGCGGACGCCTTCGGGGGTCCATTCCAGAGTGGGAATCATCATTCACCAGTGTACCTACCGGAGCGCCGAAATACTTCTGCGTACGCGGTAGACCAAAACTAAACCGGATGGATTGGTCAAAGCGCTCGGGAAATGAATCCTCAGGTTTAATTACTTGACAGAAGAGCAGCGCCGGGCCACTATTCATGGCATAGGACTTTTCGATATCGATAACTGGAACTACTGCGTTGCCAATGGACTCGACGCACAATTCGCTAGTTCGCTCTCGTCCTCTCAAACAAGTCCAAACCC
>CAXTSG010000230.1:0-3781 GCA_964246825.1 uncultured Acidobacteriaceae bacterium | reverse complement strand
AACATGTGCATCAAATCTCGCCACTTTTCACAACTCAGTTGGCTTAGCTGCGATTATGAACGCGATGTACAACCGACTTTACACTGATACAAATGGCCAGCAAATCCAGAACTGCCATCCTTTTGCGCAGATTGCAAATGTACTACAACTCCTGTCTATTATCTTATGACTTATGCTAGAGGGCTGTCCGTTATGAAATCTACTTCTGATCAGGCAAGTTCTTATTTACGATCTACTTACAAAGGTCAGCAAGACGGCTATTCTATTTGCGGCTGGGGCATCATCTTGCTGACAAATTGGGTGCGACTCCTTGTTTGGAGACCTCGAGACGGTATTACCTTTAGCGTCGACCTGTTAAGTGCGGTCGTAGCATCTTTATTCTACGCGGCGTGGATGACAAGACATTTCCACACTCGGATGAATGTTGAGAGAAGGTCTACCCAGACCTATCGCCGTCTGCGCATGTCAGCCATCCTTTTCGAAATACTTTTTATAGGAGCTTCTTTCTAGCTTGATTACGAAACATCTTATACATATATACAAAAATGTATGGCTATGATTAGCAAATGTAAGCGTCAGCGTATTCAGGCCGCGCACGTAGCGGTCGTGTTATAGAAAAGCCCCGCGCACGCATAGTATGCGGGGCTTTTCTGTGCTGAGGCTTCCTACGGCTCCGCCGAAAGCCGGAAGCTCTGCGCCCCCGTTCCGTTGCAGTCAAATATCTGGTACTGCGTCCCGAGACTGGTAGAAGCGCCCGGCATATCCAGGCACCGTCCGCTGCCGCGGCCTACGAGTTTATACAACCCGTTGCCCACCGACACCGGCATCCATTGCTGGTTGGTGCCGCCGACATAGCCCCAAATCCAGAGCTTGCTGCCGTCGGTAGTTCCCACGTTCGATACATCCAGCACCTCGCCGGGCGCGTTGCGGTTTGCAATTTTGTAGTAGCCGCTGTCTGTCGGCTGGAACTGCCAGCCCTGGTTGGCCTGGTCGCTGCCGCAGGTCCACTGAATGGCGATGGTGCCGTTTGTCGTGCCCCAGGCGTTCGCATCGAGGCACAGGTTGCTGTTGCTATTGACAACGTTGTACCAGGAGCTTGTGTTGATCGCGGTGCCGCTGCCGGCGGCGGCACCGGAAACCGCAACCGAAAAGCTGTTGCTCTGGAACCCGGAGTCGCCCTGCCAGGCTTCCGAGCCCGCTTCCACATCAATCAGGTACCAGGAGTTCTGGAGCTGGCCTCGGTTCACGGCGTCCTGGAAAAAGGCGTCAAGATTTAAATTTGTGACGGAGTTTACCGGCGAGTTCGCGACGTAAGACACAACGTTCCACGTCGTTCCGCAGCCGCAAAATGAGATTTGGTTGGCGACCCATGGTGTAAACGCGATACCGTTCACCGTAACAGTCTGACCCGTGCTCGACCCCGCGGGCTGCACCCCGCCCGCATGGTTCAGCCAGATCATGACCTCGGTGCCGTTCGGCTGGTTGCCGGGCTGGCCGGAAACGGAAGGCGTCTTGTTGAACCAAATGTCATAAGCAATGTCCCATGCCCCGCTCGAAGCCGGCGTAACGTTCCAGTTGGAAGTCGCCGAGCCGATCGCGGAAAGCTGGATCGGCATGCCGCCGCCGTCGGCCGAGCAGGTTCCGAAATGGCAGCCCTTATAGATGGATGGATAGCCGCTGGGCGAGCCGTTCGTCGGGGTCGAGTTTGTATTGTCGACCGTAAAAGCACCGGTCCCGGTGTTTACATCCGTGCACAGGGTGCCCCCTGTGACGTCGTAGAAGTCGTTCTGGACGTTGTAGCCGCCCGCCACAGCCAACGGGGCGTACTGGCTGCAGTAGTGGGTAGTTTGCGCCTCGGCGCGTCGGCTGCCGACACTGCACAGCAGGAGCAGGGCGACGGAAGCCGCGGCTGCAAACGGAACTTTATACATGCGGGTACTCCTTGATAGGTGAGAACTGCCGAAGACGCCATCATCCTTTGCCGCCTACCGGACCATTGTCAATGAAGGCAGCCGCTTTCACTTTGAAATCATCATCAGAATGCCATTTTCCGGCGCGGGGAAACTATACTGGAGCGGTGCCTGCCCCGCTTCGATTTTTATGGAACGCCACGCGCGGACATCGGCTGCGTCCCTGGCGCAGCCCTTACCTGCGCTGGCGAATAGAAACGTACTCCGGGCTGCACGCGGAAACCCTGACGGGAGGCGATGTGGTGCGGTTCTGCTGGCAGGAGCGGCGTCAACTTTTGCGTTTTCTTGGCTGGACAGCGAAAATGGCTCGCCGCCCCGCGCGGATCAAAAATGTTTAGCCCTCGGCTGCTTGCGCCGGCCTTCTGCCTGCTGCTAACCGCGGACATCTGGGCGCAGGCCCCTCCCACGGCTGCCGACAAGTCGCCGACCCTGCGCGTCAACACCACCGTCGTGCTAGTGCCGACGCTGGTCGAGCAGAAAAACGGACAGGTCATCTACGGGCTCGGCGCGGATGCCTTTGCAGTCACGGACAACGGCGTACCCCAAAAAATCCATGTAGACGATGACCTAGACATGACGCCGGTATCGCTGGTGGTGTGCCTGCAAAAAGGCCGTACCAGCGCGCTGGAATTTGCCAAGTTCGCCCGGCTTGCTCCGTTGATCAATCTGTTTCTCGGCACCGGCAACGGCGAAGTCGCCCTCCTTGAATTTGACTCGAAGCTGGAGTTTCGCGGCGATTGGACCCATGACACCGACGAACTACAGCATGACATCAACGCGCTGGAGCCGGGCGACGGCGGCGCGGCCGTGCTCGATGCCGCGGGCTACGCCATCGACCTGTTGGAGCAGCGGCCGCCCGAGCGGCGGCGCATCCTGCTGCTCCTCAGCGAGTCGCGCGACCACGGCAGCAAGCGCGTTTCCGCCCCGCAGCTGGTGGAGCGCATCGGCACCAGCAACACCCTGGTGCTGAGCCTGACGTGGTCGCCCGCCAAGGCCGAGTTTCTGGACCAGCTGGTCAACCCCGGCTCCGGCTCGCTGCTGGCCTTGGCCGTACTCGCGGCAAATGCGATGAAGGCAAACGCGGCGAAGTCGCTGGCGGTGATGAGCGGCGGTGAAGCCATGAGCTTCACCGGTGAGCGCGGCTTTGAGGATCGCGTGGCGGAGCTGGCAAGCCACGCCCGCAACCGCTACATGCTCAGCTTTCATCCGACGGAGCTGACGCCCGGGCTGCACCGCCTGGAGGTGCGGCTCAAGAGCGACCTTCCGGCGCGGGTCGTGGCGCGCACCGATTACTGGGCCGTCAACAACGAAGCAGGGCAGCCCTAACTGGCATCAGAGTGCATGGAATCAAGGAGAAGAAGAATGAGTGAAACAGCCAAGCTGCACGCTGCCGACGGGCATACGTTGGACGCTTACGTCGCAAAACCCCAGGGAACTCCGAAGGCGGCCGTCGTGGTCATCCAGGAAATCTTCGGCGTCAACCACCACATTCGCGCGGTCGCGGACCGCTTTGCCGAGGAGGGCTACCTGGCGGTTGCCCCGGCACTGTTTGACCGTTACCAGCCCGGCTTTGATGTAGGCTACGACGCCGAGGGCATGAAGCAGGCCATGGCCCTGATGCCGAAGCTGAACATGGAATGGGCCGCGGCCGATACGCTGTCAGCCGTGCTGTATGCCCGCGACGAGTACAAAACGGAGGTCGCGGTGGTGGGCTTTTGCGTCGGCGGCAGCGTCGCTTGGATGGCCGCCGCGCACATGCCGATCGCGGCGGCGGTAGGCTACTACGGCGGATTTATCGTCAAGTCGAAGGA
>CAXTSG010000229.1:2334-4619 GCA_964246825.1 uncultured Acidobacteriaceae bacterium | reverse complement strand
GCTCCAGCCGTAAATCGCGTCCGGCGCTCCCGAACTTACTCCGATGATTGATTCTCGGAGCTTTATCATAGAGGCATGGCCCCGCTCCCCGAGTTCGCCCGCGCCACCCTTGAGTGGGACCGCCTGCTTGCGCTGCTCGCCGGCTATGCCGCCTCGCCGCTCGGCCGCGACTGGCTGCTTACACTTGCTCCTTCCACGGACCTCCCCGCCATCGAGCGCGAGCAGGCGCTGGTCGCTGAAATGCGCCTCCTGCTGGCCGAGGGCGTCCGCCCTTCCTTGAGCGGGCTGGCCGACCCCACGCAGCTGCTGGCCAAGTCGCGCCTTACCGGTGCCGCGCTGGAACCCGAGGAAATCCGCACCCTGCTTACCCTGGCCGGCGCGGTCGACTCCTGGGCCGCGACCATGCGCACCCCGCCCGACCGCTTCCGCGACCCCGACGCCCGCACCTTTGCCCTGCCCGGCCTCCGTGCGCTCACCGAGCCGATCCTCCACGCCGACCTCCGGCCGCTGGTCGAGTCCATCGAGGCGAAGCTCCTGCCGGACGGCTCGCTCGCCGACACCGCCTCCGCCGAGCTCGGGCGCATCCGCCGCGACATCGACCGGCAGCAGCGCTCCATTGAGGACTCGCTGCGCTCCGCCCTGCGCCGCCTGTCGGAAGGCGGCGCCGCGCAGGACGAACTCATCACCATTCGCGGCGACCGCTTCGTCATCCCGGTCAAGGCTGAAAGCAAGCGGCGCGTTTCCGGCGTTGTCCACGGCGCGTCCTCCTCCGGGCAAACCGTCTACCTGGAGCCGCTGGAAACCATCGAGCTCAACAACGACCTTGTCCGCCTGTTTGAGGACGAACTGGCCGAAATCCACCGCATCTTCCTCGCGCTTACCGCGCAGCTGGCCGCGCAAAGCCACCTGCTCGTCCCCGGCGCTGCAATCCTGACCGAGGTTGAAACCCTGGTCATCCGCGCCCGCTTCGCCGAGCAGTTCGACTGTGTGCGCCCGCGCTTTACTTCCGGCGCGGATGCCGAACTGCGCCTGGTCGCCGCGCGGCACCCCTTGCTGGAGCAGCGCCTGCGGGCGCAAAGCAAAACCGCCTACGCGGCCGGCGGCCGCTCCGTGGCGAGTGTACTTTCCTTTGCTCCACTAACCGCTGAAAGTGTCATCCTGAGCGACAGCGAAGGACCTGCTGTTCCCTCATCCGACCCCAATACCAGCGGCGGCGAAGACGACGCGACAGGTCTAGCCGCTGACATAAACACAAGAACCCCCCCGGCGAAGCCCGTCTCAGCCCCGCTCCAGGTGGTGCCCTTAAGCCTCGCGCTCGAGCCGGACAGAAAACAGCTCATCATCTCCGGCCCCAACACCGGCGGCAAAACCGTCGGGCTCAAGACCACCGGCCTCCTCTGCCTCATGGCGCAGGCCGGCATCCCCGTGCCCGCGTTTGAGGCGACGCTCCCGGTGCTCACGGCGGTGCTGGCCGACATCGGCGACGCGCAATCCATCGAGCAGAATCTTTCTACCTTTTCCGCGCACATTACCAACCTCAACCGGCTTTCGGCCATGGCCGGCCCCGGAACGCTGGTGCTCATCGACGAGCTCGGCTCCGCCACCGACCCCGACGAGGGCGCGGCGCTCGCGGTCGCCATCGCGGAGCACTTTCTCCACGCGGGTGCCTGGTCCATCATCTCCACCCACCACACCTCGCTCAAGATTTACGGCGAAACCGTGCCCGGCGTCGGCAACGCCGCGGTCGGCTTCAACGCGGAAACCCTTGCCCCCACCTATGAGCTGCGGCAGGGCGTGCCGGGTGCCTCGGCCGGCATCAACATCGCCGCGCGGCTCGGCCTCGCGCCGCCGATCATCGCCAGCGCCCGCGCCCGCATGACCACACAGGCGCTCGATATCGGCGCGTTTCTCGACCGGCTCCATGCCGAGATCGCCGCGCTCGGCGACGAGCGGCTGCGCCTCCAGTCGGAAACCGCCGCGCTCAAAAAAGAACGCCACCGCCTCGAAACCGAAGGCGCGCAGGAAATGCGGGCCCGCACCCGCGAGCTGGAAAACGACCTGAACGCCACCCTGCGCGAGCTCGACTCAAAGGCAAAGGAAGCGGTACAGGCCATTGAGGACCGTGCCGCGCGGGAAAAGGCGCAGGCCGAGGCCGAGCGGCGCACCGCGCGCCTGCGCCGCGAGTTTTCCGAGCAATTTACCGCGCAGGTACGTCAGCGCAAGCCGAGCCCGATGCAGGCCGCCGCCGCGCAGGTAGCCGCGCGCCAGCGCGACCCGCGCCTCGC
>CAXTSG010000229.1:0-2324 GCA_964246825.1 uncultured Acidobacteriaceae bacterium | reverse complement strand
GCTCGCCGTCAGCGCCCGCTCCGAGATCAACGTCATCGGCCTCACCGCCGACCATGCCGGCGACGAAGTAGAAAAGTTCGTCGACCAGGCATTTCTCTCCGGACTCCAAAGGGTGCGCGTCGTCCACGGCACCGGCATGGGCATCCTGCGCCGCACCCTGCGCGACTCCCTCGGCCGCCACCCCCACGTCGCCACGGTCACCGAAGCCGGCCAGTACGAAGGCGGCCAGGGCGCGACGATCGTGGAGCTGCGGCAGTGAATGAATCAATCTGTCTGGACCGCCCGGAGTGTCACTTGGTCCAAGATCACACAGGAATCGATTTGCCTTCTATTTGCAGGTATTATGATTGAAAATTGACTCAACGGAGTGGACATGACAAACGCCCAGTTTTACATCGCTCTCGCTTTACCGACAATCTCGTTTGTGCTGGTATTCCTAGTGACGGCCTTGCAGAACCGAGCTTCCTTTGAAGCCCTCGGCAAGCGCATCGATGAGTTAAAGAGCGATGTAGGGCACCGCCTCGATCGCATCGAAGCCAAGCTCGACAAAATTGACACGGAAATTCGTATCAACCACGACCACCGCCTGGCTGTGCTGGAAGCGCACTTTTTCGGCGAGGTAAAAGGTTAATTTACTCCACAAGAAAGTTCTCTCCGGCCATTGGCATTTCGGCTTCCAGGCCCTTCTCACTCTTATAACTCTGCCGATTTAATTCCAGTGAAGCAGAGATGAGCAAAGATGGGCCATGAAGAAGGTAAATTCTCCCCTACTTCAACCCCAAAATCCGATCCGGCATCATCTTTCTCCCCACCCAGTCCCGAAGCGCCAGCAGATTTCCCCGCAGCCTTCCGTGCCGGTCGATATACGGCTCCGGCCTCACGCTCTTCAGCAGATTCGCAGCGAAGTTCCGCGTGATGCTTTCCACCGCGTGCGACCACGGGTACGTCCCCTTGTGCGCCAGGTACACCGGGTTTGCTACCTGCGAGTAGCCGAAGCGCAGGCCCGAGGTTTTGCCGACCTTCGCCCCCAGATGCACCGCCAGCGCCCCCGGCACCACTACCAGCCTGCCGTACGGCATCAGCCGACGCGAGAAATCAATATCCTCGTACCAGGCGTAGCCCGGCATACGCTCGTCAAAGCGCAGCCCCAGCTGCCGCAGCAGCGCATGCCGAAACGCCATGTTGCACCCGTCCGTGTTGAACGCGGGCCGCAGGGGCTGCTCGGCCGGGGTCGGCGCATGGGCGATGCCCCCAAGCAGCCGCCGCGCATGTTCGCCCGTAAGCCCGGGCCCCTTGGCGCCGTTCTCCAGCACGATCCCCGTACCCCCAACCACCGCCGGGTCGCCGGTAAAGGTTTCCACCATGCGTTCGAGATATTGCCGGTGCAGGTAGCAGTCATCATCCATGATGAAGACCAGGTCACAGCTCTCCGGCATGGCATCCAGCAGGCGGTTGCGCTGCGAGCATGAGCCGCCCGGCCCTTCGGTTTGAAGAAACCGCACCTCCGGAAACAAGCCCGGCGCATCCCCTACATCCGACGGGTGGAGATACGCGACCACCACCGCCCGGGGAGTCACCGTTTGGAGCCGCAGGTCCTGAAGTGTTTCCCGCAGAATACCCGGGCGGCCGCGCGTCGGGATGCCGACCGCGACCGTCATTTCGTTCCCGTTCCCGTTCCCGTCGCTCGGCAACAGCATGGGCTGCCTCCTCGCAGGCACCGGCGCTTTTCCATGGCGGAAAAGTCCAGACTCAGCCTAGCGCGGCCTCCCTTCTGTCTCAAGAAGCAACAGTCGGCCGGTCACTACTCTTCCGGTATGCCGCCTGGGTTACTGCACGTCCCCGGCTTCCAGGTGCGACTCCAGAAAGTACAGCTGCTCCTCTGCCTTTTGGATCAGCCGCTTCACAAAGTGCGCCGTCGGCGGGTCGCCCAGCTCGCGGATTTCCCGCGCCGCCGTGCGCAGGTCCGCGCAGTAGTCGCCCAGCGCGTTTGACAGCGCCTCCACATGCTCCATTCCGGCCACAGCCTCCACCGGGTACTCCGGCACGCGCGACAGGCACACAGACTGCCGCACCGTCCCGTTCGCCACGCCGCCCAACTGCGTGATCCGCTCGGCGATCGGATCTATCTGCTTCAGGATCGTCTCCTGCACGCTGTCGAAGACGAGGTGCAGTTGGTAAAAGTTAAAGCCTTTTACATTCCAGTGGGCGAACTTCGCCTGCGACTGCAAATCAGTCGCCTCCGCCAGCCGACGCTGCAAAATCTCCGTGACCCGCCGCTTCGTCTCCTCGGGCAGCGCCACGCAGTACTCGTACATCCGGTCCAC
>CAXTSG010000228.1:0-4636 GCA_964246825.1 uncultured Acidobacteriaceae bacterium | reverse complement strand
GCTTCCCGGGAAGCCGTGGATGCCGCAACGCTCTAGCGCCCGAGCAGCCCGTAGGCCAGCGCTTTCACCATGTCTCCGTTGGCGTCATCGTCCTTGAGTGCCCACACAAATGCCCCGGCCAGCCCGCCCGGCACGCGGAAGTCGATGTAAAGCGATTTGAGGAATGCCGTATCCGGGTTGTCAAACGTGTAGAACGTGCGGCTCACCGGGTTGTACAGGGAAACGGCAAGCCTGCTCCAGTCATACTGCGTTTGGTAGCCCTGCGATTCAAGCGCGGAAAGCGTCCGGTAGGTCGCGTCGCCGGGCGTCAGCAGCGCGTCGCAGCCCGGCGTATTGCCGCTCAGGTCCGTGCACAGCCCGGTGCCGTTCGCCATGGGCACCGGCGCGGGGCCGGTCGAGGTCTGGTACAAGCCGTTGTTTGTGCTCGGCACGCCAGTCCACCCGGGGCCGTAGAGCGGCACGCCCAGCAGAAACTTTGACGCCGGGACGCCGGCATTGAGGTAGGCCAGCAAAGTCTGGTCGATGTCCAGGGCCTGCCCGAACGACGGGTCCTGCGAGGACTCGAACAGCGGCGAGCCTTCGTTGGTCGTCGTCAACCAGGTACCCGCGTAGTCGTAGCCGTCCATCGTGATGAAGTCGACCGGTGCCGCCGCGGCGCTGAGATTCAGCAGTTTGTAGTTTTGCGAGCCCGCGGGCCCGTCAAAGCTCAGGTTGTAGGTTTTGCCGGTCGCGGCGCTCAGGGTATTCAGTTGGTTGCGGAACTCCTGCAGCAAAAGGACGAAGTTGCCGCTGTCGGCGGCGGTCGGGAACTCCCAGTCGATGTTAATGCCGTCGAACAGGCCCGGCGCGGTGACGGCCCCGTTCCAGTCACTGCCGACATTGCCCTGGATAAATGTGCTGATGCAGGAAGCCGCGAGGGCTTTCCGGCCGGTATCGGTGCTCGCGGCCAACGCAAACGCCTGCGCCGCGGCAGCGCTGCCCCCGCCGAGCGAAATCACGGTCTTCAAACCGGGATGGAGCTGTTTGAGCTTGAGAAGCTCGGCGAAGTTGCCGTACAGCGGCCAGGTGTCCGCGATGCCGCCGACCGGCGGCAGGGCATTGTCTTCAAAGTCCGCTAAGGGGGCCGCGACGGCGAATGCGTCGGTTGCCGGCGCGGACGCGCTCGCCGAAACATTGCCGAAGGCGTAAAACAGATGGGTGAGCTTGGCCGCTGAGCCGTTCTTTTCCAGATCGGCAAGGTTGTAGCCGGCGTAATAAATGCTCCACTCCTCAAAATATCCGCCGAGGATTTTGCCGGAGGCGGCGGGCTGGGGCGCGGTCTGGGCAATCGCCGCGGCACCGCAGGGGCAAAGCGCGGCTGCGGCAAGGGCAATGCGGAACATCGTCGATTTCATCAAGGGGCATCTCCTGGGGCGCGGGGGCGTGTGGCGGCAAGTATAGCGCCTCCCCGCGGCTCAGGCGGCAAATTTTCCCGACGGGGTCAAATCCCCGGCATGGGCGGCGGGGCTTGCTGCTCCCCCTGCGCCCGACAAACCCGGGCGCAGGCCCGCAAGAGCGGCTTGAGCGGGATTTCCGGCCGTTCCCCCGAAGCGAGCACCAACTCACCCTCGCGTTTATTCTGCGGGCGAAAGTACCAGCGCGCCAGCAGCGCCTGGTGATCGCACAACTTCTGCCTGCCTGTAAATCGGCGCTGCTCTTCGAGCCCCTGGAGCGCTTCCCGCAGGCGGTCCTCCGGCGTGCGCGCCGTCTGCGCTTCACCAAGTGCGAGCGGCATGGGCTCCAGGGCAGCTGGGTGCGCAAACAGGGAGCTGGAGCCGGACTGCTCATTGGGCAAACGTATGCCGAGCAGGGAAAACAGCACAGGCCCGGTAAGCACCCCGCCCGCCAGCAGATAAAGCTCGACATGATCCGGCTCCGTGCTTGCCTGTACGATCGCGCCGTGCTGCGCTTCCAGCGCGCGCGCAAGCTCGGGTGCTAGGGAAGCGACGGCCTCCGCCTTGGTCCACCGCGCGTGTACTGCGGCGGCCGCTTCAAAGTCAAGTGCTTCGCTGGCGCGGTCGCGTTCCCGGCCCAGCGCCGCCAGTAGGCTGGCCCCGCCGGTTCGCAGAAAAGCATGCACCGCCGCGGCTTCCTCGCTGTAGCGCTCGTCGGAACAACCGCCGTAGCACGGTGCCAGGCACTTCTTCATTTCGGAGTAGATACAGCCCGGGAACTCGGGGTTCGGCTCCAAATCCTGAAAGCAGCGCCGCAGCAGGTGGAGGTCCAGCACCTGTTCCCCGTAGCGCTCGGCCGCGTGGCGCGAAGGAAACGGCCCAAATAAATCCCCGGCCGCGCCCGAGGAAAGCGCGTGGGTGACCCACACCCGAGGAAAGCGGTTGCGCATGCCCATGCGCAGAAAGAACGGGGCGCGAAGGTGCAGGCGCTGCGCCGCGCGCTCCCCGAAACCGGCAAGCGCGGCGCGATACAAGAGCAGGCGGGCAGAAAAATCCGACGCGGTTTCCGCCCAGCCGATGCGGCGCACCAGCCCGGCCAGCTGCAAGCGGCGCGTCTGCGCCGGGGCCGGGGTGAGCAGCTTTGTCACCCTGCGGCGCAGGTCCGCGGTAAGGTTCAGGTAGGGCTCGCCCGCCTCGCCGCGCAAGGCAAACACAGCCGGCACCGCGGGCAGCCGCGCAAAAGCGGAGGCCGGCGCTTGCGGGTCAAAGTCAATTTCGTTCGGCAGAAGCATGGACGCTACGGAAAGCCTACCGGAGCGCCGGGAAGCTGTCGCGGCCGCTGAGGAAAAACAGGCAGCCCCGGGGCTGCCTGTTTGCCGCTCTACCGGAAAGAAGCAGCCAGGCGCGCCGCGCCCAACTGCTCGGCCGCTTTCGCTTTCGCCACAACGGCACCCATGCCGAAGAACTCATGCGTGGTGCCGGAGAAAAGCTGGTACACCACCGGAACCCCGGCCGCTTGGAGCTTCGCGGCATACGCCTGCCCGTCGCTTTGCAGCGGGTCGTCCTGCGCGGCGATGATGGTGGCGGGCGGCAGACCGTGCAGGTCGGCATTGATCGGTGCGACGCCCGGGTCGTTAGCCTGCGAGGGACTCGCATACAGCGCGAAAAAATAGTTCAGTCCGGCTGTACTCAAAGGCAGCTGGCTGCTTGTGTACTCCAGGTCCGACGGCTGCGAAACATTGCTGCTCGTCACCGGATAGACCAGCAGCTGGTGCGTCGGCATTTGCAGGCCCTCATCGCGCGCGGCCAGCGCGACCTCGGTGGCCAGGTTGCCGCCCGCGCTTTCGCCCGCGACCGCGACCTTGCCGCTGATGCCGTTATAGTTTGCGATGTTCGCGATCACCCACTTATAGGCATCAATGGCATCGTTATAGGCCGCCGGGTACGGCGCTTCCGGGGCCTTGCGGTACTCGACCGAAACCACGATCGCATTGGCTTCGCCGGCCAGCGCGCGGGCGCTTTCATCGTAGGTGTCAATGGTCGCAATCACAAAGCCGCCGCCGTGGAAATACGTCACTACAGGGAACGGTCCCTTACCGGCGGGCGTGTAGATGCGGATGGGGATTGGATTGCCGGCGCGGCCCGGCACGGTCAGCCCGTCGGTAACCTTGCCGACCGGCGTGGGGCCGGGTGCGCTGCCGTAGCCGCGCGCGATGATCTTGGCCGCGTCCTCCGGCGAGAACTGCTGGCGCGCATCCTGCGGGGCGAGGTCGACGATCGGCGTCCCCTTGATGGCGTCATACAGCAGCACCACCGCGGTCATGTCCGCGTCAAGCTGCTGCGCCGTGCTGGGCGTGGGTGCGGCACTTTGAGCGGAAAGGGAGAGCTGCGCGGCAACAAGAGCGGCTGCGCTGAAGGCAAGCGGCAGAATACGGCGAAGCGGCATAAGAAAAGCCTCAAATGGAGAGCAGGGAATGATCCAGCTTCAGAAGCCGGATATGCCTTTGGATGCTCGGAAAAAGACGGCAATCCCTGCCCATTTCGTAACCTCACGCCGTATCGAAAGCAGCGCAACAGCGTGACTTCTAGCTGCCGGCGATGGTCAGCCCATCGATGCGCAGGGTCGGGCAGGCCGTGCTGGAGCGAAATTCCAAGTCGTTGCCGATGGCCGTGATGTTCCGGAACATCTCCTTGAGATTGCCGGCAATCGTGATCTCCTGCACCGCATGCGTCAGCTCGCCGTTTTCGATCCACAGCCCGGAAGCACCGCGCGAATAATCACCGGTCACCATATTAATGCCGCGGCCCAGGAACTCTGTCAGGTACAGCCCCTGCGGGATGTCCGCGAGGATTTGCTCGGGCGTCTGTCCGCCCGCGGGCAGATACAGGTTGTGCGTGCTGATGCCCGGGTTGCCGGTGAGCCCGCGCGCCGCGCTCCCTGTACTCGGCAAGCCCAGCTTGCGCCCGGTGTAGGTGTTCAGCAGGTACGAGCGCAGCACGCCGTTCTCGATCAGCACCGTGCGCCGCGTCGGGAGTCCCTCGCCGTCAAACGGCCCCGACCCGAACAGCCCCGGCATGGTGCCGTCATTGATCAGCGTGATGGAAGCGGAAGCGACCGACTCGCCCAGCTTGCCCGTGAAGAAGCTCGCGCCTCGGTAGATGGCGTCGCCGTTCGCGGCATCGGCCATCGCGCCGAGAATCGA
>CAXTSG010000227.1:0-4637 GCA_964246825.1 uncultured Acidobacteriaceae bacterium | reverse complement strand
GAATTATCCAGCTTACTCGCAAAAAGGACAGCTGCATCTCTCCATGCTCAGGAAAGCTTTTGTGTGCCCGTCAGGACCGCAGTGGAACGTCTGACAGCTGACTATTCAGATGCGAGATGTGCCCGAATTTTGTTAAGAAAGTAGCGATGAACACGCCCATCCTGAGAGAGCTCCGGATGAAAGGTGGCGGCCAGGAGGTGCTTTTGTTCCACGAGTGCCGGAAAGCCTTCGCGGGAAGCCAGCACCCGCACGCCGGCACCGACACGAGCAAAGCGCGGGGCGCGGATAAATACCATCTCGAGCGGCGGCCCGCCCAACTCGGTGTCGGCATGGAGGATCGCGCTGTCATTCTGCCGCCCGTAAGCATTGCGCTCCACCGTGGCATCCAGCAGGCCCAGGCTCGGCTGCGGCGGGTGGAGCACCTCGCCGGCCAGCAGGATGGAGCCCGCACAGGTCCCGAAAGTGGGCCGGCTTGCAGCGAAGGTTTGTAGCGCGTTTAGAAACCCGCCGCGCTCCAGAAGCTTCAAAAATGCAGTGGACTCTCCTCCCGGGATGATCAGCCCATCAATTCCCTCAAGCTCCGAAGGCTTGCGAACAAGCACTACAGTGAGCGGCTCTCCGCCCTCGGCAGCCGCCCGGCGCAGGGCAGCCGCGTGAGCGGCATAGTCGCCCTGCACGGCAAGTACGCCGACGCGCAGGGCACGGCCCAGGCTTTCGGCCACTTAAACGCCGCGCATCTGCATCAGCGCCGCTGTTTCCAGCGCAGCCACAGCCAGCCCCTTCATCGCCCCGGAGCACTCCGCGCTGCACTCGGCCAGCACCGCCGCATCGTCATAGTGCGTGGTCGCGCGCACAATCGCGCGGGCGCGTGTTTCGGCCTCTTCGCGCGGTGCGAAGGTAAAGGAATCGCTCATAAAGATGCCCGAGCCTACAAACACCGCCTCGGCACCCAGCTGGCGCACAAGCGCCGCATCGGCCGGGGTTGCGATGCCCCCGGCGGAAAAGTTCGGCACCGGGAGCTTGCCGGTTTGCGCCACTATGCGCACCAGCTCATAAGGAGCGCGGAAGTCGCGCGCCGCCACATACAGCTCGTCCTCGGGAAGCGCGGTGAGCCCGCGGATGTCCTTCATAATTTGCCGCATGTGCTTGACCGCGTGCACTACATCGCCCGTACCGGCCTCTCCCTTGGTCCGGATCATCGCGGCACCCTCGGCAATGCGCCGCAGCGCTTCGCCCAAGTCGCGCGCGCCGCATACAAAAGGCGTTGTAAACCGGTGCTTGTCGATATGGTGGACTTCGTCGGCCGGGGTCAGCACCTCCGACTCGTCAATGAAATCGACGCCCAGCTGCTGGAGGACCTGAGCTTCGGCAGAGTGACCGATACGCGCCTTGGCCATCACCGGAATGGAGGATGCGGACATGATTTCGCGGATCACTTTAATAGAAGCCATGCGGGCCACGCCGCCCTCGGCACGTATCTGCGCGGGTACCCGCTCCAGCGCCATCACTGCCACAGCCCCGGCCTTTTCGGCGATCTCCGCCTGTGCGGCATCGGTCACGTCCATAATGACGCCGCCCTTCAGCATCTCAGCCAGACCCACTTTTAAGCGCAGACCGGTGCTCGTATCGCCCTTGTAGCCATTTGTACCCATGCCGTTGGAGCCGTTCCGTCCGTTGTGCTCTGTCATTGCGCGCCTCATCTTTCCAGTTTAAGGCACGCGGGTTCCATGCCGCGAACTCCCTATAAAACAGCCGGCGGGGCTATTGCGATCCACGGTGCAAGGATTTTGCAACTTTACAGGAGAGCTTCATCAGCTCACCCCTGAGCAGCCGGTCTCGGATGAGCCGTTTACAGGTAAGGTCGCATGCCAAGCATCCACAAAGTATTTCGCACCGGGCCGAGGGCCTGTTCATTTTCGGTGGAAGTGAAGATAGAACCCGGCTTTCGCGTCACATTTGCGAGCCAAGTCGCCGAAAGAACAAGCACCCTTGTATTGAAGCGAAGCGCGGCAGCGTTTACCTTCCGCAATGTGTCCTCTGATGAGTGGGCATTTCTGTCGTAATCGGGAGAATCCTGGAGTAAGCCGATGCCTGGAAGGCCCGCAAGCGTAAAAGCAAATCCATCGGTAAATGTCAGGAACCCGGAGGAAGTATGGATGGACTTAAACGTATCATCAGCCTGAAACAAATCCTTGAACGGCTGCTCCATCTCAGGATGACCGGCGAGCGGGAATTGTGTGATCGGGCCTGCTCCCCAGTCCACAACAAGGGCGCAAACAAAGTTTGGGAGCTCCGCCCGGTGCTGTTCTACGTAGGCTTGAGAGCCTAAAAGGCCCTGCTCCTCTCCGGTAAATAGAACAAAGCGAATGGTTCTGGCGGGATGAACGCCGGAATCATGGACCGCACGGGCTGCGGCAAGTACGGCTGCTACTCCGGTCCCGTCATCTGTTGCGCCTGAGCTAAGGTCCCAAGAATCCAAGTGCGCCCCTACCAGCACGACCTGCTCCGGGTATACCGTGCCTCCAATTTCTCCTACTACGTTTTCTGCCGGCACCGGCCCGTCGGTAAATCGGGTAGCAACGTCCAGCCGCACCTTGGGTGCGGCACCCTGCCTTACCAAGTGCTCCAGCTGCTGCCGCTGGGCTTCCGGCATGTCCAAAATCGGCACCGAAGATTTCCGGCCTGGAAAACCTATCGGGCTGGTGTGCAACATACCTCCCGGGCGGGCGATGCCATCGATGACTGCAAGTGCATGCGCCTTCTCGACCCGTTCCGCTAATATGGGTGCATCAGCAACTGCGCGGATGCCGTCCTTGGAGCTTGGAGCAACCAGGACGATCTTGCCGGCCCACCCATGCGTAGATTCCGTGAGAGCTGCATTGCCATCCACCAGGACGACCTCGCCGGAAACAGCGCCGTGGGTCGAGCCTGACCAGCCGTAAGAGGCAACGGCCAATGCGGCGCTGTAGGGCCTTGTGAGGCGGGCATAAGCATGCAGCCGTCGCCAGCCTCCAGGCAGCATCCAGGTTTCTGTGTGAATATGGCTCAACCTGGCGCGTTTCATTTCGTCCAAAGCCCAAGCCGCTGATGCGTGTTCAGACTTGGAACCGGTCAAACGCGGACCGAAGCGCTGGGTCAAGGTCCGTACAAGCTGCATCGGTTCGGCGCTATTGCTCTCTTTATCAATGGCACGAATTGCTTCAACAGCAGTCTTGTCTTGGAGTTGCGCGCCAAAGGATGGCACGGAAGGCAAAAGAACAGTTCCGAGAATGATCCAGGGAAAGCGCATGATGTGTTGGTAGTGCCTCCAGGCTTGCCTGCGCTGCTGCCGGCTCCAAATGGTCTGAGCGACTCACATCTTTTGTCAATCATAGGCTTGTGACCCCGCAAAACAGCCTAAATATTCATGTGCCAGTGCCTCCCTCTTTCCTATACCTTTCTTCAAACCAGCTTTTCGGAAGGAATCCGCCCTATGAAAACCAGTCTTACGCTACTCGCCCTTTCCGCCGCGCTCCTACCCATCGCTTTCGCTCAAGCACCGGCCAAGAGCGCCAAGCGCGGTATCGCCTATGACTTATCTAATTCAGCTGATATTTCGGCGCTCGCTCCGGGCGTCAGCTGGTGGTACAACTGGGGCACTGCTCCTAACTCCGGCGTGCCGTCGAACTATTACTCCGCCGATAACATGACCTACTACCCCATGCTATGGAACGGCTCGTTCAACGCGAGCAGCGTGGAAGCCTTCATCAAGGCTAACCCCCAAATCAAGTATCTGCTCGTCTTGAATGAACCGAACGTCTCCGGCCAGGCACAGTGCGGCAACAACACCGGCTACTGCAAACCGGCAGATGCCGCCGCACTCTGGCCGCAGTACGAAGCCGTAGCGGCCGCTACCGGCGTGCAGATCGTCGGGCCGCAGATCACCTACGGTACCGACCCTACTTACGGCAACCCGGAAACCTGGCTGGATGCATTTATTGCTGCTTATCAGAATGCAAACGGCGGCCGCGCGCCGCGCATCGACTATCTCGGCTTCCACTGGTATGACTACGGCCTTGCCGGCGAGCTCAACAGCCTGGATAAATACGGCAAGCAGATTTGGGTGACGGAGTTTGCCAACTGGCACAACCAGAACGACGGCGCGCAGATCGACACACTGGCCGGCCAGGAAGCGCAGATGCAGGATATGGTAAACACCTGCGAAACCCGCTCCGATGTTTTTCGCTACGCCTGGTTCACGGGCCGCGTCAGCCCCGACCCGCACTATGATTCCGTGCTTGCGGCTCAGGGCCAGCTCACCGCGCTCGGGCAGGAGTACATCACTCTGCCCTTTACAAGCGCGGCGGCCGCACCGCCCAGCCCTAGCCCCAGCACGGCTGCCGTTGACATCGATTCCGGCTCCACGAGTGCCGTGGGCGCGTACGCCGCGGACAGGGATGACGTGGGCGGCGCAACCGCGGGCTCCAACAACACCATCTCGATCGCAAGCGGCGACACCGCTTCGCAGGCGGTTTACCAAAGCAACCGCTACGGTAACTTCACCTATACGATTCCGGGATTTGCCGCGGGCAGCTCGCACACCGTGGCGCTTCACTTTGCGGAAACCTATTGGAACCTGAAAGGCTCGCGCATCTTTA
>CAXTSG010000226.1:307-4652 GCA_964246825.1 uncultured Acidobacteriaceae bacterium | reverse complement strand
GCCTTGTTCATGTGCGGCTCATGCCGGGCGCGGCAAACCCCGGCGAGGAGGCAATCCAGGGGGATGTACTTGCCTCCGCCAAGGGCAGCGCCACCCGTCTGGAAGCGCTTGAGGTCGAGCCGTCCCTTCTGCGTCCCGGAGCCGTGTACACCGTGGGTCCGGGGAAGTCCGTCCGGGTTGTGGAACGGGCCGCGCCCAAACCGCCCCCGGCGTAAGATCCGTTCCATGCGGAACGGAAGCCGAAGGGCATGCTTTTTCCGAGGCCGAGCCTCCTTGCCGCTCTCCATGGCCGGCAACCCTGCGTAGGGCGCGAGGGCATGCGCTACCAGTCTGAAATAGGACCGCCCCGGAGAACCCTTAACCGGCGAAGATAGGTCTTCTTGCAGGACGGGCACTTCCAGGGAAACAATCCGAGGCGCGGGAAGATGTATGTCTGCCAAACACCCCAGCGCTCCTTGCGGTACAGCTGTTTGCCGCCGCACCTGCCGCACCGGGGAGCCTCCGCGATAGGGGTCTGCTCGAGCTTTACGGTCGCCATGCACCCAGTGTGCGCCAGCTCCCGAAGCAGCGTCATGTTACCTCGGTACCGGACGGCTACTCGCCGTAGGGCCCGAAACGCTGCCGAAGCAGGGTGATCCTACGGCACTGCCCGCACTCCCAAGGAAAAAACCCGAACCAGGAAAGCACGTACCGCTGCAGCCATCCTTCGCGCCGATGCCTGCGAAGATGCGAGCTCTCGCACTGAGAGCACTGCGGAGCTTCGCCGATCTGTCTTTGTGGACTAAAGGTCACCCTACCAGTCTGCTACGAGCCGGAGCAAGGTGCCAGGGTACTTTCGTGGAAAGCTCTTCTGCCCGTTCAAAATCAGGGCATTTTCCGATACGGTGCGGCAAGTGAAAACCCCTGCACTCTGCTTAAAGCCGCATCATCCTCCCGATCGTTCTCCCGCCTCACTTTCCGATGCAGAAGGTAGAGAAAATCAGCGCCAGCACGTCCTCGCCGGTGGTTGCTCCGGTAAGGGTGTCCAATTCGCGCAGGGCGAGATACAGATCCAGCAGCATCATCTCGTGCGGGGTTGCGGCTTCGGCTGCCCGGCAGGCTGCCGTCAGGGCCGCCTGGGCCGACGCTACGGCCGTGTGCTGGCGCAGGTTGGTCAGCATCGCGGACTCAGGCGCAATGCCGTGGGTGCCTCCCAGAAGGGTCTGTACGGCAGCGCCGAGCTCGGGCACGCCCTCGCCGGTCCGGGCTGAGGTTTCCATCACCCGGGCTTCCGGCGCAAACCTCCGGACTTCCTCGCCGAGCAGCCGTTGCACGGCTTCCCCATGCGCGGGATCAAGAAGGTCCGTCTTGTTCAGCGCCACCAAAAGCAGCCGGTCCGCGGCGGAAGCGAGCAGCGCCTGCTCCTCCCCGTTCAAGGCTTCCGTGCTGTCCAGCACCAGGAGCACGAGGCCGGCGTCCGCCAGAGCTTCGCGCGACCTGGCGATGCCCATGCGCTCGGCCTCGCCCGCGGCTTCGCGCAGCCCGGCCGTATCGATCAGCTCGACCGGGATGCCGCCGAGCGAAAACCGTTCCTGCACGGGGTCGCGCGTTGTGCCGGGCTCGGCGGTTACGATGGCGCGCTCGCGCCCCAGCAGGCGGTTGAACAGCGATCTCTTGCCGGCATTCGGGCGGCCGACCAGCGCCAGCGTAACTCCCTCGCTCAGGAGGCGGCCGCGGGCGAAAGAGCCTTGGAGCTCGGCTAGAGCGTCCCGGAGGCTTTGGAGACGCCGGCCGAGCTGCTCCTCAGGCAGAATCGGGGTATCGTCCTCCGCGAAATCGATCCCGGCCTCAAGCACCGCGATGAGCGACACAAGCTCCTGCTTAATGGGGCTGACGACGCGGGAAAGCGAGCCGCCCATCTGCTGCGCGGCCACCTGCGCCTGCAAAAGAGTTTGCGCGTCGATCAGGTCGCGCACGGCCTCGGCTTCCAGGAGGTCGATCCGGCCCGACAGAAAGGCGCGTTCCGTAAACTCGCCCGGCGCGGCCAGACGCGCGCCCGCGGCAAGAAGCAGCCGCAGCAGGTGCTGGAGCAGCACGGGCGAGCCGTGCGCGGCAATCTCCACCACATCCTCGCCCGTGTAGGAGCGCGGTGCCTGAAAATACGTCACGACCGCCTCATCCAGGCGGGCGTGCGTTTTCTGGTCGAGAAGCACGGTAAAGCGCGCCTGCGCCGGTACGAGCGGGGCTGCTTCTGAAGGGAGCAGTGTGCGGGCGCAGGGCAGCGCCCCGGGGCCGCTGATCCGCAGAATGCCGATGCCGCCGCGGCCGGGCGGAGTCGCCACGGCGGCGATGGTGTCGCGGTCCTCTGATGCTTCGGGCATGGCGCTTACCGCCGGCGCGCGTCGCGGCCCGGGCCTCGGCTGCCTTCGGCTCGAAAAGAAAGCGAATCGGGCGGCGTGTAGCTTGCGTGATCAAACCCGGCGGGAAAAACCACCAGCATGCGTCCCGGGCCCTCGCCCACCGAGGCCGACTCCACCTGTAGGAACTGCCGCAGAGTCAGGTGCATCAGGCGGCGCTCGCGGGAGTTGGTCGGCGGAAACGGAAACGGCTGCCCGGTGCGCTCCACTGTCTCCACGGCCGCGGCGACGCGCTGCCTCAGCTCCCCCGCGCGCTGCGCCTTAAAGTGATCCGCGTCAAAGGAAACCTTGTCGTGCTCCTCGCTTTCGAGCCCGAGAAGCTTGGCCGCGATGTGCTCCATGGCGCGCAGCAGCTCGCCGTTGCGCTCCAGCAGCAGGGGCGCGTCCGGCCCCAGGAGCTCCACATACATCTCGCGCGCTTCCAGGCCGTCCGGGTCCGCCGCGCCCGCCCCTGCCGTGATGCGGTAGCGCAGGCGAAGCCGGCCGTTGACGGTCAGCAGCTTCAGGAACTCGACGATGGTTTGAGCAGCGGCTTGGTAGTCAGCGATCGGCATCGTGCCCAGTCTATCGACTCTTTGAGGAGAACCATTCTCTTCTTGGAACAGAAACGCCCTCGAGCCCTTGCCTGCGGCCGCGGCGGTTTCCGCCGAGAGCTATGCCTTGCGGGCGTTCACGATCTTCGCGTTGATGACCTTGCCGCTCTTTTTCTGCGCACGGCGCAGCGCGATCTCGCGCATCTCGCGGCCCATCGCGGTCTTGTTCATCCCCATTTGGGTCGCGATGCCGAGCAGGTTCGACGCCGCCCAGTAAAGCGCCAGCCCGGCACCGATCGACCAGGTCATAAACCCGAACACGGCCGGCATCGTAAAGGCCATCATGCGCTGCTGCTGCGGGTCCACTCCCGGCGAGGGCGTCAGATACTGCACCAGGAACATGGAGGCCACAAACAGGATCGGCAGCAGGTGGTAGGGGTCGGGCGCGCTCAGGTCCGGCACCCACAGCCAGTGCGCCTGGCGCAGCTCGATCACGTTGGACAGCATGCGGTAAAACGCAAACAAAAGCGGCCATTGAATCAGCATCGGCAGGCATGAGCCGAACATATTCACGCCGTTGTCCTTTTGCAGCTTCATGATCTCCGCGTTCATCTCCTGCCGCTTCGGGTCGGTCGCCTTGTACTTCGCGTAGCGCTGCTTGATGGCGTCCATCTGCGGCTGAATGCGCTGCATCTTGAGCGAGGACCGCATCATGGCAACGCGGGTCGGCAAGGTCAGAAGGCTCAAGAGCACCGTGAGGATAAGGATGGACCAGCCCCAGTTGGCCACGATGTGGTTATGGAGGTAGCGCAACAGCAGAAACAGCGGGTCGGCCAGAACAGACCACCAGCCGAAAGAAACAATCTTGTCGAGATTAGGACCCTGGATGCCCTTGACCGAGGAAAGGGCGTCGCGGTCCTTCGGCCCGGCAAACAGCCGCGCATCCACCGTGCCGGAGCCGTCGGCCAAGGCCGCGCCCAGTACCGGGGCTTGCAGCGTTTCGCGGTCCTCGGCTTTTTTCGGATTGCGCGCGATCGGCAGCGGATTGTAGAGCGTCACGATGCTTGCCTCCGCCGGGCGGTCCGGCAGAAACATCGCGGCGAAGTACTGGTCGGAGATGCCGGCCCAGTGGAACGCTCCGTGCAGCGTATTGCCGCCGGAGATTTTCTTGATGTCGATCTGCTCGGCTTTGCCGTTCAGGCTCTGATCAAAGCTGCCGCTCGCGTACTGCGGCAGCGTTTCCTGGTCGCCGAAGCCCGAGGGCCAGGCCAGTGCCGCGGTCACCGGTACACCGTTGCGCGTCACGGAAACATGCGCGTGCACCACGTAGCTGTTGTCAAAGGTAAAGGTCTTGACCGCCTTGAGCCCGCCCGCGTCGAGCAGCGTCGCGACCAGCGAGGTCGTGGTGGTTTTGCC
>CAXTSG010000226.1:0-297 GCA_964246825.1 uncultured Acidobacteriaceae bacterium | reverse complement strand
CACGGAGCCCGGTGCCTGGAGCGTTCCCGTCGTAACCGAAGGCACAAATAGCGCACCGGCCAGCTGCGCCGTCAAGGCCTGGTCATAGGTGTACAGCGAAAGCGGCAGGCCGAACCTGGCAGCCGCCGGGTGATTGATCAAGTCAAGCGGCCCGCGGCGGGTATTGTCTTTCCAGTCCTTCAGCACCCAGGCGGTCGCGTCGCCGCCCTGGTTCGACAGGGTAATGCGGTACAGCGGGCTTTCTACCGTCAGCGGCGTCACGGAAGATGCCTGCACGGCGTCGGCGCTCGCGGCACC
>CAXTSG010000225.1:0-4702 GCA_964246825.1 uncultured Acidobacteriaceae bacterium | reverse complement strand
CGCAGGCGCGGCCCTTCTTTGTTTTAGGCGAGCACCCAAGTTCAGCCTATACATCCAGACGATTGGCGGCGGCCACGCGCCCGTACCACAGCCCGGAGTCCTTGATGGTTCTCTTCTGATCGCGGAAATCCACGTACGTCAGCCCGTAGCGCTGGCTGAAGCCGTCAGCCCACTCAAAGTTATCGAGCAGCGTCCAGGCATGGTAGGAGCGGACGCGGGCTCCGTCCCGGATGGCCCGCCGAAGCTGCTGTAGGTAGCTCCGGAAGAACTCAATCCGGCGCGTGTCGGGCACGCGGCCGCCTTCGCCCGCATACGGCGCGTCAAGGTAGCTGCATCCGCTCTCGGTTATCTCAATTACGGGGTGGTTGTACTCGCGCGAAATCTGCATGACGAGGTCGTAGATGCCCGGCGGATATACCTCCAGGCCGGCATCGGTGAGCGGTCCTTCGGTCGGCATTTCGGCATGGAAGCGGGTGTAGGTGTCGCGGCTCGCCGCGCCGCCGTCCAGCTCTGTTTCGGTGCCGAGCTGCGCACTTCCCGCGCCGGCATGGCCGCTTACGTCAGAAACGACCCTGCGCGTGTAGTAGTGGAAGCCGATCCAGTCCAGCGGGGCTTTAAGAATCTTTTCATCGCCCGGCTGGAAGCCCATCTCCCGGTATGGGGTTTCGCCGACAAACGCCTTTGGATAGTCGCCATGCATGGCGGCGTGGAGAAAGAAGACGTTGTTCATGGCGTGGTAGCGCGCCGCGGCTGCGCGATCGGCTTCGCTGTCGGTCCTGGGGTACGCGGGAGCCATGCCGTAGGCGCTGCCGACTGTTGCCTGAGAAGACGCGGCCTTGAGCGCGCGCAAAGCCTGCGACTGCGCCAGAGCGATGGTATGGGCGGCGCGCAGGAACAGGGTCGTGTCGGCCCTGCCCGGCGGGAAGGCACCGGCTCCGTAGCCGAGGTAGGCAAAAGTCCAGGGCATGTTGAAAGGTGCCCAGACGGTGATCCTGTCGCCCAGGTGCCTGCCGAGGATGGCTGCGTAATCGGCGTAGTAGCCGGCCAGGTCGCGGTTGGGCCAGCCGCCTTTGTCTTCAAGCGCCTGCGGCAAATCCCAGTGATACATGGTGCAGAAGGGCCGGATGCCGGAGGCGAGCAGCAGGTCCACGAGCCGGGAGTAGTGGTCGAGAGCCTTCTGGTTGGGCGCTCCGATCCCGCTCGGCTGGATGCGCGGCCACGCGATAGAAAAGCGGTAGCTCTTCAGGTGCATCTGCTTGACGATTGCAATGTCCTGTTCATAGCGATGGTAGTGATCGCAGGCAACGTCGGCCGTGGCCGCGCCGCGAATCTTGCCGGGCGTATGGACGAAGCGGTCCCAGATGGATTCGCCCTTGCCGTCCTCGTTCCAAGCGCCCTCGACTTGGAAGGCCGCGGTCGCGGTGCCCCAGAGAAAATCTGGAGGAAAGGGCGAAGAGGCGTTTGCGTCAGAGAGGGACGCGGCCGCGGTTGAAGAACCCGGGAGCGCGGCAACCCCGGCGGCAGCAAGGGAGTGACTGAGAAAGTCCCGGCGATTCATGGATTGCCTCGCATGAGCATGTTTTTTCAGCAAAGCAATACTAATCCGGCTGCCTGAGATTCCGGCTAGGATGCCGGTACGTTCGCTCGCAGCGGCGAGATCGGCTTCAGCGGGTGCTTCTTGTAAGTGATTGAGTCGACGATATCAATCGCCTGCTGAATGATTTCCGCCAGGTGCGCGTTGTCCTGCATAGGCAGGTCGTTGATGGTTTTGGCCGAAGTTGTAAGGCAGTAGGATCTTTCATAAAGATGATCGTCCCCAGGCCACTCTCCAAAGAAGTAGCCGCCGAAGGTTGTGAAATAGCCGCCGAACCAGCGCTGTGCTCCGGTAGATCGCACTCCGGCTGCGTTTGGGGCCGGGTTGGTTAAATCGGCGACGGCGCAGTCCTCGCGGATATGCGGCTGGGTGGTATCCACGATGAGATTTTCGAAAAGAAGCGTCCGGCTCGCGGGTTGCGGAACATGCTCAAAGCTGTCTGCGCAGGACCATAAATCGCCGGGAGGCTCAATAGACCATGGAATATTAAAAACCTCAATACTGCGTCCGCCCATAATGCCGCTCGCTTGCCCCGTGGCGTAAGCGAGCGTGAGAGTATAGCCGTCCTTTTCAAGAAGCAGCGTTCCTGTGATTGGAAAGGTGTGCGGCTTGTCGTTTTCGAATCCTTGAAAAGAATTATGTGTTGATGGGGAGAATTGGTACGTGCGCTTCCATCCTGCCGGGATGGGTATGCGCACTTCATCATCCTTAAACATTCGCGGCTTGGATAGCTCGCTCGCTGCGCCTTTCGCTGTCTGCGCAGACGAGACAATCCCAGCCGATGCAAAGGCAAGAAGCAGCGCAGCGGCTTTGAGCAGTGTCATGGCACTAGGATGCGGCAGGCGGTGATACACCCCGGGAGCGGTCTGTGCGAAATGATCCGCCGACGGCAGCACGCTACCATCCTTGCATGCGCGCGCGAGCCATTCTGATTCTGCTCACGGCAAGCCTGCTGTGGGGTTCAGGCTGGATCTTCACTCCGTTGCTGGCGCAGGCTGCCGGATCTTATGCGTCCGGTGCTTCCATGCTGGGCTCGGCCGCCCTCCTGCTTTTTCCCTTCGCGGTAAAAGGCCGGTTGGCGGTTCCGATGCGCCCGACCGTGCTTCTATCCGTGACCATGTTTGTCGCGCCTTCGGTACTGCTCACGGTTGCGGGGCGGCATGGCATTTCGGGGTGGGTGCCGCTGCTTTATGCCGCGATGCCCCTGCTGCTCGGCCTTGCCCGGGGGCGCTGGGCTCCCGCGCAGGTGGGGGCGGTCGGCGCAGTGCTTGTCCTGCTCCACGGGACGGTGCCGTTTGCTCCCGGCAAGCTGCGCTGGGTGCTCCCGGCTTTTGCGGCGGTGGCTTTTCAGGCGTGGTCGCTTGTTTTTGTCGCTCGGCGCATGCGCGGGCTCGCGCCGCGGCCCGTGCTCGGCAGCCTTTCCGTGCAGTGCGCCCTTGCCGCGGCGATGCTTGCCGGGTGCAGCCTCCTGTTGGATCCCGTGCCGCGCCTCGCGCCGTGGGCGCAGTGGACAGCCTTGAGCAGGGCCGCGCTGCCGGTGCTCGCCCTAGGGGCAGCTGCGCTCCCCTACGGGGCGGTGTACGGGCTGCTGGCAGCCGGTGAGCTCGAGCCGCGGCAGGTTGCCGTCGGGCAGTGGTGGCAGACCCTGGTCATGGTCGGCGAGAGCGCGTTTTTCGCGCATGCGCGGCCGTCGCCCGTGCTCCTGCTGGCCGCTGCCGCCCTAGTCGGGTGTTCGGTCGCGGAGCTTCGCCCGGAGCCCGTGCCGGAGCCCGGACTTACCTTTCGAGGTACCTAGATTTGCAATCCACCCTTGAATCCGGCTCCCGTTTCCGGTCATAGTGGGGCATGAGCGCCTGCTTCTACATTGTGGTGGAGGGCGAAGACCCCGGCTACGACATCTTTGTCGAGGGCCGCGCCCTGGCCGCGCACGAGGGCGAGCTGGAGGCGATTGCCCGGACACTGGATGTGCCGCCGCTGCTCGACTTCTTTTCCGCCGACCGCAACTCCATGGCGATGCTGCTGGAGCAGGGCGCGGGCGACCCGGCCTGGGACGCTTCGCTGCCGGAGCCGCAGTGGTTCGCTCCGCACGAAGGGCTCGCCACGGTCAACGGCCTGCTGGAGCACTTGGAAGCCGACCCGGCAGCGCTCGGCAGCGGTACCGGCGTGGTGATGAATGAGCTGCGCCAGTACCGGCGCGTGCTGGAAAAAACCGGAGCACGCTCGCTGCGCTGGCACCTGGCCGTGAGCTGGGAGTAGGGTTTTAGTTAAACACCCTGCCCATGCGGCGAATCTGCGCGCCGACTCCGCGCAGCTTGTCCTCGATGTGCTCGTAGCCGCGGTCCATGTGGTACACGCGGTCCAGGATGGATTCGCCGTCGGCCACCAGCGCGGCCAGCACCAGAGAGGCCGAGGCGCGCAGGTCCGAGCACATGACGGCGGCAGCGGAAAGCGGCGTTTTACCCGCGATGGTCGCCGTGCGTCCGTCGAGCTTGATATTTGCGCCCATGCGCATCAGCTCGCCGACGTGCATAAAGCGGTTCTCGAAGATATTCTCGGTCACGAGCGAGGCCCCTTCGGCCTGCGTCGCCAAAGCCATGTACTGCGCCTGCATATCGGTCGGGAAGCCCGGATACTCCTGCGTGGACACGTCCGCCGCTTTCAGGTTGCCTTCGCTGCGCACGCGGATAGAGTCCTTGCTCAAGACCTCAATGCGCGCGCCGCAGTCCTGGAGCTTGTGGATGACCGCGCCCAGGTGCTCCGGGTTGCAATTCGAGAGCTGAAGGTCGCCGCCCGTGATCGCGCCCGCGATCAGAAAGGTGCCGGCCTCGATCCGGTCCGGGTTGATGCGGTGCCGCACGCCGTGGAGTGCGTCCACGCCCTTGACCCGGATGGTCGGCGTACCCGCGCCCTCAATCCGGTCAACATCGTGGCCAGGTCGACGACCTCGGGCTCGCAGGCGCAGTTTTCAAACAGCGTTTCCCCTTCGGCCAGCACGGCCGCCATCAGCAGGTCTTCCGTACCGGTCACCGTGATCTTGTCGAAGGCAATCTCGGCGCCCTTAAGCCGCTCGGCGCGCGCCTCGATGTAGCCGTGTTCGTAGGAGATGGT
>CAXTSG010000224.1:0-4746 GCA_964246825.1 uncultured Acidobacteriaceae bacterium | reverse complement strand
GGTGACATAGATACAGTCGCCGGCGCGCGCGCCTGAGCGCAGCCGCGCGGTACCGTTGGGCACCGTGCCCAGCAGGATGATGTCGGCTGAAAAAAGAGCACCCGAGGACGGGGATGCCCGCGGTGCCTGCGCGGTATCGCCGCCGGCCAGGGGTACGGAAACGCGGCGGGCCAGCGCGAGCAGCCCCGCGAGAAAGCGCGTCGTCCATGGGCCGGCAAGCTCGGAAGGGGCGGCCAGGGAAAGAAATGCGGCGAGCGGCTGCGCGCCCATGGCGGCTAAATCGCTGAGGCCGCGGGCAAGGCACCGATGGCCGGCCGCCTCCGGGCTATGCCGATCGCGGCGGAAATGCACGGTCTCCAGCAGCAGGTCTGTGGTTACGCAAAGTTCGCGTCCGGGCGGAAGTCGAAGCACCGCGCAGTCGTCGCCGATGCCGGTACGGAGCTGCGGAGCGCGCGCCCGAGCCTCAGCCTGCGCTTGCAGCAGGCGTAGAAAGCCGCGTTCGCCTGTGGGTGCGGCTTTCGGAGAGGGAGGGTGCCGTGGCATGCACTTCCAGGGTAGCGGCTCGCTGACTTCAGCAGTTTGCTTTCAGCGGGAGGTTTCCGTGCAAATCCTGAAACGGGGCCGGGATGCGGAGCAGTTCCAAAATGCTGCCTTTGGTAACGGGAAAACTTTAGAGAGACGGATTGACCCATCCTAGAGCCCCTGCTAGCGTCGATAATAGCGAAGGCAAGGTTGCGGCCGCGCAATACTTCAAGGGATTTTAAGGAGCGGAACAGGCTTGAACAAGCGCTTTTACATCATCTTTGTGGCACGCGAGGCAGACGGCCGCTTGCGCAAGGTGCCTGTGCCGCTCCACTATGCCTACATCTTTTTGGCAGCCGCCCTGGTGGGGGCATTTACGATCGCGGGCATGGCCGGCTCCTACAGCCGCATGCTTTTGAAAACGGAAAGCTTTAACCAGGTGCGCTCCCAAAGGGAAGCGCTGCGCAAGGATTACGCGCGGTTGGAGATGCAGGCGCACCAGAAGGATGTGCAGGCTGCTTCGCTCGGCTCGCTCGCCGGGCAGATTACCGCGTTATATGGCTTTCATAGCCGGCAGTCGAAGCTGGTAGCGACCGCGGCGACGCCGGTGCTGGCGAACAGCTCGCCCGACAGCGCGGGCTTCAGCCAGCAGGCGTATGCGCACTCGCTGGATGAGTTTGCCGAGCTGCGCACGGAAGCCTTGACCGGCGACCGCGGCGAGCCTCGCTTCAGCTATGAGCCGCACCCGTTTGAAACAAACGCGGATGCGGTGCTGGGCGCGCCCGGCACCACGCCGAGCTTGTGGCCGGTACTGGGTCGCGTGACCAGCTCCTTCGGTGAGCGGCTCGATCCTTTTAACGGAGAAGGCGCTTTCCATGCAGGCCTGGATATCGCGGCCGCCTATGGAACACCGGTGCGCGCGCCTGCCGACGGAGTGATCGCCAAGGCAGGACCCGCCAGCGGCTACGGCCGCGAAATGATCGTGGACCACGGCGGCGGCATTACGACGATTTACGGCCATCTGTCGGCGTTTGCCATGGTTGCCGGGCAGGTAGTAAAGCAGGGCCAGGTGATCGGCTATATCGGCTCCGCGGGCCGCAGTACCGGGCCGCACCTGCACTATGAGGTACGCGTGAACAATATGCCGGTAAACCCGCACAAATACCTGCGCGAGACTATGGAACAGCAGGAGGAGCACCTTGCGACCAACAGCGTTCCGGCTCCGGGCCATGGGCAATAAGCCGGCAAGCTAGCGATGATCACCGGGGCGCAAGGGCCCCGGCGTTTCTACAAGTGAGCGCAGCAGACTTTCCGGGAGGGTCGCATTCAGCACGGCGCGGTCTCGATACTGCGTAACGACCGCGCTGTTTATAAAGTTTTGGAGGCCGCTGCTTGCGGTTTGAGGCGGCAGCGCGCCGCCGGCAAAGCGGCCCAGGCTGAGCAAGCCTGAGAGCGCGCCCGCGGAGGCCCGTGCCGCTGCCTCATTGGGGGCAATGGCCTCCACGCGCAGCCGCAGCGCGCCCGTCCAGCGAAGCGAGGCGATAAATGTCGCGTTTACGCGAAACGGCAGGGAAAAGCCGAAAAAGCGGAGATCGCCGTTGTCGCCGAAAGGCAAGCCGATCTGCCCCAGGCCCCAGGCCAGCGAGAGAACCGGCAAATCTTGGTAATGCGCGGCCAGAAGAGTGGGGCCGCTCACGCTGAAAGGCAGCCAGGCCATGCGGGCGCGGTCCAGCATGGAATGTATCTGCTCGGCCGTAGGCGTATTGCTGACGAGCACCATGCCCCCGGTCAGGATCGCGGCGCGCACGGTGCGGCCCTGGCTCGGAATCTCGTAGATGGTGCGGCCTGCGTAGGATTCGGTCGAGGCCGCGATGGTGGACAGGTAGCGTGCGAGCCGGTCCGGATCAAAATGGGCCGCGAAGACCTCGCAGAAGCCAAGGCCGCCGTTGGGACCGGCAAGATCGGGCAGTTGTACCAATGCGACGGCAGCCTCATCCAGGTCGCGCTCGGCGTCAATGCCGGTTGCATCGATAAAGTGCTGGTACTCGGGGTCGTGAGCTACCGGTTTGCGGTTGAAGTGGGTCGCGGCGCGCAGCGGGCTCAGGTTGAGGTAGAGAATAGCCTGCGATTCGGGAAGGAGGCGCGCTGCGAGCGGCGGCGTGCTTTTGCGCCAAACAAATAGAACCGTTCCAAGCGCAAGGAGGACAACGGCCAGCAGTAAAAGAGTCCGGGTTCGGGTCCAGCGCACGATAGAAGGCTCCAAAATACCGCCTGACGCAGAGATTTTCAGGAAACCTCAGCGCCTGGGAGCACTCCCGGTTCGGGAACATTGGCTTTGAGCGGGTCGCCGCGATAGGGCGCAAAACGGTTCTTCTGGGCCAGGAAGCGATCTTCGAAGTATCGCCGCGATATCCAGGCGATAACCGTGGCAACAAGACCGGTGATAAAGAAGCGCAGCAGCAGCAGGGAAAAGTCGCTGTTGAAGCCCCCGAGCGCGGTTCCGGCAACGTAGCGGTCGTACAAGCGGAAAACAAGCTGGTGTACGAGGTAAAGGCCGTAGCTGATGTCGCCGAAAAAGACGAAGAAGCGGAGGGTTGGGCTGGGCGGCGGACCATTGCGGCGGTGGCGGCTTACCGACCAGAGGGCATAGGCGGCGAACAGGCCGAGAATGGGCGGCTGCTTGAAAGCAGCGATAAGCACAAGCGCGGTTTTGCTGTGCGCGCCGGCGAGGACAGCCGCGAGAAACGGTACAGCGACGACAGCGCTCCCGAAAGCGAGGCGGCGATAGATGCGGCGGATGTTTCCGCGGTGGATGACACCATTGCGCAGCAGGATGGCGAGGAGCGCGCCGGAAACGATGCAGTCGATGTTGGACGGGGTATTGAGAAAGGTTTCCATCCCAACCGAAGCCAGAGCGAGGCGGAAAAACGGCGTAAGCAGGACGCCGGCGACCGCAAGAAAAAGCAGCCCGCGCCGGCTGATAAAGCGGACCGCGATAGGCCACAACAGATAAAACTGCTCTTCCACCGCCAGGGTCCACATGACCCCGTATTCCTGCGAGTGTGCGCCTACCAGGCGCGCCATGTTGCCGATGTAGAGGAGGCAGGCCAATACGAAGCGCGAGGAGACAAAATGGCCGACACGCAGCACAAACAACATCAGGAGATAGGCGGGCAGGATGCGCAGGGCGCGCCGGACGTAGAAGTTCTTCCAGTAGTGCGGCCTGTCGACCGAGTCGAGCAGGATGCCGGTAATAAGGAAGCCGGAAAGCGAGAAAAACATCGTCATGCCGGCAGCGCCTAACGAGGTGAGGCGGAGGAAGTAGAGTGGAAAGGAGCCGGGAGCGGCCGGATAGCTGGAATCGTAGAAGGCATGAAACAGGAGAACGGTAAGCATGCCGGCACCGCGCAGCCCGTCAAGCGGTAAGATGTGGCCGCGGTACTCCAGAGGCTCCCCACCGACCCGAGCCGAGCTCATCCTGTCCAAAACGCAGCTCCTGTCGGACACAGTACCATGCGGGGGCGGCCAAGCCTGATGCTGCCGGGCGGCAGCATGGAGGCCTATTCGCGGAGACGGCGCACGAGCTCCTTGGGGTGGAGCGGCTTCGGCCAAAGCTCAAAGCCGTATCCATCGCGGTGAGCCTGCTGCATCAGGTCGCTGACGCCGGCCTGACCGGAAAATAGAACAACCCGAGTTTCAGGACACTCCTTGCGGATCAGAATGCCCGTTTCAATGCCGTTGCGGCCGGGCATGCGAACATCCGTGAGCACAATGTCCGGGCAAAAGCCGTGCAGCGCGTCCAGAGCGGAGTCGCCGCTGTAAGCGGCGGAAGCCGTAAAGCCGTTGATATTTAGAATGCGAACCAGGGTGTCGGCAATCAGTTGTTCGTCATCGACAATGAGGATGCGCTGTGAGCGACTCCTCTCGGTCGGGCTTGCGTCGCCATGTTCGGCAGGCTGAAGGTCGGACGCGGAAGAGCCCTTCGACCCTTTCTCCTGACTCAGGCTCACCCCCGACTTCCCCGGTTGAAAATTTACCGACTCCCCCGCGAAAGAAATCGGCGGGAGCAAGCTGTCTTGAACCATGTGCACAGAAGTACCTGCCTCTATACGCTTTTACCGGCACAGCGATCATAAAACATGCCGCACAGCGTAATCAGCAAATCTTTTGCCGGCGCTGGAGCGATTAACTACCGCGCCGGCCCTGCCCACCTGCCGCCATCAA
>CAXTSG010000223.1:0-4833 GCA_964246825.1 uncultured Acidobacteriaceae bacterium | reverse complement strand
GCCGGCGGTGGCGTAGTTGGCCACCTGCACCGGGCCCGGCACCGGGGCCGGCTTGAAGAAGGCAAGGAAGATGACTTTTCCGGAACGCGCCGCCTGCTCTACGACGCCGGGCGTCTGGCACGGGAGAATGGCGTACCTTTCGACAAAGTACGGACGGAACCGTGGAAGCAGGGTTGGATTGCGGCGGACATCGCGGTCGGCGTAGAACCTGAGTTTTGAACGACCGGCTTTCGTTTAGAAAAGCTGCTCGCAAACAGTTGATAGTGTTGAAAAACTCGCATCCCCTTGCAACTTCGTAGAACATTTCGCGCGAGGATGCCCTACAAGCGACGTTTGAGGCTCAGGTGAACCTGAGTCATTCCCTGTTTCGACTTTCATCAGTGAAAACGCGAGTTTTCAACACCATCGATCATTTGTGGTTTGATAGGCCGGGACCAGATGGATTGCTTCCGAGATGGAATTTGTGAAAACTAGTGAAACTAGAAGGGGTGGCAGTGTTTTCCGTTGAGTAAGCTCATGTACTCTTGCGGGTGAGCGTATGCGCCGAGTAAGGGTGTGGAGTCGATGAAGATTGGTTTTGTTAGCCTGCCCTTGTCGGGCCACGTACTGCCAGTGACCTCATTGATGCGCAAGCTCCGCTCCCGCGATCATGAGGTCGTTTATATCGGTTTTCTCGATACCGAATCGATCCTTCATGACGCGGAACTGGCCTTTCTTCCTTATGGCACCAAAGCGTTCCCTAGTGGCTCCTTGGCGGACCTGTGGGAGCCAATCGTCCACATGCATGGTGTGGAGATCATGCAGTACTGCATGGCCAACATCTTCCCAAAACTCGTCGCTGCGGCTCTGAACGAATTGCCCCATCTGCTTACGGAACACAAAATAGAAGCGCTCGTGGCAGACACGACGTTCTACGGCGTGCAGCTCGCCGCAATGAGTGTGGGTATACCTTTCGTCCAAATCTACCTGGCATTGCACAGGGACCCAACGGGCACAACACCACCTACGGTTTTCAGCTGGCCCTATGAAACCACTCCAGAGGCTTTGGCCAGGAATAAACAAGCTCTGGAGGAATCGATGGAAACGTTTTTCCCGCTTCTACAAGTCGGACGCGCCTTCGTGGAGGGAACGAATCTGTCGCTGGATCTGACAGGCCCTGGTGCGATGGCTTCGAAGCTGGCTCTGGTTACGCAGACCCCAAAGGAATTTGATTTCCCCATCTCTGGCTTACCTTCACAGTGGCATTACACGGGGCCGTTTCACGACGGAAAAGGGCGTCGCCCGGTCCCCTTCCCGTGGGAGCGCTTGGATGGGCGGACACTGATCTATGTTTCTCTCGGCACAGCGGTCAACGGTCAGGCTCGACTGTTCAGGATCATTCTGGAAGCAGTGGGCGGCATGCCGGATTTACAGGGGGTTCTCTCTACGGGAGACAGGGTGGTTGCGAAAGACCTTGCGAACATCGCCCCGAACACGATTCTCGTCGAGCAGGCTCCACAGATTGAGTTGCTCAAGCGAGCGGCTCTCTGCATTACCCATGCAGGACTGAACACCGTCCTGGAGGCTCTTGCGCAAGGTGTGCCCCTGCTTGCCATCCCGATCGGTTTCGATCAGCCTGGAGTGGCAGCCCGCATCGCTTACCACCACACAGGAGAGTTCATGGAAGTAAAAGACCTGACAACCCAGGGTCTATCCGCCCTGATACGCAAGATTCTTGCGCAACCGGAGTACCGTAACAACGCGCAGCGCTTTCAACAGGTTATCGCCGAGAACCGTGGCCTTGACACGGCCGCCGACATCGTGGAACGAGCCTTTGACGACGCCGCGAATGGAGCCGTTGTCGATGGATAGGAGTGTTGCGTGTACAGGATGCAGATACCTGCGAATCGCTGGTGGCTTAACATCTCCCTGTACAGCAGACAACAACATAGATTTGACCAGCTGTGGCCTGGTACGGGTATCATCCGGTGGTCCCACCCAAAGCCTAGTGGTGGTGTAGGGTGCGTTACACCGTCGCGAGCATATGCCTGATCTCAGCGATCAACTGCTCCGGCGCAAGCGGCTTATCGTGAACCCTTGGGTTGAGGCCTCTGTTGCGAAAGCCCTCGAGGAGTTCGGTCGTCTTCACTTGCCCGCTCATGAGCAGGACGTGAACCATCGGATGCTCGTACGCGATCTTCTCTGCAAGTTTGAGGAGGATTGGCCACTGGATGGCTTGGCGTTGCTAGCAGCTAGTTTGCTAGCCACTACTCTTATAGAACTATAGCTGATATCTTGTTATCGGCCGCTTTTATATTTACGTAGCTAATATTTTACTATCTGATATTTTTCTTGTATTGTATCGGATACATTGATAGCGCTGTAGACAGGGCAATACACCGTATTTTGATAGCGGGTATTGTTCTATCGGATAGATTGCTAGCTTTGTGGCGGGAAATGGTAAGGAGAACAATGGCCCAGATTGTCGGCTTCATCTCTCAAAAGGGCGGAGTGGGGAAGTCAACGCTCGCGCGTGGTTTGTCGCGCGAAGCCTCTGCGAACGGTTTGCAGGTCAAACTTGCCGATTTGGATGTCCAGCAGGGTACATCTGTGGACTGGTACAGGCGTCGCTTAGACAACGGCACGACACCTGTCTTTTCCGTCGAAAGCTTCAAGACGGCTTCGCAGGCACTTCGCCTAGCCCCTCAGTATGACCTGTTGCTGCTGGACGGCCCGGCGCGCGCAAGCGAGGCCACCCTGGAGATTGCTAAAGCGGCGTCACTGGTAGTTCAACCGAGTGGGGCAGGTATAGACGATCTACGCCCCGCGGTCCTGGTGTTTCACGAGCTAGTGAGATGCGGGATACCGAAGCAGCGCTTGCGGCTGGCTCTTTGCCGCATAGGAACAGACGCAGAAGAAGCTGAGTCTCGTGACTACATACAGCAAGCAGGTTATGAGGTTTTAGAGGGCTGCCTTCCAGAACGGCCAGCGTACCGCAAGGCAAGTACTGCCGGGTTTTCTGTCACCGAGACCCGGTACCCGCAGCTCAACCAGCGCGCAGACAAGCTAATTCAATCCATGGTGGACCAGCTCGATGGCTAATTTCGTAAAGCGCAGCAAGCTCCCCGCGCCTCCAACGCTTGAGGAGGTGACAGACAATCTCAGACAGCCGGAGATCGCTCCCAGCACATATATCGACGGACGCAGCCTGCGGGCAACGAACAGGACTGAGCAGTTCACGACGCGCATCACGCCTCGGCTGCAAAAGGAGATTAAGGTGTGGTCGGCGCAGCACGACATGAGGTTGAATGTGTTTCTGGAGCGGGCGTTTGAAGCTCTAAAGAAGGAACTTGCGGGAGAACTTTAAGCTATCTGATAGTTTGTTATCCGATAGCTTGATTTCTTTTAATAAAGATTGCAGAGCTTCAACTGCGAACGCGGGTATGGCTGTAAACAACTACGGGTGGTTGACAGCTAAACCGAGTGGTAGGGCTGAAAGAGACGCCAACACATGAAAAATGACAATGGTGGCAGCGAGTTGTTCAGGCGGCTTGCCCGCCAGGGAGAAGTAAACGACCGCAGTAGAAGCCAGCTCCAAAGCGCCAGCGAGATTGTGCGGGGCACCCCAAACAAGAAAAAGGTAAAAGCCGCGCGGCCAGCATTATCCATGATTCCGCAGGAGACTAAGGACGCCGCCGAGCTGCCCCCTCTGACCAATGCTGCATTCTCCAACCCGCAACTGGGGCTGTTTCAGGGCTTCCTCTACAACAATGCGAAACAGCAGGACGCGCTCTCCAATGCGGTGGACTTATGGGATAGCGTACCGCGCTACAGCGTCACACCCGAGGCGATGCAGAAATTGCGGGTTCAGGGCGTGTTTCTACTTCCGCATGAGATGAGCTTCCAGCACCGGGGACGGACGTACACGCGGACCATCCATGCGGCCAGGGTCACCGACGAAAAAGGACAAAGCCGAGACTACTACCCAAGCGCAAGCGAGGAGCTGGTAGAGGACGCCTTACGAAAGCTGGCAGGAGAGCAAAAAGCCGGATATTTCGACAAGCCGGACTTCCGAAGCGGCGTCGTGTTCACCTTGTACGCCCTACGCGAGGAAATGAAGAAGCGCGGGCATGCGCGGTCATACCAGCAGATCGTACAGTCACTCAACATTCTTTCCGGCAGCATCATTGAAATAAAGACGCAGGACGCGGGCGGACAAGGCTTTGACAAATCGGCGTACCTTCCCAGACTTGCGGCAGTCTCGCGCGGGAAACTGAAAGACAACCCAGACGCTAAATGGCTCGTGCAGTTCCATCCGCTCGTGACCGTAGGCATCGACCAGGTAACCTACCGGCAGTACAACTACGCCTTGATGATGAGCCACACCGCGCAACTCACGCGCTGGCTCCATAAACAGCTTGTTCTCAAATTCACCTTTGCTGACTATGTGAGCCGGTTTGAAATGCGGGCCAGCACTGTAATCCGAGACAGCGGGCTTCTGAACTATACGCGGGGTAGAAACAACATCGACGCGCTAGACAGTGCGTTCTTGGAGCTGAAGGAACGCAGCGTCATCACGAGCATGAAGCGCAAGGACGAGACCGGCTTGCGCGGGAAGATTGAGGACTCGGTGTTTACCGTGACGCCGCACCCGGATTTCATCCGTGAGGCCAAAGCCGCCAACAAGCGGCTTTCCGTGGCCTCGGAGGCCGTAAGGCTGGGTGCGGGCTTGCTTAGAAATCGGTAGCTCTAGGTGGCGGGTCGAAGGAATTGCCGGTAGTTCTAGGTGGCGAGTCACGGTAGCTCTAGGTGGCGGGTAGCTTTTAACCCACAAGGAAGCCGGTAGTTCTAGGT
>CAXTSG010000222.1:3723-4937 GCA_964246825.1 uncultured Acidobacteriaceae bacterium | reverse complement strand
CGCCGGCACCGCCGTGGTTTCGCGGCAGGAGTAGGCCCCTACTCTGTCAGACAGGACGCACTTTCGTGTAGTTTTCACGAACAGTGACATCATCCGCAGGGAGCTCATCGCCGGGTGCGGGTTCGTTCCCGTTTCTATCCATTCCCGTTTCTATCAAGGAGATTTAAGGCATTCGCAACGGAGTCCGCTTTGAGTACCGGCCGATTGCGCGTCCACTCATCGTGGTCCAGGTGAGCCAGCTTTTCCGCAAGCATGAGTCGCAAAGGAAACTTAGGAGCAACAAGTTTTTTCATTTGATCCGGCATATTCCTTTCTGACGAACAACGTGCAAAGAATAACGGAAGTCCAAGCCTGATGATCTCAAACCGGTCAACTCAGCTGCCGCAAGTTCATCCCAGGCTCTAGGATAAAGAAGTAGATTCAGTCCTTAAAGGTGATTCCTCTCGTGCCCGATTCCCTTCCTCTTTCCGGTAAAACCGCGCTGGTCACGGGCGCTTCGCAAGGCATTGGACGCGCCGTGGCGCTTGCGCTGGCGGCCCGGGGCGCGCACCTGCTGCTGGCCGCGCGCAACGCGGAAAAGCTTGCCGCCGTGGAAGCGGAAATCCGGGCCGCGGGCGGCTCAGCCGAGGCGCGCACGCTTGATATCGCGAGCGAAAGCTCCATCAAGGAAACGGCCAAGGCCGCGCTGGGGGCGCACGGCAGCATTTCCATCCTGGTGAACAATGCGGGTATTACCCGCGACGGGCTGATGATGCGCATGAAGCGGGCCGACTGGGATGAGGTGCTGAACACAAACCTGACCGGGGCTTTTCTGCTGACGCAGGCGCTGCTGCCGGCGATGGTGAAGGCGCGCTGGGGCCGCATCGTGAGCATCAGCAGCGTGGTGGGGCAGACGGGGCAGGCCGGGCAGGTGAACTACGCGGCGAGCAAGGCCGCGCTGTTCGGCTTTACCCGTTCGCTGGCGCGCGAGGTGGCTTCCCGCGCCATCACGGTGAACGCGGTCGCGCCCGGGTACATCGAGACCGCGATGACGGAGGTGCTGACCGCGGAGCAGAAGGCCGCGATGCTGGGCGTGGTGCCGCTGGGCCGGCCGGGGACCGAGGGAGAAGTGGCGCATGCGGTCAGCTTTTTGTGTTCGCCGGAGGCGGCTTACATTACGGGGCACACGCTGGACGTGAACGGCGGCTTATGGATGCAGTAGGCGCTCATGCCGG
>CAXTSG010000222.1:0-3713 GCA_964246825.1 uncultured Acidobacteriaceae bacterium | reverse complement strand
CGGGCGCTTTGCCCGGCGGCGGAGGGAGCCAAACGCTCCGCTTCCCGCTCGGCGAAGCCGGGGTGGGCGCGCTTCCAAAGCTCGGCGTTGAGCTCCGCGCCGACCAGGATGGAAACGGACGTGAGGTAAAGCCAGAACATCAGGATGATGATGGCGCCTAGCGAGCCGTAGGTCGCGCTGTAGTTGGCAAAGTGGCTGATGTAGAGGTCGAGCCCGAGAGAGCCCAGAAACCAGATGCCGACGGCCAGCGTCGCACCCGGCATCGCGGAGCGGAAGTGTACCTTGCGGTTGGGGCCGAGATAGTACAGCAGCATGACGTTTGCAACAAAGGTGATGAAGATAAGCGCGATGCGCAAGGGCGGCCAGATGAGGTTGAGGATGTACGGCACCGGCAGAACGTAGGAAACATAGTGCAGAAAACGCGGCCCGGCGAGAACAAAGAGCAGCGACACAATGGAAAGGCCGCCGCACACAAAGGTAAGCAGCAGCGCTTGGAGCTTGTCGCGCCACCAGGGCCGCTCCACGCGCACGTCGTAGGCGATATTGAGCGCGTCGATGAGGGAGGAAAAACTGCCGGACGCGGCCCAGATGTAGCTGAGGATGCCGATGGACAGGATGCGTGCCGGGTGCGCGGTGAGGATGGAGGCGAGCACGGCCTTGACCAGGGTCATGGCATCGGGCGGTACAAGCAGGGCCATGGTGTCGAGCAGCTGTTGGAAGAGGTTCTGGATAGGCAGGGCGCTCAGGAGGGCTGAAGCGACCATAAGGAGCGGCACAAGCGCCAGCAGGAGGAAAAACGCGACGGCGGCACCGATGGTAAGCACCCGAGTCCGCATGATCTCGTTGTGGAGAACCGCGGCGAGGTTCGGCAGCTCCCTGGACGCATTGAGGACTTTCTTAACCTGCACGGTGGTGCCCTGTGCCATTTCAGTGCCTCCGATTGCTGCCCTTACGGCTACCGAGGCCATTATATGCACCCGGAGCCGTGCCGGCAGTTTCCTCGCGACCGCCCTACGAACAGGCAGCGCACAGGGTTTTAAGGCAGACGAAAAACGATGCCGGTGCTGACGGTTCGCGGGTTGAAGCTGCCGGAAAAGCTCGACAGGCCGCCGTAGGAGAACTCGGCTACACGCCAGTCGAGGCGGGGAAAGAATGTGTAATCCAGGCCGCCGACGAAGTTGTATTCGAATTTAGTGGCGGAGGTTGGCGCGGAACCCTGCCCGAGGTCGGCGTGACCGATGCCGCCGAGCGCTTCCACATACGGCATCACGGGCAGGACGTGCGGCTTGAACACGAGCCGGGGGCCGGCGACGCCGCTCCAGGTGCTTGTAGAACCGCTGCCGACGATCGAGCCGCGCCCGTCTATGCCGAGCGCGAAGAAAGGGACGGAGAAACGGTTGTCGTAGATGCCGAAAGTTGTGCCGTACTGCCAGCCGGTGTTGGGCACGTTGAAGTTGGAAGCGGAAAACTCGCCGTAGACTCCGATTTGTGCGACGGCCGGGGCGGCGAACAAAAGCGAGCAGAAGAAAAGCAGGCGCTGCATGAACCGGTTCCTTTCAGGGTGGCGGCTGAGATGGAGACGCGGCTTCGTGCCCGGGAGTTGCGCTTTCTAGTTGCGGAGGTCGCGCATGAGGCGCGCTACCTCGGCCTGCTCCTCGCCCGTGAGCGGCAGCAGCGGCAGGCGGGGGCGTCCGCCGTAGTAGCCGTTAAGGTCGCAGGCGTGCTTGATGGCGGCGACGCCGAGCCTGCCCGCGACCACGGTGGAGGCTTCGACGATGCGCGCCTGCTTTTCCGCGGCAAGCGGCGCATCGTTTTCTTTCCAGGCGATGTAGACCTCGTGGCATGCCTGCGGGGCGCAGGCGGCCAGGCCCAGGACGCCGCCGCTTGCGCCCGCCTCCAGGGACAGAGCGAGCTTGTCGGCGGCACCGCCCAGGATTTGAAAGCCGACCTCGCGGGTACGGGTGCGCAGAGCGGGTGCCGCAAGCGCGGCGGCAAGCACTGCCCCGCCCTGGCCGGCGATGCTGATGAGGCCGTCGCTGCTGCCTTTAGCCTCGGCGGCGGCGCGCATGCGGCCCGTGACCGCGGCAAAGACCGGGGTGACCTCGACGCCGCGGAGCGGCGCGGCGCGGACAGCCGCGGCAACGGCGGCGATCCGCTCGACGCTGCCGCTTGAATCCTTGAGGCCGATGATGTTGGGGTGGTGGGCCAGCTCGGCAACCAGGTCCACCGCGAGTTCGTAGTGCGTGAACCTGGGGATGCTGTAGAGCACGACCGGCAGCGGCGAGTGATCGGCCACGGTGCGGAAAAAAGTCAGCATGGCGAGCGGGGACATCTGCGGGGCGTAGTAGTTGGGTGTACGCACCAGCGCGGCGTCGTAGCCGGCGGCGGCGGCAAACTCGGCCATGCGGATGGTGCCGAGGGCGCTGCCGTGGCCGACGCCGGCGATGAGGACTTTCTCCGGCTTGGCCGCGAGCGCCGCGGTGCGGAGGGCTTCGCGGGCTTCCGCATCGTCCAAAAGCAGCGCTTCGCCGGTAGAGCCGAGCACCACGATCCCGGAGACCGGGGTGCGGCTGTAGCGCTCAATATTGTGCTCCAGCTTGCGCAGGTACAGGCTGCCGTCCGGGTAGAACGGCGTGGTGGCGGCGGCGAAGATACCTTCGAGAAGCATGATTCTATTGTAAGACGCGAGGCTATTTTGAGGGAGTCTCGCCGGGGAACGGGGCGGTTTACGCGGCTACGATCTTGAGCACTTCCGCTTTCGCATAGTCATAGCCGGGCGCTCCGGAGAAGGTGCGGTATTCGGTATGGTTGGGGCCTTCCGCGCTTTCGATCTGGAACTGGCGCTGCCCTTCGGCGGCCTGCCTGGGGTAGGCCTGCGCCCAGGAAGCCTGGTTGAGCGAGTCGCTGTTGATCTCGATCGTCCACACGCGCGCGCCTTGCTGATTGCGGAGGAGGAAGCGGTAGTAGGTGTTGTACTTGCCGAGCGGCTTGAAGTACTCCACGGCCTCGACCTGGTATGCGCCTGCCCGGAACAGGTCCAGAAGGAAGCCGCTGGTGCCGTGCGCGTCGGCCAGCGCGGGGTTGTCGTGGTCCTTGCGGAGCAGGGCGCGCTCCCCGTCGCGGTGGGTCGTGTCGCCGGCCATGCTGTAGGCAGTGACGAGCGTGGTGTGGATCTTCCAGTTGTCCGGCTCCAGCGTTTGCGCGTACTCGGCATAGCGCACGGCGGCCGCGGGCTGGTACAGGGCGATCTCCGCGGAGGCGGCCAGCAGGTTGGCCGAGGCATTGTCGGGCGCGGCGGCAAGCGCCTGCCGCAGCAGGGTAAGCGCCTGCTGCGGCTGCCCGCTGTGCAGCGCGGCGGCTGCCTGCTGTACCTGCGCCGACGGCGTTTGGGCCGGTGGACCGCCGGCAGGGGTTTGCGCCGCGAGGAGCAGAAGACTAAGCATGCGGCAGCGCCTCGGCCGCGGCAAGGAGTTCGCGGTGCAGGTGCTGCATGGCGAAGACGTGCACTGTTTGCCCCTGCATGGCTGCGATGCCTTCGGCCGCGGCCCGCGCGGCCGCCATCGTCGTGATCATGGGGATGCGCTGCTGCACGGCGGAGCGGCGGATGGACTTTTCATCGAAGAAAGTTTCCGCACCGCGCGGGGTGTTCACAATGAGCTGGATGCGGTCGCCCTTCATCAGGTCGACGATGTTGGGCCGGCCTTCCTTGACCT
>CAXTSG010000221.1:363-5015 GCA_964246825.1 uncultured Acidobacteriaceae bacterium | reverse complement strand
GACATGGCGCTGCCGTCGGACCAGAAGGCCCGTGAAGTGGTGGAGCGCACCGGCCAGATCGGCTTCATCGCCAAGGGCGTCTCGGTCGCGCTGATCGGGATCCTGGTCGTCACCGCGGCCGTCCAGTTCGACCCGGCCCAGGCCTCCGGGCTCGACGCCGCCCTGCGCGGCATCCCACCCCGCAAACTTGTTCTTTGCCCCCGGTGCGCTAAGCCGGTCGGCTCGGCCGTCGGGCCCAGCGAGATGCAGCAGATGCTTCACTCCCATCGCTGCACCGCTCCCACTCTGGACGCGCTTCAACCTTCAACCGCCGTTCCTTTCAGCTAGAACAAGGGAAGGCTTTCGGACACGCCGCCGCCTCAGGCTATCTCCGCCCCTGCATCGCGGCCGGCTTGCACCGGAAGCAGTATACCGCGATGCAGAGGCGCTACCTTGGCCGCGAACAACGATTCAATGCCGGCCGCCACGCATCCCTCTTCGTCAGCGGTCAGCTTTCTGCCGGCAGCCGTGAGATAAAACACGTCAATAGCGATTTCACCCTCGGTATCAACCAGCGCTACCTCAATGTTGCAGCCGCAGCCCGCGATGGCCGCGGCAAGCGTCCGCAGCAGTCCCGGTGTGTCCGGCGCAACTACCTGCAACAGGGTGCTGTGGCTGGAGCTGGTCCGGTCAAAGTGAAAATGCGGAGCCGCCCCTGAGCGCGGCTGGGCTTTTCGATGCGGCCGCTCGCGGCTGCGCAGCATGGCTTCCACGGAGCTTCGCCCCTGAAGCACCGCGCGAAGGCTCCCGAGAAAGCGCTCGTGCTCGCCCGGGTTCAACTCCAGAGTCCGAAACGGGTCCGTGAACTGGAAAGAATCAAGAATCAGCCCGGCCGCGTTGGAGAAGGCATCCGCCTTCACAATGTTCATGCCCCAAGCCGAAAGCGCCCCGGCCATGTCCGCGAACAGCATGGGCCGGTCGCGCGTAATCAGCGTCACCTCGTTGGATTGGCCATGCGGGCGAAAAAGAAGCTGTACCGGCTCCGAGTCGAGCAGCAGCGACAGCCTGAAGTGCTCGCCGATCCAGTCCGGCAGGCGGGTTTGCAGGTAGCGCTGCGGCATGCCTTCCAGAAACTCCCGCAGCTGCTCATTGCATGCCTCCGCCGTGGAACCGCCTTCACGCACGGCAACCCTCGACAGAATGCGCGCCATCACGACCGGATCCTGATCGACGTGGTACCGGTCCTCATCGACGGAACGGTCCAGGTAGTTAGCTGTTGCGATATAAAGCTGCCAAATGTTCTCCGCTTTCCACGGGGTCAGCGCATCCGGGTGAACCGCCTTGATGTCCGCAAAGGTGAGCAGCGTCAGCATCTTGAGCTGCTGCTGCCCGGGCGCGTGCTCGCTGAAAGCCCGCACCGTTTCCGGATCGAAAATATCCCGGCGCAGCGCGGCCGACATTTGGAGGTGGTTGCGAATCAGCTTCCGCACGGTGTCGCGCTCCTGAAGGTCGAACTCAAGCCGCGCAAATACCCGCTCGGCCAGAGCGATGCTTTCGCCCGCATGGTCGCCGGTGCGCCGGCCCTTGCCCGTGTCGTGGAGCAGGATTGCGAGCAGGAGGAGATCCATGCGCTCAATCTCCGGCAGCAGTGTTGCAAACCGCTTTTCAGATTCGTGCCGCGGCGTGCGCAGCGCATGAGTATGCTCCAGGACAAGAAACGTATGCTCATCGACGGTATAGCGGTGGTAGGCATCGCGCACCACCAGCGAGTCGATGCCGTGAAACTCGGGCAAAATCAGCTCCAGCAAGCCCAGAGCATGCATGATCCGCAGCGCGTGCGCGGCAAACGGCCCCAAAAGGACGTCGCGGAGGCAGTTCCACAGGAACGGCCCTTCCGGAAGATGAACCGCCAGGGCGGGAAGTCCTTCCACCAGGCGAGCTTCTGTTTCTTCTCGAAAGCGCGAGCCGTGCTGCGCGATATGCCCGAAAACCCGCAGCAGCGTGTCAATGTCGGGCAGGTCGCTGTTTTCGAGCGAAATGCGGTTATCCTCCACCTGGAAATCCGTACCCGCAATCCGGCTCCGCTTGCGCCGCAGCGCACCCAAAATCGTCTTCCGCCCCGCGGGCACTTCATCCAGCAGCAGGGAAACTTTGCGAAAAACACCCCGCGCATGCCGGTAGTACGTACGCATCCAGTAAGCCGGGTCCACTGAACCCGAGGTTTCCAGTCCCGTGCTTTGCGCCGCGGCTTCGTCCTGCGCCGCCCAGTCCAGCGTGTTGTCGTCGCGGCCGTTGCGGAAGTGAAGAAAACATCGCGTCGCCGCAAGAAACTCAAAATCCGACTCCAGATCCGGCTGCCCGGTCCTGCCGGACGCTTCCGGGCTCTGCGGAAGTTTGCGTCCGGCTTCCGCTTCGCGCAGCCTCCCCAGCCAGCGAATCAGGTGAAAGTCGCGCAGTCCGCCCGGGCACTCCTTGACGTTCGGCTCCAGGTGGAAAATAGTGCCGCCGAACTTGTGGTGCCGGTTCCCGGCCAGCTCCGCGAGGCCGGCCTGCAGGCCCATCGCTTCCCGCTCCAGGACCGCGGGCAGCACTTCACCCTCCAGGCGGGTACCGAGCGCGGCGTCTCCGAACAGGAAACGCCCATCCAGCAGGGAAACGGCAAATTCCAGGTTATTCGCATTCAGGCGTTCGCACTCCTTTAGGGTGCGCGTCGCGGGGCTCGCTCGAAGGCCGAGGTCCCACATGGCCTGCGTGGCGCCGCGGATCAGCTCGTGTGCGTCGCGCTCCGCCTGCTCATGCGCGCAAAGAAAAAGAAGGTCGATATCGGAAAAAGGAAACAGCTCGGCCCGGCCGTAGCCTCCCAGCGCGAAAATCGCCACCGGAAGCTCGCGCGGCGGCGCAAGCGAACTCCACAGCGCGCGCAGCAGCGCATCCACTTCCGAAGACCGGCGGCGAACCAGGGCTGCTCCATCGCCGCCAAGCGTGAACTGCTCCCGAGATGCCCTTGCGCCCGCTTGAAGGCGCGCCAGGAGTTCGTCGAGCGGCGGTTGTGCCGGCTTCCACATGCGCTGCTCCTTTCCCCTGTCCGCTACAGCGCCGTGGGGCCGCGCTCATCGTTGCGAATACGAACGGCTTCTTCAATCCGCGTGACAAAAATCTTGCCGTCGCCGATTTTTCCCGTGCGCGCCGCGTTGGAGATCGCGCTGATCGCTTTTTCCATCAACTCATCGGCAACCACGGTTTCCAGCTTGATCTTCGGCAGCAGATCCACCGTGTACTCCCGGCCCCGGTAGAACTCGGTGTGACCTTTCTGCCGACCGTGGCCGCGGGCCTCCACAATCGTCATGCCTTCAATGCCGGCTTCGAGCAAGGCATCCTTCACCGCATCCAGCCGTGAGGGCTGCAAAATCGCTTCAATCTTCACCATCTCTGCCGTCCCCTCTGCCGCGCGCCGCCTCCACCGCGCTAGGAGGCGAAGTCATAGCCTTCTTCGCCGTGCTGCGTGATGTCGAGTCCTTCAACCTCTTCCTCGGCCGTGACCCTCAACCCGATTGTCACATCCACCAGCTTCAAAAGCAGGTAGGTGCCGACAATGGACAAAGCCCAGGCAATCGCAATACCTACTAATTGATTGCCGACCTGGTGCCAGTTGCCCTCGATCGCCCCGGAAGGAAGCGGATTGCCTTTGCCGTCCTTGAAGACCGGATTGATTGCGGAAGAGGCAAATACGCCGGTGAGCACCGCTCCCAGTGTGCCGCCCGCCCCATGGACGCCGAAGGCATCAAGCGAATCGTCGTAGCCGAAGACCTGCTTGACCCACACCACCATGCCATAGCAGAAAACACCCGCCAGCAGCCCGATAAGAAGCGCGCTCATGGGCTGTACATAGCCGGCCGCCGGAGTGATGGCTACAAGCCCGGCAACCGCCCCTGAAATCGCTCCCAGGGCCGAAGGCTTGCCGTTGCGGACCCATTCCGCGGCTGCCCAGGCCAGCGCCGCGGACGCCGCCGCGAAATGGGTGTTGACAAAAGCGCTGGTGGCAAGCGTCCCGGAGGAAAGCGCCGAGCCTGCGTTAAAGCCGAACCAGCCTACCCACAGCAGGCACGCGCCGACCAAAGACAGCACCACCGAGTGCGGCGTCATCGGCTCCTTCGGGTACCCGACCCGCTTGCCCAGGTACAACGCGCAAACCAGGGCCGATACGCCGGAGGTAATGTGGACCACCGTGCCGCCGGCAAAGTCCAGGGTAGGGAAGCGGCCGCCGAGCGACGCATTGAGCAGCCCGCCCTTGCCCCAAACCATGTGCGCCATGGGCGAATACACCGCCATCGACCACAGCACCAGAAACACCGCCATCGCCGAAAACTTCATCCGCTCCGCAAAAGCGCCCGTAATCAGGGCAGGCGTGATGATGGCGAACATCAGTTGATAAATCATGTAGGTCTGCAGCGGCAGCGTGGCGGCATAGTCCGGGTCCGGCTGAAGCCCGACGCCGCGCAGAAACACATGGTGGAGGCCGCCGACAAATCCCGATCCGCCGTCAAAGGCAAGCGAATACGATACCAAGGCCCACAGCACCGTGATGACGGCCATCATGCTGAAGCTCTGCATCATGGTCGAAAGCACATTTTTTCGCCGCACCAGCCCCGAATAAAACAGCGCGAGCCCCGGGC
>CAXTSG010000221.1:0-353 GCA_964246825.1 uncultured Acidobacteriaceae bacterium | reverse complement strand
ATACCAGCATCCAGGTATTGTCCGCGCCGCTCTGGGCCGCTGCTGCCGCTGCTTCCAGCTTCAGCAAGCGGGCGTCCAGAGCAGGTGAAGCCGCCGACTGCGCGGCATGCGCCGTGCCGCCCGCGAAAAGGCACACGGGGAGGAGCACTTGAACGAAGCAGCGGTTACATCGAGAGAAAAGCACTGTGGATAACACCCCTCGGCAATCGTTGCCCGGAACAGGCACCGGAAGCAGCGCGCAATGCCTGCCTGCGTGAAGGCCGGTTCTGTTCCGTGGTGCAGCTACTTTGACACACTTCTTCTGAAACCCAAAGAAGGTTGCTCTCCGGCACTGCGCGGAGGCATGGAAGTTC
>CAXTSG010000220.1:4525-5017 GCA_964246825.1 uncultured Acidobacteriaceae bacterium | reverse complement strand
CCGACATCCCCATCGGCACCGTCGTCCCCGGCCCCGACGACCCCGCCCTCGCCGGCCGCCTGCGCGCACACTTCAGCGCGAAGGAAGGCCGCAAGCGCCTGGGCCTGCTCCGGGTGCTGCACCTGCCTGCCGCCGGGCTCGCCGCCGCGCCGGAGCCGGGTTTCGACGCTCAAATCGCGGCCTTGGCCGCCGACCACGCGGTCGATGCGCTCCTGGTTGACTCGCGCACACCCTTCGCCGAAGGCGGCACCGGGCTGCGCTTTGACTGGGCCGCGGCCAGCGGATCGTTTCTGCGCTCGGCCCCGCACCTGCGCCTAGTCGGCGCCGGCGGCCTCGCGCCTGACAATGTCGCCGAGGCCATTGCAGCCCTCCGGCCCTGGGGCGTGGATGTCGTGAGCGGCGTGGAAGCCGCCCCGGGCCGTAAGGATGCCGCGAAAGTCCGTGACTTTGTCGCAAGGGCCCGGGCCACCGGGCGCGCCCTTGCCGCGGAGC
>CAXTSG010000220.1:0-4515 GCA_964246825.1 uncultured Acidobacteriaceae bacterium | reverse complement strand
CCCCAAACCCCGATTCAGTCGCCCCTATTCCTGTCAGCGATGCCCGCCGTGCCCGTCCCGCTCTTCATTGCCATGGAAGCCGCTGAAGCTGCGGTCGTCGCGCATGTCGTGCACGGGGCGGTCATTGCGCTGGGGCAGCGGCCCGCGATAGCCCCGGCCCGCGTCGTAGCGGTTGTCGACAGAGCCGTAAAAGCCTCGGGGTCCGTGGAACCATGGACCCGCCCCGAGAAACGCGCCGCCCGCGAACCATTGCGGACCGTAGTAGCCGTAGGGCGCGCAGTTGTAAGGCGGCGCGTCATAGTAGCCGTAAGGGCACGCGGGCTCGGGACCAATGTTGACGGACACCTGCGCCGAGGCCGAAGGCGCAAACACCGCAACGCCGGCCGCAACGAGAAAGGCAAGAGCAGTACGCTTGATGAAAGAACGCATGGATTCTCCTATTCAGGAAGTAGGAGAAGGAAAGCAGGGCAGCATGTTGTGCACGCACGGAAGGCAGCGCGGCAAACCGCAGTTGCGGGTGAAGCAAAGCCCGATGTACGGTATCGCTGCCTTCCGCGTCAATCTCGGCTGCGAAGCTGACCCGGGCAGACGGCGGAGACGGGATGCACACGCCTCGCCTCAGAGTGGGACGGCTGAGGGGAGACTTCCCGGGGTCGCTTAGGAGCGGCCCCATTCAGCTGTCTTCTCCACTACAGCATCAGTAAACTCAGAACGCACCTCCGCAAAACACATGCGCGCATCGGTCCATGGCGACGCGCCTGCCCCGGAACTCGACCCCCTCCATCTCCAGGCGCTGCCGCTGCTCCTCGGCAGCCTCCAGGCGCAGCTTGATCGCCCCGCCCGCGCCCACCACGCGGTGCCACGGCAGCCGGTCGGCGGGCTCCGTTCGCAGCAGGCGGGCGACCGCGCGGTGGTACATGGGGTAGCCGGCCGCGGCCGCCACCTCGCCGTAGGTGCTCACCCTGCCCGGCGGGATCAGCAGCACCGTCCGGCGAAACGCCTCGTCGCGGTCCGCGTTCGGCCGCAAACCGCTCCGCAGCAGCTGCCGCTTCAACTGCCGCATGCCGGGCTCAAAAGGAAGGATCGTGCGGCTCATACAAAGCATTGTGCGGCAGCGGAGGGCGGCCCCGCACGGAAATCCGAAGCCCGCGCTCTTCCCTCGCCGTGCCGAGCGGCGTACCCTAAAGCAAAGCAGGGCAACAGAAAAAAGGCGGGCACGCATGGGCACGATCGCGGAAATACCGGTCATCGCGGAACAGGCATCTCCACAGACAAGCATCCCCGGGCGCTTCGGCGCTTACGGCGGCCGGTACGTGCCGGAAACGCTGATGGCCGCCCTGGAAGAGCTGGAAGCCGCCTATGCCGAGGCCCAAGCCGATCCCGCGTTTCAAATAAGGCTCGACAACCTGCTGGCCGACTACGCCGGTCGGCCCACGCCCTTGTACTTTGCCGCGCGCATGACGCGCGAGCTCGGCGGCGCAAGAATCTACTTCAAGCGCGAAGACCTGCTCCACACCGGCGCGCACAAAATCAACAACTGCCTCGGCCAGGGCCTCCTGGCCGAGCGCATGGGCAAGCGCCGCATCATCGCTGAAACCGGCGCGGGCCAGCACGGGGTCGCCACCGCCACCGTGTGCGCGCTGCTCGGCATGGAGTGCGTCATCTACATGGGCGAGGAGGACATGCGGCGGCAGGAGCTGAACGTCTACCGCATGCGACTGCTGGGCGCCGAGGTACGCGGCGTCCAAAGCGGCCAGCGCACGCTCAAGGACGCCATCAACGAGGCCATGCGCGACTGGGTCACCAACGTCCGCACCACGCACTACCTGCTCGGCTCCGTGCTCGGCGCGCATCCCTACCCAACCATGGTGCGCGACTTCCACCGGGTCATCGGCAGGGAAGCGCGGCGGCAGATGCTGGAGCGCGAAGGCTGCCTCCCTTCGGCTATCGTGGCCTGCGTCGGCGGCGGCTCCAACGCCATCGGTGCGTTTTACGAATTTATCCCCGATGAAAATGTCCGACTTATCGGCGTCGAGGCGGGCGGGCGCGGCTCCGGTCTCGGCGAGCACGCGGCGCGCTTCCTCCCCGGCGCGGGCGGCGGCAAGCCCGGCGTGCTCCAGGGCACCTACTCTTACGTGCTACAGGACTCCGCCGGCCAGGTCGTCCCCACCCACTCGGTTTCCGCCGGGCTCGACTATCCCTCCATCGGCCCCGAACACGCCATGCTCAACGACCTGGGCCGCGCCGAATACGTCAGCTGCTCCGACGCCGACGCCCTCAAGGCCACCGTCGCGCTTTCGCGCACCGAGGGCATCATCCCCGCGCTTGAGTCCGCCCACGCCATCGCCGAAGCCATGCGCATTGCCCCCGGCATGAGCCCGCATGACATACTGTTGGTCAACCTTTCCGGCCGCGGCGACAAGGATTTGGGCATCCTGACCCGGGAGCTGAAGCTGGAAGGCGCTTCGCACGATTCACGCAAGGGCTAAGACCCCCTACGCGGGAAGCGGCCGCTCACGCGGCATTTTACTTTGAAAAGCAGGGCGGAGCAGTACCCCGCCCTGCTTCTCAAACAAGTACACGTCACGCAGTGACCGCCGGCCGCGCAGACGGTTCGGCTTTTCGGGGGTTCATGCCGATTCGTTTTCAAGCCGGCGCGCCGGGGCTGGTGGTGTATCTGACGGTTGGGGACCCGGATCTTCGCACGAGCGAGGCGATTGCCCTGGCGGCGCTCGATGCCGGGGCCGACGTGCTGGAGCTGGGTGTGCCGTTTTCCGACCCGCTGGCCGACGGGCCCGTGATTCAGCGGGCGAGCGAGCGAGCGCTGGCGCGCGGAACCACGCTGGCGAACGTTTTAGCTCTGGCCGCGGGGCTGCGCGCGGCCCGGCCCGCGGCCGGGCTGGTGGTATTCTCCTACCTCAATCCCGTCCTGCAATACGGTATGGAGCGGTTCTGCGCCGATGCGGCCGCGGCCGGGGTGGACGGCGTGCTGTTGACGGACATGATCGTGGAAGAAGCCGCTGAATACCTCCGGGCCATGCACCGGTACAGGCTTGCGCCGGTTTTTCTGGCCGCGCCCACCAGCCCGGACACGCGGCTCGAAAAGATTGCCGCGGCCTCGCGCGGCTTTGTTTACGTCCTCGCCCGCGTGGGGGTCACCGGGGCCCGCGCCGAGATGACCGCCGACGCCGCCGGGGTCGTGGCGCGGCTGCGCCGCTACACCGACCTCCCGCTCGCGGTCGGCTTCGGCATCTCTACCGCCGAGCATGTGGAAGCCGTGGGCCGTTTCGCGGATGCGGCCGTGGTCGGTTCCGCGCTGGTATCGGTGATCGAGGCATCAAGCCGCGAGATCGCCCCGGCAGCCGTCGGCCGATTTATCCGGGGCCTGCGCCCTGCCGCGCCGGCCCTGACCTGACCGCACCGCGACTCACCCTTACAGAACGACGAGGAACCCCATGAACCGGGACTGGGATATTGACACCTGGCGCATCAAAATCGACGAACTCGACCGCGAAATCGTTGCGCTGATCTCCGAGCGCGCGCGCGCGGCGCAGGCTATCGGCCGCCTCAAGCGCTCCAGCACTCTGCCCGTGTATGAGCCCAACCGCGAAGCCGTCATCTTCGCCAACGTGCGCGCGGCCAACCGGGGGCCCCTGCCCGACATCGAGCTCACCCACATCTATGAGCGCCTCATCGACGTGATGCGGGCGCTCCAGCAGGAAGAGCTTGCTTCCGCGCGCAAGCAGCAGTCTGAAGAGGAAGCGCCATGATTGTCGTGATGCGGGAAGGCGCGAGCGCGCCCGAGATTGAGCATGTGGTGGGGCGTCTGGTTGAGGACGGCTTCAAGGTACACAAAACCACCGGCACCTCCCAGGTCATCCTGGCCGGCGTGGGCCGCCCGGACTCCTTCGACGTCAAGGAATACGAGGTGCTCCAGGGCGTTACCGAGGCATATCGGATCTCCTCGCCCTACAAGCTGGCCGGCCGCAGCTTTGCGCCCGAAGGCACGGTCATCCGCTTTCCGAACGGCGTCACCGTGGGCGGCGAGGAAGTCGTCGTCATGGCCGGCCCCTGCGCGGTCGAAAGCCGCGACCAGCTGTTCACTTCGGCCGCGATCGTCAAGGGAGTCGGCGCGCGATTTCTGCGCGGCGGCGCGTTCAAGCCCCGCTCCTCGCCGTATTCTTTCCAGGGCATGGGCCTCGACGGTCTCAAGCTCCTCCGGGAGGTCGGCGACACAACCGGGCTGCTCATCGTTACCGAAGTCATGGAGATTTCGCAGATCGAGGCCATGCTCCCCTACATCGACTGCTTCCAAGTAGGGGCGCGCAACATGCAGAACTTCAACCTGCTGCCCGAACTGGGGCTGGTGCGCAAGCCCGTGCTGCTCAAGCGCGGTCCCGCGGCCACGGTCGAGGAGCTTCTTCTGTCGAGCGAATACATTCTTTCGGGCGGCAACTACGACGTGATGCTGTGCGAGCGCGGCATCAAGACCTTTGAAACCTACACGCGCAACAC
>CAXTSG010000219.1:2531-5047 GCA_964246825.1 uncultured Acidobacteriaceae bacterium | reverse complement strand
GGCCGCTTCCGCCGCGAAGTGCGTCGGCCGAATCGCTTCATGCGCTTCCTGCGCGCCCCCGCGCGCGCGCCAGCTTCGCGCGCGCTCCGGCAGGGGCAGCCCGCGGCCTTCCGCATAGCCGCGCACCTCCTTCAGCGCTTACGCGCTGAAGTTCTGCGAGTCCGTGCGATGGTAAGTAATCAGCCCCGCCTCAAACAGCTTTTGCGCCGTCTGCGCCGTCACGTCCGGCTTCCAACGCAGCCGCACGCTCGCGGCCTGCAGCAGGGTGCTGGTGGTAAACGGCGGCGGGGGCGGCTGCTTCACCAACCTGTTGCCGGAAGCAATCACGGTGCAGTCGCGGCAGGCCGCGGCGCGCGCCGCCAGGGCCTCGTCCAGAATATATTTCTCGTCTTTTTTCAAAAACGGCGCGGTTTCCCACTGCGCCCGCCAGCTCCCGCCCGCAAAGCTCAGCTCCGCGCCGAAGTGCCGCACCTCGCGGAAAGCCTCGATCTCCCGCTCGCGCTCCACCACCAGGCGCACCGCCGGGCTTTGCACCCGGCCCGCGCTCAGGCCGCGCGGCTGCCCGCCCTTCGTCAGGACCTGCCGCGACAGCACCGGCGATACCTGGTAGCCGACCAGCCGATCCAGCACCCGGCGCGCTTCCTGCGCATGCACCAGCGCCGTATCTACCGTGCGCGGCGCGGCCATGGCCCGGCGAATCACCTCCGGGGTAATCGCGTCAAAGCTCACGCGGAGCGGCTTTTTCAGCTTCAGCGCCTCGGCCAGGTGCCATGCAATCGCCTCCCCTTCGCGGTCCGGGTCGGTCGCCAGGTACACCGCTTCCGCCTTGGCGGCGCGGGCGCGCAGCCCCTTCACCACGTCCGCCCCGCGTTCGCTCATCTCGTACCGCGGCCGGTAGCCCGGCATTTCCAGTCCCAGGTCCTTCACCGGGAGGTCGCGGATGTGGCCGACGCTGGCAGCCACATCCCAGCCCGCGCCCAGGATTTCCCGGATTTTACGGATTTTATTCGGGCTTTCCACGATCATCAGCTTCACTCTTCAAGAGTAGCCCCGGGGAGCCCATTGCTTACTCCGGTACCTGTCGGCACAGCCCGGCGGGGGCCTTTACAATCAAGAAAAGACGGCGAAGGATGCCGCCATGCTAGGCCGTGCCGCTTGCCGTACCTTTCCCGTGCCCCTTGGCCGACAGGATCTGACCCGACTCATGCATCTTTGGAACGATTACGAAGGCACGACGCTCGCCGGCAAGTGGCGGCTCGGCCGCCTGCTGCGTACTGAAGGCCGCAGCGCCCTTTTCAGCACCCTCCCGCTCAACGGCGGCGGCGAAACCCCGCCGACCCTGCGGCTTACCGAAGCGCTCAACGACCAGAGCGTGCTCCAGGCGCGCTACCGCTCCATCCAGGCCGCCGGCGACCGCTACTTGGTCGGCATCCAGGGCTACGGCGATGCTGTGTTTGACGGCACCCCGCTGAGCTACGCGGTCCTGGAGCCGACGCAGGAGTCCCTGGCCGAAATCCTTGCCGTGCGCCGCCTTTCGCCCGAAGAAACCATGGAAGTCGCCGCAAGCGTCGCGGGCGGCCTCCGCGCGCTCCACGGGCAGGGCCTGGTACACGGGCTCCTGGAGCCGGAAAGCGTGCTCGCCGCCGGCGACCGCATCAAGCTGCGCTCGGACTGCGCACGCCCCGCCCCTTCCGCCGAAGATGCCGCCCTGGAAGGAGCGGTCACCCCGCAAACGGCCGCCTTCGGGCTGGCCGGGTTGATCTATCGCTCGCTCACGCGCAACCGGCTCCATGACGCGGCGGATGCCCTGGCCCTCCCCGAACCTTTCGCGACTATCGTGCGCCAAACGGCGCGCGGTGCCTGGGGCGTTCCGGAGGTGGAAGCGGAGCTTGGGCGCTACAGCCGGGCACACACGCCCGTCGTTCCGGCAGCGGCACCTGTGCCCGTCGCGGCACCGGTTGCACCCCCTGTCGCCGCCCCCGCACCCGCACCCGCACTGACACCGACTCCCATCCAGCGCCCAGCTGTTCTCACGAGTCCATCTTCCCTGCCGCCCGCAGCGCCTGCAATCCGGGAAGCCCCGGAAATCTCCAGGCACCCGGATGCGCTGCCGCTTCCAAAGCGTCGCCCGCTCTACCTCGGCCTTGCCGCCGCGGGAGCCCTGCTCCTCTTTCTCCTGCTTTTCCTGCTTTTTCATCGCAGCCCCAAGCCGGCTCCGTCCCTTCCCGTGCATCCGGCGACCGCTGCCGCCGTGCTGCCCCGGCGTTCGCCGTCGACGCCTCTTCATGCGCCGCTCGCGGTCCCCGCAAGGCAGGCTCCGGCCGCGCCGCAGCCGCCTGCCCCGGGGCAGGCCCCGCTCGCCGGGCAAAAAGTCTGGCGCGTCATTGTGTATACCTACGACCGGCGCGGTCCGGCTGAAAGCAAGGCGGCCGCCATCAACGGGCAGCATCCCGGCTTCGACGCCCAGGTCTGGAGCCGCACCGGCGAGCGGCCCTTTCTGGTCACGCTCGGCAGCG
>CAXTSG010000219.1:0-2521 GCA_964246825.1 uncultured Acidobacteriaceae bacterium | reverse complement strand
AGCCAGGGCCGCCGGGCTGTCCCACGACCTGTACCCGCAGAACTACAGCCGTTAAGCGGTCTTAGTGCCCGCGCTGCGATAAATCTCCATCATCAGGTTCATGTCCCGCAGCCCTTCTTCCCCGCTCATCCTCACCGGCTTGTCATTGCGGATGCAGTCGGCGAAGTAGTCGGCCTGGTTTGTAAACTGCTGCGGATCCTGGATCGGCTCCGGCATCTCGATCGGCTGTTTGCCGCCGTCCGCGCCCTGCGTAAAGCCGCTCAGGCGGATGCCTTGGTAGCCGAATGCCGGCGCAAGCTCCAGCATCCCCTTGGCCCCGTGGACGCGCACAAAGCCGTCCATGGGCGCGCCGTAGGTCGTGGTGCAGCTCGCCACAATGCCCGACGGGAACCGCATCGTCCAGCTCACGTTTTCTTCCACCTCGTTGAAGCGCCCGTCCTTGTCAATCACCGAGCTGTACGCCGCGAGCACCTGCGGCTCTTCCCCCGTCAGGTAGCGGCTCGCGTTCAGCGAATAAATCCCGACATCCATCAACGGGCCGCCGCCGGCCAGCTTGCGGTTTAGCCGCCACTCGCCCGCCGGAATATTGAAGCCGTTCGCGCTCTCGATCGCCTCCACCTGCCCGATCGCCCCGGAGCGGATCAGCTCGATCGCGCGGAGGTTAACCGGCTCCAACTGGCAGCGGTACGCGATCATCAGCTTGCGCCGCGCCGCGTCACAGGCCGCGATCATCGCGCGCGCATCGGCAACAGTCGTCGCCATGGGCTTTTCGCACAGCACATGCTTGCCGGCCTTGGCCGCGCGCACCGTGTACTCGGCATGCATGCTGTTCGGCAGGCCGATATATACGGCATCGACGGCCGGGTTGTCGCGGATGCGGTCGTACTGCTCGTAGCTGTAAACGGAAGACGGGGGCACCCCGTACTGGGCTGCCAGCTTCTGTGCCTTGTCCGGCGTGCCGCTTACCAACCCCGTCACCTTGCCGTGCTGCGACCGAAGCAGCCCCGGCAGAAAGTGGTCGACCGAAATACGCCCGAGCCCCACCACGCAGTAGCCGACCGGCGGCCCGGCTGTTCGGGCTTGCGCAAGGAGCGGAGAGGCGGCGGCGGAAAGCGCGGCCAGGCCCGTCAGTCTGGAAAACTCGCGTCGGGAAAATCGCATGCCCGTAGGATGCCGCTTCCCGCGTACTCCGAAAGTCCGGCGGGCTTTACTCCGCCTTGGAAGACCGTTTCCGGCCGGCCCCCGCCTGACCGGAGGTTTTCCCCTCCGACGGCGGATGGATTTTTCTCGGACGCCCCCGCCCGCGCTTCACCGGCGCATCGGCTTCTCCCCCTTGCAGCAGCGCACGTGCGGTGCTCAGGGCTTGTATCTCACGGTCGAGGCTTTCCAAAACCTCTGCAAACTTCAGCGAGCCCGCCTGCTTTTCTTTCATCGCGCCTTCACCAGTCTTCTCAGATGCTAACGAGCCTCAAAACCCTACAATCCCTGCCGAACGGCACAGACTCTCGGCGCACTGAAGTAATTCCTTAACGTACAAATCTAAAGAATGGTTTCATCCTTTTGAATAATTGTCCAAAGGAACTTCGGAACGACTGCCTACGGGCAGCGCCGAAATCTACTTTGTGCTATAAAGCCGCGCTTATTCCGCATCCTCGGCTGAAGGCGCGGTACCCGTAATGGGATGGCAGCAGGGCGTCTGCGTCGGCTTGAACTCCATAAACTCCACCCGCACCCCATCCGGGTCGTACTCATTCAACTGGTACTTGCCGTCGCGGCCCATCTGCTTCGCTTGCTGGCCGCCGGGCGGAAAGCCCCGCTTTTCAAACTCGGCCGTAACCGCATCCATCCGCGCCACCCCCAGCGAAAAATGGTCGGCCCCGCCGATCTGCCGCTTGGTCGGGTTCGCGGGCTGGTTCAGCATGTACTCGATCCAGTCCGTGCCGTCCGGCACCTGCATCGAGTCCCAATCGACAACGCCCTCCTTCATGCCGCCGGACCAATACGGCCGAAAACCGAGAATGTCACGGTAAAACCGATCCTCCGCCGAAGCGGACTTGACCATGAGGCCCGCATGGATGATGCGTCCGGAAAGACCCGTCGGCACGCTGCCCGCCGTCCTCGCAAGCCCCGGCGCGCGCTCGACAAACTCAACAGTATTCCCTTCCGGGTCGTGGACGCGGAACGTTTTCTCGCCGTCGCGCAGCGTCGTCAAAGCGGCAGGCACCGTCACGCCCCTGCTCGCGAGATACTGCCGCAGCGCTTCGGCATCGGTAGTAGCGAAGGCAACGTGCTCCAGCGCCAACTCGCCCGGGGAGCTCGCCGGGTGGACCTCGACCGTCTGCCGTGGGTCGCCGTAAAAGCGCACGCCGTCCGGGAACTCGGGCGAAGCCACAGCCGTCCACCCAAGCGACCCCGTATAAAACGCGCGGCTTGCCGCCATGCTCTGCGAGGCAAGCGCGATATGGGCAATGCCGGTGATCGGCGGCCGCTGCGGGGCGGCCGGCGCTGCCCCTCCCAGGAA
>CAXTSG010000218.1:2681-5095 GCA_964246825.1 uncultured Acidobacteriaceae bacterium | reverse complement strand
ATCGGCGGCTGGCCCTGGTGACGGATGCGCTCGGGGCAAGGCTGGCCCGCGCACCGGACGGACCCGAAGCCGATGCGCTGGCCCTGCTGTTCCATCGAAGCTGCCGGATGCGGGCGGAGGTGGAAAGCTCACTCGGCACCGGAAGCGCCGTGAAAACACCCTGCCTCCCATCGCGTCTTTCGCCTTTTAACCCAAGCGAAGAACAAGAGGAAGCAGACCGCGTGGCGACCGAAGCGCAGCTGCTCTGCTACCTGGGCACGGGCCGGACTCACGCGCCCTCCGTGCTCACCCCCAACAACCGCACAACAGAAAGCCCCGTCGTAAGCGGGGCCTTGAGGAGAACTGCCTAGATGAATCTCGATACCTGCGATGTTAAACCGAATGGAAGCCTGTTAACAGCGGAAAGCCTGGAAGCCTGGGAAAAGGCAAACGGTATCCCGGAAGAACCGGGAACAGGGACGGCGGGCGAGCCGGAAGCCGCGAAGTATCCCCTCCGGGACGGCTACTTCCTGGAAAGCCCGGAGGGAGTGTTCTGGTGCAGCGGGGATGACCCGAAGCTCCGGGTCTGCGACCGGCTTCGCGCGGAAGCGGAAACGCGGGACGCGCATAGCAATAACTGGGGCCTCATGCTGGCCTGGCTGGACGGGGGCGGCAAGCGGCACTGCGAACGGATGCCGAAGGCGCTCTTGCATGGCGACGCGACGGAAGCGGTGCGGATGCTGGCCTCGGGCGGCCTGCACATTGAACCCGGCCGCGCCCCCAAGCTGCGGGAATATCTCCAGGTGTGCAGGCCGGACGGCAAGATACGGACGGTAGAGCAGTACGGCTGGCACGGCGGCGCATACGTCACCCCGGAAGGCACCATCGGAGACGCGGGAGCCGAGCGCATCGTCTTCCAGGCCGCCTCGGGCGTTGCACCGGCGGCTGCGGTTTACGGGCGAAGCGGTACGGCGCAAGGATGGCGGGAGACCGTGGCAAAGCTCGCATCCGGCAATAGCCGCCTCGGGCTTGCCCTTTGTTCGGCCTTCGCGGGGCCGCTGCTCCATATCGCGGGCGTGGAGTCGGGCGGCCTGCACCTGGTAGGCCCGTCTTCCTCGGGCAAAACCACGGCGCTGCGGGCGGCGGCTTCGGTTTGGGGCGACCCGGAATCCTACGTCCGCACCTGGCGGGCTACGGCCAACGGGCTGGAAGGCATCGCGGCGGTCCACAATGACGGCCTTCTCATATTGGACGAGCTTTCCCAGTGTGAGGCGAAGCAGGCGGGCGAGGCGGCTTACATGCTTGCCAACGGCAAGGGCAAGGCCCGCGCTTCGCGCACGGGCGGCGCTCGGGAAGCGGCAAGCTGGCGGCTGCTGTTTCTATCGAGCGGCGAGCAGCCCCTTTCGGTCCACATGGAAGGCGCGGGCAGACGCATCAACGCCGGGCAGGAAGTGCGGCTGGCAAACGTGGCGGCCGATGCCGGGCAGGGCTGGGGCATCTTTGACAACCTGCACGGCTATGCTTCACCCGCAGACCTGGCTAACGCGCTCAGGGGTGCGGGCGCGCGGCACTGCGGCATAGTCGGACAGCTGTTTCTCGGGGAGCTGGTGAAGCAGCACGGGGCAAATGCGGCGGCGGTCCGGGAAGTGCTGACTCAGGGCGTGGAAGACTTCGTAAGCGAGTACGCGCCGGGCGCTTCGGGGCAGGCAGGCCGGGTAGCGCGGCGCTTCGGCCTGCTGGCGGCCTCGGGCGAGCTGGCGACGGCTTACGGGCTAACGGGCTGGGGTGAGGGCGAAGCAGACCGGAGCTGCGGGGTGTGCTTCCGGGCCTGGCTTCAGGACTTCGGTGCGGGCAGCCATGAAGACCGGGCGCTGGAAGAACAGGTGCGCGGCTTTCTTGTGGAGCACGGGGCTTCGCGCTTCCAGAAGGCAAGCGACCCGAACGCGCTCACCATTCGGCGGGCGGGCTGGTGGCGGGGCGAGGAAGACGGTCCCCGGCAGTACCTTGTTCCTTCCGTGACGTTCAAGGAGGAAGTCGTAAAAGGCTATGACCCGAAGCGCGCGGCGCAAACGCTGCGGGAAAAGGGGCTGCTGCTTCCGGGCGGCGACGGCAAATCCAGCCAAGCCCTTCACATCCCGGCGAGCGGACAGAAGTCCACACGGGTCTATGTGCTGGTGCTGGGGGAGGAAAAGGCATGAGGCCCATCCTGCCCGGCTTCGGGAGGGTGTTACTTCCTGTCTCGTCGGTAACCATAAGTCACCACTTCAGAAAGGAGAGGGTATGAGGCTAAATCTTGCTCGGCTTCGGGAACTGACAAATAGCGGTGTGGGAAGTGTGGGCGGTGTGGGGAGCAGTGTTTATGCGGGTGAAACTCCCCACACCTCGATTTTTCACGGTGTGGGAGGTGTGGGGAATGGCCCCGAAACACCCTTTTC
>CAXTSG010000218.1:0-2671 GCA_964246825.1 uncultured Acidobacteriaceae bacterium | reverse complement strand
CGGTCCCCACACCGCCCACACCGCCCACACCTGAAAAACATGATTTCCAAACGGAAGAGATTACTTCCTATCCCGATGGTAACCAGGAGTCACCCCTCCAGGACCACACTTTCTGGGCGGAAGACTTTGGCAGGTGGGCACTTGCCGAGTGCCTGTTCCGCGACCGATGCTTCGGCGGGGTCAAGGCGCTGCACTCCCGCTTCTCGGATTGGTGCCTTGAGCAGGCTACCGTGGGCTGCCTGCCGGAAACCTTTGAGGCGCTGCTTAGGGCGGAAGGCTTTCTTCTTACGGGCGGCCTGGTGGCGGGCCTCCTGCTTAGGGAAGACTTCCGGGAGCAGGAGCCTGCCTACCGGCGGCGCGTCCATGAGGTGCTTGCGAGGCTTGAGGCGCGGCACGGGGAGACCGGACGATGAACAACTCACGGAACGACTCCGTAGAGCACCCCGCCCACTATACGCAAGGCCGCATGGAGGTATGGGACTTCATCCGCGACCAGGACCTCGGCTTCTTCGCGGGCAACGTGCTCAAGTATGTCTGCCGCTACCGGCACAAGGGGACGCCGCTCGAAGACCTGAGAAAGGCCCGCGCCTACCTGGATAGGCTGATAGCCATGGAAGCCGGGAAGGCCCCGCAGACGGGCAGGGAGGACGCACCGTGAGCGCCCCGGAAAGCGCTTCCGAGCCCTGCTTCCCGCCCGGCACCCCGGTACGGCTCCGCTGCTGCCCGCACGGGATGCCCGGCACGGTAGCGGGAGCCAAGCGCGGGCGCATCCTGGTGGATTGGCCGGACCTCGGCTTCCTCGGCAGCCATCCCCCCGCAAGCCTCGCGGTATGCGCTCCCGGCGGTCGTCCATAGCTGCTTTCCAGCCCGCGCCGGGGGAGTTTAGTGACCAATACGCGCGCGCGAGGGCGAGAATAATCAATAGGAAATCAATGGCAGGCACAGGCCACAGATACGTGCGCGATGGTGAGAGTTTTGCGGGTGTCTATAAAAGGGATGGAGTTTTCGGACCAATACGCGCGCGCAAGGGCGCAAAGGAGGTCAATTGGGAACCTGAGAAAACCTGAGTTTCCTAAGAGGTACGCGCGCGAGGGCGAAAGGCCGGCGGGTACTTCCAGTACACGGCCATTCTGGAGAGGTACGCGCGCGCGAGGGCGAAAGGAAAGGATGCAGCGCAGGACAGTTCGGGACACTTAAAAAAGAGGCAAGGTTTCTCACGGCGCTTGCCGCTCGCGCGGCACCATCGTCGCCACGTTCTGCCGGGCGCGGTCCAGGTAGTCGGCCCAGTCCTGCATCATCTTGGCGCGGGGTGCGAGGTACAGCGCGTGGTTATAGGCCGCGCTGACCGCGTTGCGCGGCGCGTGGGCAAGCTGCAATTCGATATGCTCATGCGCGTAGTCCCGCTCATGGAGGATGGTCGAAGCAAGCCCGCGAAAGCCGTGCCCCGTCATCCTGCCCTTGTAGCCCATGCGCTCCAAGCCTTTCAGGATGGTCATGTTCGAGATGGGCCTGCCGCGCCGCTCGCCGGGGAAGACGTGCTCCGTCCCGTCGCTCAGGTCGCGTAGGCTTCGGAGCACCTCCAGCGCCTGCCGGGAGAGCGGAACGATGTGCGGCGTCCGCATTTTCATCCTTTCGGCGGGGATATTCCATCGTGCGGCTTCCAGGTCGAACTCCTCCCACCGCGCCCCGATAAGCTCGCCCGTCCGCACGAAGGTGAGCGCCATGAGCTTCATCGCAAGCCGGGTGATGTGGCCGCCGCGATACACTTCTATCGCCCGCAGCAACGCCCCGACTTCCTTTTCGTCTACCCGCGCGTAGTTGATCTTGCGCGTGGGCCGCAGCACGTCGCCCGGCTTGAAGTCGCCCGCCGGATTGCGCCCGGCATAGCCGTGGGCGATGGCATGGCGGAACACCTGCCCCACCGTTTGTAGGGCCCGTTTGGCGATGTCGCCCGCGCCGCGCGCTTCGATCTCCTTGACCATGGCCACCAGCTCGGGGGCTTCGATCTCCCGGATGGGACGCGGCCCGAGCCGGGGCAGCACGTTCTTCTCCATGCGCTCCCAGGTGGTCTGGGCGTGGCGCGCGCTCTTACCTGCCTTCCAGTGCTCCCACCACATGCGCGACACAGTGGCGAAGGAGCCGGTATCGGCGGCCCGGGCCGTGAGCTTGGCTTCTCTGCGAGCTTCCATCGGGTCTATACCGGAGGCAAGCAGCTTGCGGGCTTCCCTGTGCCTGGCTCTTGCCTGAGCCAAGGAAACATCCGGGTACCGGCCCAAGGCCATCGTCCTGCCCTTGCCGTCGAAGCGGTAATTCCAGCGCCACAGCTTCGTGCCCGCCGGGGTGACAGACAGGTACAGCCCCGCGCCGTCCCCAAGCTTGTAGGGCTTCGCTTTCGCCTTGGCCTGCTTTACTTCCAGTTCCGTGAGCGCCATTTCAGCCTCCGAGCAAAATACCCGCAATTGCCTTGCCGGGTACCCGCAAAAATACCCGCAAATCGTACCCGCTTGTACCGTACCTTACCGGACGCTGCCGGACAACGGACATGAGAAAAGCCCGCTGTTTGCGGGCCTTTCGGTGGAATCTCCATACTTCCTCAGACTGCTTCGGACGTTCTCTTGGCGGAGGGAGAGGGATTCGAACCCCCGTTACCCGCTAGGGTAAAGCGGTTTTC
>CAXTSG010000217.1:1760-5211 GCA_964246825.1 uncultured Acidobacteriaceae bacterium | reverse complement strand
TTGCCGGGGAACAACACAGCCGCGCGGTATGATGAGCTTGCCGCTGCCGACGATTTATAACGTTAAGAAAAATGTTTAACGCATATCAATAAAAAATTGGAAGCGAATCAGCGCGATCGGGGCTCTTGTGCTTCTTTTGGCAGCCGTCACTGTCTTCACAGTGGTGCGCGCCCGCGCGAGCTACACCAAGGTGCTGGTCGGCACGGTGGAGCGCGGCGAGGTCCTTTCTATCGTCAGCGGCACCGGCCAAATCCGGCCCAAAACCTACGTTAACATCGGCGCTACCGCCTTTGGACGCATCACGCACCTGTATGTCAAGGAAGGCGAGCACGTCCATCGCGGACAGGTGCTGGCGACGATTGAGAATGTGCAGCCCGAGGCCAGTGTTGCCGCGCAGCGCGACGCCATCTCCTCGGCCAAAACCGACATCAGCTCCTACCTTGCCGCCGAGCAGACCGCGCAGGCCAACATCGAGCATGCCGATGCCGACCTGCAACAGAAAAAGCTCGACTACGACCGGTATCAGCAGCTTTATAACGGAAAGCTTGTGTCCAGGCAGGAGTTCGACGCCCGCAAGGCGGCGTATGACTTGGATGTCGCTTCCGTAGCGCAGGCGCAGGCTGCCTTGGCGCAGGCCAGGGCGCAAACCGATTCGGCGCGCGGGCATCTCGGCACGGCCGTGGCCACGCTGCGCTCCAACGTCGATGCACTCAATAAAACAGTCAGCGTCGCCCCGTATGACGGCATTGTGACAAACCTGCCGGTGCGCGAGGGCGAAACCATGGTGGTCGGCATTCAGAATGCCGAGGGCTCCACGCTGATGACGATTGCCGATATGTCGGTTGTTACCGCCGAGGTCAAGATCGACGAAACCGATATTGTGAACGTGAAAACCGGCCAAACGGCCGACATCACGGTAGACGCGCTGCCGGACAAGGTGCTGCACGGGCATGTGACGGAGGTTGGCGACCAGGCGCTGCTGCGCTCGACGGGAGTTTCCACCAGCCAGTCCACCAGCGGGACCGAAGAAGCAAAGGATTTCAAGGTGATTGTGACGCTGGACGGCGGGCAGGAGGTCGAGGCGCTGCGGCCCGGGTTGAGCTCGACCGCGAAGATCACGACCGCTGATAAGAAGGGCGTGCTTTCCGTGCCGATCCAGGCCCTGACGGCACCGCCGGCTCCCGCGGCTGGAAGTGGCAACGCGGTGCAGGCGGCTTCCGCGGCAACGGCTGCTCCCGGCAGGCAGGGCGTGTTTGCCTTGCGGCAGGAGCGGGGCAAGCTGCGGGCTCATTTTGTGCCGCTCACCACAGGCATCAGCGGCACCTCGAACATGGAAGTTTCAGGCGACATCCATGCCGGCGACCAAATTGTGACCGGCACGTACAAGGTGCTGCGCGGCCTCAAGAACGATGCCGCGGTCAAGGCGGCCACGGAAGCCGAGTTGGCGCCTAAGGGAGACGAGGGCTCCTGATGGAAAACGGAGCAGCGGCGGCCGCAGGCACGCACATGATTGTTGTCGACAATCTATGGAAGACGTACCAGATGGGCGAGCAGGAAGTGCATGCGCTTCAGGGCATTCACCTGCAAATCCGGCACAATGAGTATGTGGCGATTATGGGGCCGTCGGGCTCCGGCAAGTCGACGCTGATGAACCTGATCGGCTGCCTTGATACGCCGAGCCGGGGCCAGTACTGGCTGAATGGCCATCTTGTTTCCGAGCTGGACGACGACCAGCTTGCCCGCATCCGCAATAAGGAGATCGGGTTTGTTTTTCAAACCTTTAATCTTCTGGCGCGGGCCAGCGCCCTCCATAATGTGGAGCTGCCCTTGATCTACAACGGCACCGCCTCGGCCGAGCGCCTGGAGCGCGCCCGCGCCGCCCTGACCGCGGTCAATCTCGGCGAGCGCATGGACCATCGGCCGAACGAGCTTTCCGGCGGCCAGCGGCAGCGCGTCGCCATTGCCCGCGCGCTCATCAACCGGCCGTCCATTATTCTGGCCGACGAGCCGACGGGCAATCTCGACTCCAAGACCGGGGATGAAATCATGGCGCTGTTCGACCAGCTCCACGCCGGCGGCAATACCATTGTGCTGGTGACGCACGAGCCGGACATCGCGGAATATGCTCACCGCGTCGTGACGATCCGCGACGGGGTCATTGCTTCCGATCAGCCGTCTCCGCGTATGCGCGTCTCCGCGCAAAAGTAGGCTTTCTACTCATGTTTTCGCCTCATGTGCCGATGAAGCCCGTGAGGAGAAACGGGAATGATCGGGGAGCAAACAGGGCAGCAGACACAGGGTGAGTTTCAGCCGCACATAGGGGGCGGCGCAGGCCGGCTGGAGGCGGGTGCCGCCCCCCGCCGCGCAGGGGACGCGCTGACGAGCGGGCAGCGGGCGCGCTGGACCCTGGGCGGCATGGTCGGCCGCAGCCCGGAGATGGAGCGCTTGTTCCTCCAGGTGCGCTACCTGGCGGGGCACCTGCGATGCGCGTTGATTGAAGGGGAATCCGGTACGGGCAAGCGCCTCACGGCGGAGACCCTTCACGCGCGGGGTCCGGCGCGTGAACGCGGCTTTGCGGCACTTTCCTGCGCGAGCTTTCTTTCCGGCTCGGCGATGGAAGCGGGGCTGCAACAGGCTGCCGGCGGCACGCTGTACCTCCACGATGTCGAGGCCCTCGGAGGAGTGGAGCAGGGCAGACTGCTGCACCTGCTCGGCGCGATGGGACTGGACCGCCGCACGGTGATGAAGCCCGGAGGAAACGGCACCGGCGGGGCCAAGCTGCCCTGCGCCCTTATCCTGAGCGCGCGGCGTTCGCTGCGGCAGCTAGTGATGACGGGCAGCTTCCGTGCCGATCTCCATGCGCTGCTCGCCGCGGTGCAGCTGCAGCTGCTGCCCTTGCGGGATCGTCTTCAGGATATTCCCATGCTGGTGGACCACTTTGTTGAGAAGTACAGCGCGGCTTACGGCAAGCCGATGCTTGGGGCGGCTCCTGAGGCTCTGCCGACTCTTTTGCAGCACAGCTGGCCGGGGAACGTGCTGGAGCTGGAAACCGCGGTTTCGCGCGCGGTGCTGCGCTGCTCGGGGAGCCGTTTGCACGCTCCGGACCTGCTGCCGGACGGGCCTACCCGGCCCGCGGCACCTGCCGGAGCCGCGCTGAGTCTTCTGTCTAGCGAGGCCCGCGGGCAGCGAATGCCGGCTCGATCAGGCTCCGTGCTCGCTGCGTCGCGGGCCGGGTGTCTGTCTCCGGTACGAGGGCCGGAGCCTCCGGCAACGGCTGTGGAGCCCCGAAAGGTCGGCAATCCTCAACAGCGGGAGCCGGGAGAAATGCGCCGCGCGCCGCAAATGTTGGGGCATGCTCCGGTTTTGCAAACGGCGGTTCCTTCCATGGCAGCGGGGGAGTTGATCGCCGCGGCCCCGACCCTCGACCGCGCCCTCCCGCGGCATGTACAGC
>CAXTSG010000217.1:1280-1750 GCA_964246825.1 uncultured Acidobacteriaceae bacterium | reverse complement strand
GGCAGCTTCGCGCGGTGGCCCGTCGACTCCAGCCCGGCTGCTGGGCATCAGCCGCTCCACGCTGTATCGTTTGCTGCAGGAGAAGCAGCAGGAAGCCTAAGCCGGGTCGTCCAGGAGGACGCTTAGATCGATGACAGTGAATCCTTCATCGCTCTCCTTCGCTTCATGAGCAAGGAGAGCTTCCCCCGAGGGCTTTCGTGTTAATTGAATACGGGCCCGGTACGTTGAGTGGGATACACTCGGGGGCAACAGGCAGCTGCAACGGCTCCGTCCTTACAGCGTAATCCTGTACGCTCCACCGGACCCTTCTCGCCCATGCTGAAGTCTACCTGCTCGCTCGTTCCCGCTCTTGCGCTGATGCTTTCAGTGCCGGCGTCCTTGTGGGCGCAGCGCCCCGGCAGCTTTCCCAAGTCGGCGCTTGCCCCTGTACCCGCGGCTCCGGCTGCCGCGCAGGCCCCAGCGGCTAATGC
>CAXTSG010000217.1:0-1270 GCA_964246825.1 uncultured Acidobacteriaceae bacterium | reverse complement strand
GCTAATGCACCGGCCGCGGAGCGCTCCGCGGCCTTGCGCGCCTTGTTTGCGGAAAGCTGGCAGGACCGCCTGGAGCACAACCCGGTGTTTGCCACCTCGGTCGGCGACAACCGCTACAACGACCGGCTCGAAGATTATTCGGCCGAGGCTTACAACGAAGATTTAGCTCGCGGGGCAGGCTATCTTCAGCGCCTGGCGGCGATCTCCGCCGAAGGTTTGCCGGAGCAGGACCGGCTTTCCAAGGACCTGATGCTGCGCCGCCTGGTCGAGCAGCAGGAGGAGGCAGTTTTTCAGCCGTGGCAGCAGCCCGTTAATCAGTTCAGCGGCATCCAGGTCGATCTGCCGCAGATTCAGTCGATCGCGCCCTTTAACTCTGTTAAGAGTTACGAAGACTACATCGCCCGGCTCCATGCCGTGCCGCGCGCCTTCCAGCAGGTGACGGACTCCATCGATGCCGGGATCGCCGACAAGCGTACTCCGCCGCGCTTTTTGCTGGAAAAGGTTCTGAAGCAAACGCAAACGCTGGCGGCGGGCAAGCCGGAAGACAGCCCCTTCGCGCGTCCGCTTGCCAAGTTTCCGGCAACAATTGCGGCGGCAGACCAGGCGCGGCTTCGCACGGAGCTGCTCGATGCCGTGAACAAGGATGTGCAGCCGGCGTATGCGCGGTTTGCCCGCTATCTCCAAAGCACCTACATCCCGGCGGGCCGGGCCGAGCCGGGTGCGTGGTCTCTGCCTAACGGCGACCGCTATTATGCTCTTCGCGTGAAGCAAAGCACGACCACCGACCTGACGCCGGCGCAGATTCACCAGACCGGCCTGGATGAGGTCGCGCGCGACGAGGCGGAGATTCTTCAGATCGCGCGCAAGCTCGGCTATCCCACGATTGCCGCCCTGCGCGCCGCGGTTGCCGCGGACCCGAAGCAGCACCCGGCGAGCCGGGAAGTGCTGCTCGATCTGTATCGCAAGGACCTGGACGCGATGCGGCCGAAGCTGCCGGAATACTTCGGCATCCTGCCGAAGGCTCAGCTTCAGGTTGAGCCGGTGCCGAGCTATTCCGAAAAGGAGCAGGCCCCGGCCTACTACCAGGGCGGCACGCCGGACGGCTCGCGCAAGGGCACGATCTACATCAATACATATGATTTCGCCCATCGATCGCTGCCGAATGTCGAGTCTATCGCCTACCACGAGGGCATCCCGGGCCACCACCTGCAAATATCTATCGCGCAGGAGCTGACCGGCATCCCCGAGTTCCGCAAGCACGGCGGCTATA
>CAXTSG010000216.1:0-5245 GCA_964246825.1 uncultured Acidobacteriaceae bacterium | reverse complement strand
GCAAGAACCCTGCGGGAGCAGCCGGCTGAAGCCGCGCATACCCCCACAGAGCCGACAGCAGACCCGACGGCGGCAGCCGCGAAGCAGTCGCCCTGGCGCATGGCGATGCTTTTAACCAGCTCAGCCCTGCTGAGCGGGATTGCCGTGGTGCTTTGGAACAGAAGGACGCTGGAGCGCATGCGCGAGGCGGAAGCGCCGCCGGCCCAGCCGCCGCCGGGTGAGTTTATCTAAAAGACCTTTCAGGAGGCCGCTACGGCAGCCGCCCGGCCCACGATAGCGTCCCGCAGTTCTTCCCATACCTCGCTCGGCAGGGATAGAAAGGCATCCACGACGCGCGGGTCGAACTGCGTGCCGGTGCAGCGGGCAATCTCGTTGCGGGCGGCTGAAAACGGCGATCCCCTACGATAAGGCCGGTCGGAGGTAATGGCATCCAGAGTATCGGCAACGGCGAAGATGCGCGCGCCCAAGGGAATTTCCTCGCCGCGAAGCTGACGCGGGTAGCCGCCGCCGTCAAAAAACTCCTGGTGGCTGTACACGATGTCAGAGGCTTCCTTGAGGAAAGGGATTTTGCGCACGATCTGGTAGCCGAGGTAGCAGTGTTGGCGCATGGTGTTGAGCTCGTCCGGCTCCAAACGGCCCGGCTTTAGAAGGATTCTGTCGGGAATGGCCATTTTGCCGATGTCGTGGAGAAACGCGCCGTGTTTGATGGTCTTCATGTCGGCGATTTCGACGCTCATGGAGCGGGCCAGGGCGATGGTGTAGGCGGTGACGCGCCGGGAATGGCCTTCGGTTTCGGCATCCTTGAGATCCAGCGCGTCGCCGAGTGCCTCAAGCGTGGTGTCGTAGGAGCGCTCCAGCTCAAACATGGCTTCGCGCAGGAGGCTGGTGCGCGCTTCCACCAGGTGTTCCAAGCTGTGGCGGTAGGTGGCATTGCGCCGGGTGGTATTGCCGTGGGCCAGCCCGCGTTCCACCGCCTGGAGCAGCGTTTCCTTTTCAAAGGGCTTCAGGATAACGTCGAAAGCGCCGTTGCGCATGGCGGAGATAGCCGTTGTGACCTCGTGAACGGCGGTCACCATGATAATCGGGGTCTGCATCTGGCGGCTCCGCACCTGCTCCAGCAGGCGCATGCCGTCGGTTCCGTCCATGACGAGGTCGGTAACGACCAGGTCCATGGCGCGCACGGCGAGGGTGCGGAGGGCGTCGTCGCCGTTGCGGGCGCTTTCCACCTGGTAGCCTTCCCTGCGCAGCAGCGTCACCAGCAGGGTGCGCGTGAGCTGCTCGTCATCCACAACCAAGATTTTTTCCGCAGCCATGTGTATCGCCCTTCGCCTGCCGCAGCAGGCACAGTGCAGCCTGGATAGAGTGCCACATCCGCCGGAAAGTTTGCGCGAAAGTTTTCTTTCACTGGCTAGCCGTGGAACCATTGTGCCGCGATCTCAGCTTATCGGTAATCCCAAGGCGAGCCAAATAGCTTGATATTCCACTGCTTGCTACCATTTTCTTAATGGTAAAGTGTTCATGCAGCAGTGTTTAGGATTTACTTAGGAAGCCTCCGCTTGGAGAGCAGCAGGGAGGTTGATTTGTTAGATCGGGAAAGACATCTACTGACAGGTCAAAAGTTTGCGGCGACGCAGGCGCAGCAGTTAACGGCCGAGCAAAAGCAGCAGGACATTTTTGAAGCGCACCGGCACCGCGTTTTTTCAGTCGGCTACTACATGACAGCCAACGAAGCGGAAGCGGAATCCATCCTGACCGCCACCTTTGTCGGCGCGTTTACCGGAGCGCCGGAGCCGGATGCGGAGTCAGTGGATCGGGCGCTGCTGCAACAACTGGAAGCGCGCTTCTCCCTGGCACCGACCAGCCCCGCAACGCCGGAAAGCGGCGCGGGGCTCGGATGCCAAATACGGAAGACGGATATGGAAGAAGCCGTGGGGCAGCTGCCTCCCCGCGAAAGACTGGCTTTTCTCCTGTGTGATGTGCAGGGGTACAAGCCGGGTAAGATCGGGCAGCTTCTTGGGTCCGAGGAGCTGGAAATCCAGAAGGTGCTCCTGTCGGCCCGCATTCGCATGCGCAATGCGCTTCACCAGCTGCGCCTGCGCGAGCTGGGGCGCTCGGCAGCGGAGCTGCCCGAGATCGCGGAGTGCGCCTAGACTTAATTTGCAGGAAGCGGCTGTACGGAGATTGCAGTCGAAACCGCGGAAGGACCGCCCGGCGCGGGCGGGGCGGCAAGACCGGCAAGCGGCTCTTCCAGCACGGCTAAAACGCCCGCCGGCAGCGGCTTGTCGGCCTGAGACAGCAGCAGGGAAACCTGCCACATCTGAGCTTCATTGAGAACATGGTTATAGGCCGGCATACCGGAAAGCCGGATCCCGTTTTTCACCTTCCAGTAGGTTTCGCCCGGCGGGTCATCGCTGACGCCCACGACTCCGTGCCCGTGGGGTGCCCAGAGCTGCGGGCTCCGCGGAAACATATGCGAGCCGTAGGAGGATGGGCGGTTGTATTGCCCATGGCACGCGGCGCACTGCTCGCGATAGACCTGCGCGCCCAGGAGCAGGTTGGCCGGGCTTGCTGCCATGGCAGCGTGCGCCGACATTTCGCGGCTGATGCGCGCATGGAGCGGCACGTTGACGATTTCCCCTTCAAAGGGGAGCGAAGCGTCGGCAACCGCCACCGGCGGGCGGCCGTAGCGCAGCCAGCAGAAAGCCCCCGCCGGCAGAAGCAGCAGTCCGCAGAGCAGACCGAGCAGAAATCGCGTCATCCGGTGCCCCTGGGGGCCGCCCGGCGGCCCACCTTTGTGTGTACCGCACCGGCCGGGAGAAGGCAAGCTCCACCATCCCGGGCCGGGTAACAATGGTTTAATAGGGAGGTCGCGTGCGGCCCGGCTTCGGGGGCGCGTCGCTCGCGTTCCGGGAGGCTCCAAGCTTGTTCCAGCACCGCCGTTTCTTTTCCGCGCTCGCCTTTGCCGGCATCGTGGGTTCGCTTCCCGCTTCGGCTCAACAGGCGCAGACGGACCCTTCCGCTCCGGCCTCGCAGGATGCTGCCGGGGCCGCCCAGGTCAACGATCCCACGACGCCGCAGACGCAGGGCGAGCGCGCCCGCATCCTTCGCGATGCCCAGACCCGTGTGAACGCGCGCCGTAGGCTGCGGGAGCAGGCCGCCGAGCAGGATACCTACTCGCACAAGTATGAGTTTTACGCCGGCGGCAGCTACCTGCGGTTCCGGCCGGGCCCATCGCTCCAGCACAACACGGAAGCCGCCTGGAACGCGGGCGTGACCGAGTGGATTCGCCCCAAGCTCGGCATTACCGGCGACGTGCGCGGCTATTACGGCACGGCAATCACAAACAGCTTCAACTTTCAGGTGTTTAAGCCGTCCATCAGCCAGTACACCTTTATGGGCGGCCCGCAGTATCGCTTCTACCAGAGCCAGCACTGGGCCTGGAACGCGCAGGTTCTGGCCGGCATCGACCACGGCAACTTTGGAACAGGGATCGGCAGCTTTACCGCGAACGAAGTCGGCCTGTACAGCGACGGCAACAAACTGGCGGTCAGCGTGGGGGCGGCAGTGGACTACAACTTGAGCCCGGCGCTGGCCGTGCGGCTGATGCCGGACTACCTGCTGACTAACTTCGGCAGCCAAATCCAGGATAATCTCGGCTTTACCCTGGGCGTCGTGTATCGCTGGGGCCGGCAGTAGCGCTACAGGACGATGCGCGCGATACCGTAGATCACTCCGGCCAGCCCCACCGCGATCATGATGCCGCGCCGACCGTAGCCCGACGTGCGCAGCCGGCTGCCGACCACCGGGGTTTGTTCCTCCATGATGTTGCGCATGACAAAGCCGGTAAATACCAGAAGGAGGCCGGCCAGCAGGCATACCCAGTGTGAAACGTTGAGGGACAGGTTCATAGCGCGCCGCCCTTCCTGCCCCTGCCTGCGCCGCCCCGGACTATGTGCGGGTGTCGCGGGCTTTTGCCGCGTTCAACGGATACTGCGGCTCCGTCATGCGCTGCGGGTCCAGGATTTGGGCGATCTCCTCTTCGCTCAGCAGCTTTCGTGCGCGGGCCAGGGCGATGACCGACTCACCGGTTGCCACGGATTCCTTCACGATCTCCGCCGCAAGAGCGTACCCAATATACGGGTTGAGGGCTGTGGCAAGCGAGACTGTTTTTTGACTGTACTCATTACAACGGTTACGGTTGGCGGAAATGCCCGCCACGCAGCGCTTATCGAACTGAAATAGGGCATTGGCCAGAATTGTGATGCTCCCGAGCGTGTTGTAGGCCATGGTCGGCATCATGACGTTCAGTTCCAGCTGCCCGGCCTGCACCGCCATGGCCGTCGCCGCGTCGTTGCCGACAACCTGGAAGCCGACCATGGCAACCAGTTCCGGCAGCACGGGATTAATTTTGCCTGGCATGATGGAGGAGCCGGGCTGGAGGCTGGGCAGGAAGATTTCGGCAAAGCCGGTGTTGGGCCCGGAAGAAAGCAGGCGAATATCGTTCGAGATGCGGATGGCTTCAAGCGCAATGGACCGCAGCGCCGCGCTGACGTCCGCCATGCAGCTGTTGGACTGCATGGCCCAGCGCATGTCGGCGGCCGGGAGGAGCCGCTCCCCGCTGAGTTTTTCAAGCGCGGCAATGGCCTTGGCACGGTAGTCCGGGTGCGTGTTGATGCCGGTGCCCACGGCCGAGCCGCCGAGACCCAGCTCCCGCAGCCCTTCAGCCACGGCCGCGAGCGAACGGCGGCCTTTCTCGATGGCCAGCCCGTAGGCCGCGAACTCCTGGCCCAGCCGGATCGGCACGGCATCCTGCATGTGGGTCCGGCCTGATTTCAGGACATCGTCAAACTCACGCGCTTTCGCGGCAAAACTTCCGGCCAGCCCGTCGAGCACCGGGTACAGGGTTCGGAGCGCGAGCAGCACGGCCAGTCGCATACCGGTGGGAAAAACATCGTTGGTGGACTGGCCGTAGTTGACGTGGTCGTTCGGGTGGACGCGGCTGTACTCGCCGAGACGGCCGCCCAGCAGTTCATTGGCGCGATTGGCGATGACTTCGTTCGTGTTCATGTGGAAGCTCACGCCGGCCCCGGCCTGGAAAACATCCACGACAAACTCGCCGTTCCAGCGGCCTTCGGCGACCTCGACGGCTGCCTTGAAGACGGCGTCGGCGCGCTCCGGGTCGAGCAGGCCGAGCTGGCGGTTGGCCTCGGCGGCCGCCGCCTTGACCAGCCCAAACGCCCGAATA
>CAXTSG010000215.1:0-5268 GCA_964246825.1 uncultured Acidobacteriaceae bacterium | reverse complement strand
AATTTTAGACATTTCAGGCTTAGAAGATTTAGGCTAAGCCTTGTGTCCGCGAAATGCGGCGTTTCCAAGCGCGCCGGCACCTAAAGCTGCCCCCCCCCCCCAGGAATGAGCGTCTGTTTGTATTACGCATTGTTTACTCCCTTTGTACAAGAATGCCAACATCGTACTTTTGCCCTTATGCCCTGTCAAGCACGAGTTTTATGTTTAATCAATACTATGTAGCTACACCAGCGCCTGCCCTGCCATGCTCTCCAGCACTGTCAGCGGCGCGTGTTCCGGCGCTACCTGGGCCGCCCGGTCTACCAAAAACGTCTGCTCCAGGGCATACTGCCCCGCCAGCACCGCATGGGGCACGGTATCGGTAAACACCATCCAGCTTGACCCCGCCGGGAACCGAAAAGCCTCCCTTCGCGCATCCCGCTGAAACGCCTCGTTCTCTTTCAGGAAGTTGTGAAACCGCATCATGAAATCGTCATACGGCGTGCGCTTCACCCCCGGCAGCGCCGCACCCAGGCCCAGCGCCTGCGCCAGTTTCCTTGCCCCGCGAGGGAAAGCACTGTCCGGCTTCGGTGCGATCTCACGAGGTGCATACTGCGGCACCAGCCCGCGAAAAGCCTCGCTCACCACCCAATCCCGCGTCCGCTCCGGATGAATGTTGTTGAAAAAGCGCAGAATACGCGCCCCGCGTGTCGGCCGCGTCGGAAAAGCGTCCGTGTGGAGCAGGTCATTGCGCTTCCGCAGTGGTAAATCGCGGTTCTGCTCCTCCTGCGGGCGAAAGCTGGCGTAGTCGCGCCGCATGTGGCCTGCATACGGCGCGAGAAAATCATCCAGAAAGCGCGTCACCGCCTCCGAATACCCGCGCATAATCTCGCGTAGGCGCTCCGCCGTCGCTGCATCGCTGCCGTCCAGCCCGCTCAGCACGTCTGCCGTCGGCTTGTAAGCGATGTTCTTATGGAGAGATGAGCTGGTCTGCTGCCGGCCCAGCAGAAACGCAAGATCCCCCGCCTCAAGCACGACCGGCGTTTCAGAAAAAAACAGGATGTCGCCGGCCTCCAACTGCGCGCACCAGGCGCGCTTCTGCTCCGGTCCCGCTCCGTCCGCAAGCTCCCGCGTCAACGCCACTACGGCCATCTCGCAACCTCTGCCTCTATTTCAGCACAGCCTCGATCCGGTCCAGTCCCCAGTCAAGGTCCTCGCGGCTGATCATCAACGGCGGTGCCAGCCGAATCACCGTTTCATGCGTCTCCTTGCATAAAACCCCGCGCCGCTGAAGTGCTTCGCACACCGGCCGCGCCGCGCGGTTCAGCTCAATGCCGATCCACAACCCGCGCCCGCGCACCTCCACCACATGCGGGCTCGCCATCGCCCGCAAACGCCTGAGCGCATAGGCTCCCAGCTCGGCCGAGCGCTCCGGTAGCCGCTCCTCCACCACCACCCGCAGCGCCGCCCGCGCCACCGCGCAGGCCAGCGGGTTGCCGCCGAAGGTGCTGCCGTGGTCCCCCGGCCGAATCACGCCCATCACCCTGCGCGAAGCCAGCACCGCCGACACCGGATAAAACCCTCCCGAGAGCGCCTTGCCCACCGTTGCCATGTCGGGCCGTACCCCGTCATGCTCAAACGCAAAGAACGTGCCTGTCCGCCCCAGTCCCGATTGAATCTCATCCGCGATCAGCAGCACATCGTGCTCGCGGCAGATCGCCGCCGCCTCCCGCAGGTAGCCCTCCGGCGGCACAATGATGCCCGCCTCGCCCTGCACCGGCTCCACGAGAAACGCGCAGGTCTCTGGCGTAATCGCCTCCCGCAACGCACGGGCATTCCCAAACGGCACCGCGCGAAACCCTCCCGCGAACGGCCCGAATCCGGCCCGGTACTGCGGCTCCGACGAAAACCCCACAATCGCAATCGTGCGCCCATGGAAGTTGTTCTCGCACACCAGCACCTCGGCCCGCCCGTCCGGAATGCCTTTCACCGTCACGCCCCACTTGCGCGCCACCTTCAGCGCCGTTTCCACCGCCTCCGCGCCCGAGTTCATCGGCAGCGCCGTTTCAAAGCTCGTAGTCCGGTGCAGCTCTTCCAGCAGCAGCGGCAGCTGGTCATTGCGAAACGCGCGCGAGGTCAAAGTCACCCGCTGCGCCTGCTCTGTCAGCGCCCGCAGAATCGCCGGGTGGCAGTGCCCCTGGTTCACCGCCGAGTACGCCGCCAGGAAGTCCAGGTAGCGCCGCCCTTCCACATCGGTCACCCAGGCGCCTTCCGCCCGCTCAACCACTACATTCAGAGGGTGATAATTGTGCGCGCCGTACTCGTCTTCCAGCTCGATCAGCTCGGCGGTCGACCGCTGCTCCGCAATCTCCATGCACCCTCACTCTCGCGTCCTGGCCGTAGTTGCAGTGTAGAACCCAATCCCGCGCTTCGGGAAACAACACCCGCCGTCCGGCTTCTTCTTCCATCCGGCGCAAGCAGAACTGTGGCAGGGAGCTTTGCGCACGCATCCACCTCTCAGGCTTTAGCAGTGAATCGGCACCCATCCGATCCTGGTGCTTCACCCGCACACCCCATGACATTTCCGGAACCGGACCTCAGCTCCCGCGCCTACATCCGCTACAGCCCCGGCGTCGAACACGCCGACGCGGACGAGCAGCAAACCATCAAACTCATTATCGCTGCCATGTCCAGGGCGCAGCAGCTTACCCGTGAGCGGCTCGGCCGCACTGTACGCAGCGGCCACGCCAAGGCGCACGGCCTCCTCCGGGGCGAGCTCCACATAGGGGATCTGCCCCGCCATCTTCGCCAAGGCCTCTTCGCCGCGCCGCGCTGCTACCCGGTCATTGCGCGCCTGGCTCAAAACCCGGGCGATCTTGACGACGACCGCCGCGTCTCCGGCCCCCGCGGACTTTCGCTCAAAGTGCTCGATGTCCAGGGCGACATGCTCCCCGGTCACGCCGGGCAGCACACCCAAGACTTCGTGCTCGACACCGGCAAAGTCTTCAATGCGGTCGGCGTCAAAACCTTCCTCGCGCAAATCGCGCCGCTGGAAAACTGCGCCCCCTATATCCCGCAGCCCGTCAAGGGCGTTGTCTCCAGCCTCGCCCATGCCGCGAACACTGTACTCGGCCACGCGAGCGCCGCTCTCGACTTCCTCGGCCACCCTTTCCTGCATCCGCTCGCCGAGCCCTACTACTCCCAAGCCCCCATCCGCTACGGCGACTACATCGCCAAGCTCAGTGTCACCCCCGACACCGCCGCGCTTAAATCCCTGCTCGACGAAAAGTTCGAGCCCGAGGACTACGACGGCCTGCGCACCGCCACCGTCGCTTTCTTTCGCGAACACCCGGCCGAGTTCGTCGTCGCCGTCCAGCTCTGCACCGACCTCGACGCCATGCCGATCGAAGACGCCAATAAGGAATGGCCCGAAGACCAAAGCCCCTACCAGCCCGTCGCCCACCTCATCCTCCCGGCACAGGACGCCTGGACCCCCGCCCGGCAAGCCTGTCTCGACGAAAGCCTCTCCTTCTGCCCCGCCCACTCCCTCCTCGCCCACCAACCGCTCGGCTCCATCATGCGCGCCCGCATGCAAGCCTACGAAGCCCTAAGCCGCGCCCGCCGCAAAGAAAACAACGTCCCCATGATCGAACCGCGATCCATCCACGAACTTCCCGATTGAATATTGGGAGTTGTTATCAGGATCATTGCGGCTCAGGTGATTTCTGCCTGGGGCGGCGAGAGGGCAGCGGCGGCGCGGGTAAAATTCTTAAGCTCCCGGGCGTCGCGTCGTTCACTGCATCGATTACGGGCGCGGTATGGTTCTGTAACACCGTCCAGCGTGTTGTTCCAAGCACGATCATGGCAAGTTTTAAGCCTGAAAGATTTTGCTGTGGAGGAATGTTTTTATCGCCTGTAACTAGAAGGTCAAACCCGCCTGCTTCCGCGGCATGGAGCAGCTTGCCGTTCTCAAGTTCCTGCCAACCCTCTTGCCGCGCCGTACGAACTTCATGTCCGACAAGAACATGGCGCAATGGCGCAGGCACGTTATTGTCGAACAACACCTTCACAGCTTCAGCGCGGGATTTTGCTGCACTGCATAGGCAAGAAGCCCGCGCACATGATCGGCGGGAAGCTCGAAAACTTCCGCAATATCCTCTGCGGGCAAGCCGTCCTCATAGTTCTCCACGACGGCGTCAGCAGGCATGCGCGTACCCTTCAAAATCGGCACACCGCTTACCTTAGCGGGATTTACTTCGACAAAAGGGCAATCCTTCCAGTCCGTCGCGGGCGTGTCCTGTGCATGAGCCATGAAGTAAGCATAGGCGCACGACCGGGAGAGTACAAACGACGAAGAACCTGCAACTTCCGCTAGATGGGGTGAGAGAAATCGGTCCTTCGCTGCAATTAGGATAATGCCTCTTTTCTGGATACAGAAGTCGTACGACTCGTAGAGACCATACAGTTCCTACCGCTTCTGTTTCGGCTTCTTCCCCGTTCCCTTCGGCGCCGGAATCCGGCTCTTCGGCGTACTCGCCTGCATGCTCTTCCGTCCTTTTGCCGCTTTTGCCTTCTTCCCAACCTTCACCACCGCGGCAAACCGGCTCGGCGCGCTCCTCTCCTCCGCCCCCGGCACAATCGCAAACTGCAACCGCTTTTCGACCGCGTTCACCCTCTCCAGCAGCACCCGCACCGGCTGCCCCATGCGGAACCGCCTGCGCCAGGTCTCCCCAAGAATCTCCCGCGTATTCTCCCGATAGGTGTACTGGTCCCCATCCAGCTCACCCAAGGACTGAATCGGCACCAGCCCCTCCACAAACAACTCGTTCAACTCCACAAACAACCCGTACTTGGTCGCGTTCAGGATCAGCCCGTCAAACTCCTCCCCGACGCGCCCCGCCATGAACCGAATCTTCTTCCATTCCACCAGCTCGCGCTCCGCCGCATCCGCCCGCCGCTCCGCCTCGCTTGCTTCCGTCGCGATCGCCGCCAACTCCGTCATCGGCACCGGCACCGCTGTTTCCGCAAACGCCGAACGCTCGCCCGCCGCGATCCGAAACTCCTCCGGCGCGCCCTCTCTCAGCACCCCGCGCCCGCTCACCCCCGCCCGCAGCAGCGCCTTGGCCACCCGATGCACCATCAGATCCGGGTACCGTCGGATCGGCGACGTAAAGTGCGTGTAAAAGCTCGCCGCCAGCGCAAAATGCCCGTCGTTCTCCTCCGAGTAGCGCGCCTGCTTCAGCGAGCGCAGCATCAGGAAGCTCAGGATGCGCTCCTCCGGCTTCCCCG
>CAXTSG010000214.1:0-5277 GCA_964246825.1 uncultured Acidobacteriaceae bacterium | reverse complement strand
GTCCATCTACGACAATGTCGCTTCCGGCCTCAAGCTGAACGGCTTCCGCAATCGGCGTGTGCTGGATGAAATTGTAGAGCGGTCTCTTCGGCACGCGGCCTTGTGGGACGAGGTCAAGGACGATCTCAGGAAGAAGTCGGGCGCGAGCCTATCAGGCGGCCAGCAGCAGCGAATGTGCATTGCGCGCGCGCTTGCCGTGGACCCGGAAGTGCTGCTGATGGATGAGCCGGCCTCGGCGCTGGACCCGGTCTCGACCGCCAAGATCGAGGACTTGATCTTTGAGTTGAAAAGCCAGTACACCATCGTGATCGTGACGCACAATATGCAGCAGGCCGCGCGTGTGGCGGAACGAACAGGCTTTTTTCTTTCCGGCAAACTCGTGGAGTTCGACGCGACTCACAAGATTTTTACCAACCCCGGCGACAAACGGACCGAGGACTACATTACCGGGAGGTTCGGCTGATATGCGCGTCCGCTTCCATCAAAGCCTCGGGGACCTGAAGGAAAAAATCCTGATCATGGCCGGCATGGCCGAGCAGTCGATTGAGCGCGCGATCGAAGCTTACCGCACGCGCGACCTCGCCCTATGCGACCAGGTGGAAGAAGCCGAAATCGCCATCAACCGCTTTGAGCGCGAAATCGACCAGATGGCGCTCGACCTGCTTGCCATGGAGCAGCCGATGGCGGTCGATCTGCGCTTTATTCTCGCCGTCATCAAGATCAACGCGGATGTGGAGCGCGTCGGCGACTCGGCGGTGAATATCGTGGAGCGGGTGCGGGAGCTTCAGGCGGCTTCTACCGCGGAGCTGCCCATCGATGTACCGCGCATGGCGCGCATGGCAACTGATATGGTGCGCAGGGCGCTCCAGGCTTTTATTGAAGCGGATGCGGCCGCCGCCGAAACCGTGCTCCAGCTCGACGACGCGGTGGATAGCCTGAACAGCGCAGCCTACCGCGCGCTGCTGAACACTATGCGCGAGCAGCCGCACCTGACCGCGCAAGCCCTGAACACCCTGGTGATCGCGCGCTCGCTGGAGCGGGTGGCCGACCATGCCACCAACATCGCGGAAGACGTTATTTTCTGGGTGCGGGGCGCGGATGTGCGCCACTACCTGCCGCCTGCCGCGCGGCCGGCAAGTGCGGCATCAACGGAAACTCTAACCGACGGCTGAAGCGGACGGCGCGGCGGCCCAGTGCAGGAGCTCCCCCGGCTCCGGGAAGTATAGGCCGTAGCGCAGGGGGGTTCCGGGCGCGGCGGCCACAGCCGCGCCGTAGGCCTGGAGCTGCGGACCGTAGAGCGCCCGTTGTTCAGCCCGCCACTCTTCGCGAAGGTGAGCCTCCGGCGCGGCGGCTCCCGTTTTGTAATCGATAATCCATAGGCAATGGGTGCCGGGGGCTCCCGGCGCATCCCCGGCCAGGAAGCTCCGGTCCACGCGCAAGGTGCGCAGATTGCCCGCGGCATCCCAGCTCTGCCAGCCGGCCTCGGACAACGCGCCCGGGTGCGGGGCGAGCACCCATCGGCCCGCCTCGCTCCGGGCCGCGGCCAGCGCTTCCCGCGCCAGCTCACGCGCCGTGCGCCGGGCATCGTGCGGCGAGGCCAAGGCACGGCCGGCGAGGCGCTCCAGCTCCTCACGCCAGGAGCCCACCTCTTCATCGCCGGCAAAAGGGTGAGCAGCAAACAGCGCCGACAGGCGCTCCAGCAAACGATGGAGCGCCGTGCCCCGCGCACGGGCGGCAAGCGAGCCGTGGGCGCGCTCAAACAGCGGTCGAGGGCCGGTATGGTTCCGGAGCAGGATGTCGGGCGGCGCGGGCGGAAGCTGCCAGGAAGCGGGCAAACGCTCGATGGTGGAAGAGGAGAGAAGGGAAGCACTTGCCGCCAGGGCAAGGGGTTCTTCGCTCTCGCTGCGCCGGGAGGCTTTAAGCCAAAGCGCTTCAAGCTCGGGGCCGAGCGCGGGCCACGCCGCATGGAGCAGGGAACCCCTGGAGGAGGCGCGCAGCCGGCCTTCAACAACCGTAACGGTAGCAAACAGGTGCAGCCGGCGTCGGGCGCGCGTGCAGGCGACATAGAAAAGCCGCTTACGCTCGCCGGCCTCGCGCAGCGCTTTTTGCTGTACGCCCCACTCGGCAATAGTGTCCCGGTCTTCGGCATCGCGGCTTGCAACCGGCGCCAGAAGCAGTTCGCGCTCGCCGGTCTCGCCGGTTGCGGGACGCTCCAGCAGCGTCAGCAGCTCCGTGCCGTCGCGCCGGGGCGTCCGATGGAGCCCGGGCAGCAGCACCGTATCAAAACCGAGCCCTTTGGCCTTATGGATCGTCATCAGCTCGATGCCGCAGCCCTCCGGCACGCGCGCGTCCGGGGCGGCGCAGAGCTTTGCGAGACGCCGGGGAAAGTCCGCGCGCAGAACTTCCACGCCGCTCGGCTCCAGGGTATCCAGCAGCATAAAGAAAGACTCGATATCCTGCCGCTCTGTCGCCTGCACGCATGCCTCGCCGCCCAGTGCCATCCAGGTGCGCTCCAGCCATGCGGCGAGCGAGCCGGCATTGCCGCCGCGGTAGCGCGCATCGCGTGCCTCGGCAAGCACCCTCCATATGCGGGCGAGCCGGTGGAGCCCGTCGGCGGAAAAAGCCGGGGGCGGCGCGGCGAGCACTGCCGGAATGCACTCGATGATCGGCCGGCGAAGCAGCTCCGGGTCGTCCGCGCCGGCAAGCTGATGGAGGTCCGGGAGCGACAGCCCGCACCAGGGGGCGCGCAGCACGGTAAGCCAGGCAGTACGGTCGCCGGCATGGAGCAGCGCGCGCAGCAGCATCAGGGCGTCATGCACCTTCGGCTGGTTGGCCAGCGGCTCCAGCTCCACCGCGCGAAACGGGATTGCGGCGGCCCTGAGCGCGGGCAGGATCGCTGCCAGGTGGGAACGGGACTGCACCAGCACGGCAACGCGGTGGGGGTGTCCCCCGCGCGCGGCTTCGGCAATGCGGGGCAGCTCCCCCCGCAGCACTTCCACTACCTGAGCGGCTTCCTCTTCGCGCGCCGTCAGCGGATCCCGGCCGGCGGCTTTGTCCGCGAAAACCGGGTGCAGGGTCAGGCTTTGCGCTGCGTCCGGGCCGGGAAACGCCGTGGCGGCGACAAAAGTGTTGCCGTCCGCTCCTTTAGAAAATACGCGGGAAAAACGCTCGTTCAAAGCCTCGACCAGAACCCGATGCGAGCGGAAATTGTGCGTCAGCTGAAGCGTTTCGCACCGGTGGCGGGCATCGCCGCGAGGGATGCCGTGCTCGCGCGTTTCATGGAACAACGCGACCTCAGCCTGCCGGAAAGCGTAGATGGACTGAAGCGGGTCGCCCACCAGAAAGACGGTGCGCCCGTCGCCCTCGGACCACTCCCGGATCAGCTCCGTCAGGAGACTGTATTGGCTGCGCGAGGTGTCCTGAAACTCGTCGATCAGCAGGTGGCGCTTTTGTTCACTCTCCAGGAGGCCGCGCATGCTGTTCTCATCGCGCAGGACGGAGGCTGCGGCCTGGGCGATTTCAGAAAAATCGACGGCGTTCTCCTCGGCAAACACCAGGCGCAGCTCTCCCACGCCGCGGCGCAGCAGGCGGGTAGCCGCGGTGATTGTTTCCCATTGCTCGTCGGAGTAGCCGGGCTCCGGCAGCCTGCGCATCGCGTCCAGCAGCCGTTGAAGTCGCTCGCCGGCTTCCGCGTGCGACTGGAGATCCTCGGAGCAACCACGCATCAGCGCCTTGAAGCGGGTGCGCTGCTCCTTCAGGTGGCCGGGTCCCGTGCTCGGCGCGGGAAAACCGTCCTTCTCGTTCCAGGTTTTGCGCCACGAGCCTTCACCGGTCAGCAAAAGCGCGGCCAGCGCTTCCCAGGCCGGCCGGTCTTCCGGCTCGGTGCCCGGGAGATCGGTAAATGGATGGAGCGCTGCGATGTGCGGCAGATTGGCCGCCGCATAGCGGGTCGCGGCCAGGAGGTCATCGGCAAGGTGAGGCACGGCTTCCAACGCGGCGCGAAGCTCCCAGAGAATGCGCCGGTTTTCTTCAAGGAACGGGCGTTGAAGCTGTTCGCGGTATGCCTCCCAGTCCACGGCGTGCGTGGCCGACAACGGCAGCGCATGGAGCCAGGCGTCGCGCCGGGCCAGCATCTCCGCAAGCAGGCGCTCCACTTCGGGGAGGTTGTTGTCGCGGCGCAGCAGCAGGGTTTGGAGGGCGCGGTGCAGCTCCGGCTGCCCGGGATGCCCCAGCAGGGCGGTGGTACGGCGGGCAGCCTCGGCATAGAGCGGCCCGGCATCCTCGGTCGGCTCCAGAGCACCGCCCAGGCGCGCCAGCAGCGGCTGGCCGTGGGCCAGGCGCAGGCAAAGGGAATCAATCGTTTGCACGTTGAGCCGGTGCGGCTGCTGCAGCCGGCGCCACCCGCGCGCGTCCGCGCGGCGCCGCCCCGCGCGCGCCAAATGCTGCCGGTCGCCTTCGCCGGGCTCCGGGGAAGGTTGCCGCCGCGCTTCTTCCAGCGCGAGGAGGACGCGGCTGCGCATTTCCGCCGTGGCCGCTCGTGTAAAGGTGATGGCCAGGATTTGCTCGGGTTCCTCGACCTCGGCCAGCAGGGCAAGATAGCGCAGAGTCAGCAGCTCGGTTTTTCCCGCGCCGGCCGGTGCCTGCACCAGAAAGGATTGCGTGGTGTCGAGGGCTGCCCGACGCTGGGCCTGGTCGTCCGGCAGGAGCTGCTCCGGGGTCGGCTTTCGGCTGATATCGTCGGCGAGAAACAGGAACTGCTGCGCCGTCATGGCTCCTCCCGAAGGTCTTCGCCTTCGCTCTCGGCAAGAAGCGCGGACCCGCCCGCGAGAGAGCGGACCCGGCACACTCCATGGAGCCCGCAAAGCCCGCAGGTTTGTTCCCCGTGCTTCGGGTTGACCGGAGCCGTGCCGGAAGAGAACTGCGCCGCAAGGGCGCGCAGGGCCTCATCCCAGGCGGCCATCATCTCTCCGGTCAGCAGGCGCGCATCGGGCTTCTCGCCGCCGCGGCTTTTGGGGGTGCCGCCCAGCTGTGCCCCGGGGTCTTCCGCAACGCCGACAAGCCCCGTTTTGCCGGCCCGGACCTGCGCGAAAGCAATACCGGCCACGTTCGGAACACCGCCGTAGAGCGCATAGATCGGAAGCTGCGGCTCATCGGGCCGCTCACCGTCCCAGGCAGCCCGACGCACATCGTCCGCGGTTTTGTAGTCGAGGATCAGGGTGCGTCCCTCTTCTACCTCGTCGATGCGGTCGGCGCGAAGATGGAGACGGAGTTCGTTCC
>CAXTSG010000213.1:0-5281 GCA_964246825.1 uncultured Acidobacteriaceae bacterium | reverse complement strand
CGGCCAGCGCTTTCAAATGGATATTCATTCGACCTCACAAAAGTATTTGGTGCATTGTGCCGGGCTTGCCTGCGGGGAGGCGCGTTCTGATGGAGAGCCATTTCTACCCGGCGGCTTCATCGTCCCAGACTTTTGTTACAGCATCGAGAACTCGCCGCCGGAATGTGCCGGAGAAGCAAACCTTTTGAGGAAAAAGCGTCTTAAACCGCGTTACCTGGCGGCTGCACCCGCGCTGACAAGGTTCGCCAGCAGCCGGAAGGCCCCGGGCACCCCTTCGGGCAGCTGCCGGTAAAGCGCGAGCGCGGCATAGATGAACTCGCCTTTTCCCACGGGCGCGACCAGCAGGCCGCCCTCCTGCGGCGGCTGCCCCGGGTCGGCGGTGCTTACCAGAGGCGTCCACTCGGGTGCCCAGGAAGCGGCAAAGCCGTGCCCGCGCTCCTCCAGCCAGCCGTCGAAGTCGGCCGGGCTGATCCGGTTCGGTGTTGTCAGCAGCGGATTTGCCGGCGCAAGGAACGTAACCCGCGAGCGCTCATCAACCACCTTGGCCGGGCTGCCGCCCAGGCGCAGGGGATAGGGCAGTCCGGGAAAGTCGCCGCTCTGGTACTGGATCACCACCGTGCCGCCCCCGGCGGCGAACTGCCGCAGCACGGCTGCCGCCGCGCCCAGAGACGGCGCGGCCGTGTAGGTGCGCACGCCGAGCATCACGGTCGAGTACGGACGAAGGTCGCGCGCGCCGAGCTCCGCCGGGGTAAGGAGGTCCACCGCGACGCCGAGCGAGCGAAGCGCGGCCGGCACTTCGTCGCCCGTACCCATCACATACGCGACGCGCGCGCCCGGGGCGGTATGAACATCGACCGGCTGCACCCGGAGCAGGGCCGGGCGGTACAGGTTGGCCGGGCGCAGGCCGGGGTAGCCGACCGTTTGAAAGCCGGAGCTGTACACCTGATTGCCGGACGTAGCTGTTACCGCGACCTGGCCGGGCGCGCCGCCCGCCGGCAGCCCGACCGTAAACTGCCGAGCGATGCGCTCGCCGGGCGCGAGATGGAGCGGAACAGTGGGGGAGCCGGTCCATCCTTCGGGCACCCGCAGGGCGAGCACGGCATCCACCGGCTCCGCTTCCTGGTTGGCTGCGGCGGCCTCCACCCGGAGGGAGCGCGTGCCCGCCGGAACCGCGGCCACATGCTCGGCAAGAGTAACGGAAAGCCCCGGAACCACCGCGAGCGGCATTTGAAAGGTGCCGAGGCCGCGCTCGCGCGCCGTGCCCTGCACCACGGCCGCCAGGGGAATCGGCAGGCCGTCGTAGCGAAACTCGGCAAAAGCCGAAAGCGGGTAAGGGGAAAGACTTTGGCCGTCGAGCGCCGGGTCGCTCAGGTCGTAAAAGGCCTGCTCGATGGAAGGCCGGTGAAAATACGGCTCGGTGGGCGCTGCGCTGCGAGGCACGGTAACCGAGAAAAAAGCGTCGCCGGCACTGGTCTCCGCGGCCTCAAGCCCCTGGGTGCCGATGCGTTCGATCTGCCAGGGCTGCGCGGCTGGTTCGGGCGGGGCTGCGGTCAGGAGGCCGGTGCGCCCGAGAACCAGTCCGCTGCTGCCGGACGCGGTCCAGGCGGCTGCCGCGGTCACCCGCAGGCGGACGCCGAAGGTTTCACCCGGCGTCACGGCCGTGCGGGAAAGCTCCGGGTTCAGCCCGGCCGCGCGCCCTTGCGAGCCGTTGCCGGGGGTTACGAGCGCATCGAGATGGAGCCCTAAAGCCTCGGCAAGCGCCGTGTTGAACTGCACGAGCTTGATCCCGAGCTCGTGTTGAAGGTCGGCCTTGCTGTCCGCGGTCAAAGCCCCCGTGCGCACGGCTTCCAAAAGGGCCTCCGTCGCCCGGTAGCCCGCGCACAGGTCCGGCACGATGCGCATGGGGACGGCCGGAGTATAGCCCCAGAAGGCGCGGGTCACGGCGCGGTCGATAGCCTGAAGGCCGCTGGTGACAAAGGCCGTGCTGCCGCCCGGGACTGCCGGCCGCGCCAGCATCGCCATGCCCGGCAGGCTGGTATCGATGCCCGAAAAGAAGCCGGTGTTTGCCGCATCGCCCGCCGGCACGGACACCCGAGAGCCGTAGCGGTGATAGCTCACCATGTCAGGCCCGCTAAGCGGCGGGGTGCCGCCGCCGAACTGCGACTTCTGCAAGCCCCAGCCCTCGCGCGCCATCTGGAGGTACGAGCGGCCCAGCACCGGGTCGAAGCGGCCTTCCGGGATGGTGACGTCCGCGCTCGGCGGCTCGGCGGTGTGCTCGCCCGTGCTGTAGTTGGTAAAGGCCGTCGGTGCCCAGGAATCCGTCGCGTAGTCGTACATGCCTTTTGCCGTCACCGGGGCAAACGGCACCCGCGCGAACACGGCCAGCGGCTTCCAGGGGCGAAGGCCCGCGGCAATCTGCTCAGGAAAAACGTTCGGGTCGCCCGCCGCGTTGAAGGCTTCCTGCGTCAGTTCGCCCGCGACCTGGTGGTGCCCGTGGCCGTCGGTGATGCCGCCGAGAAATACCGAGGTGAGCACGAGCGGCCGCTCCACGCGCACCGCGCGCACCACCTCGCGGAAGACCCGATCGCGGCCCCACTGCGCGAAGGCCTCTTCCTTGGTCTTGGAAAAGCCGTAGTCGGCGACCGAACCCCAGATCTGCTCCGTGCCGGCGTAGCGGTCGGCGGCCAGCAGTTCGTTGGTCCGCAGCAGGCCGAGTGCGTCGTAGGTCTCGCCCGACATGGCGTTCTGCCCGCCCTCGCCGCGCGTCAAAGTCATCAGCGCGGTGCGCACACCCGCGCCGCGCGACTCATATGCCATCATGCCGCCGTCCTCGTCGTCCGGGTGCGCGACGATCATCAGGAGGCTGCCCCAGGTGCGGAGCTTGCCGAGCGTTTGCGCCAGGCCCTCGGCACCCCGGTCCTCGGGCAGTGTAGTGCTGTCGAGGGCGGGCGCGAGCGTGGTCGCCCACGGCACTGCCTGGGCCTCGATCCTGCCGGGCGTCAAGGCAAGGGTAAGCAGCAGGGAAGCGCCCGCTCGACGCGGCGCAAGGGAAGCAAAGCGGCTGGGGAACACACCCGAAGTGTACAATCCCGCATGCCCCCGACCCCTAGCAACGACCCCTCGGCCGATACATGGAAGGCGCGCCGTGGCTGCTGAAAGCGAGCGCACCGTTACGCTTCGCGGGGCCGTTTCACTCAACCTGATGAACATGATCGGCGTAGGCCCGTTCATCACGCTGCCTCTGGTGGTAGGGGCGCTCGGGGCCGCGGCTTGGGCAGGCTGGGTGCTCGGGGCGCTGCTTGCACTGTGCGACGGGCTGGTATGGGCGGAGCTGGGCGCGGCGCTGCCGCGCGCCGGAGGTTCTTACGCTTTTCTGCGGGAGATTTATAAGCCGCGAAACCCCGGCAGCCGGGATGCGGGTCGGTTCCTGAGCTTTCTTTACGCCTGGCAGCTTTTATTTACCGCGCCGCTTTCGGTTGCTTCCGGCGCTTTGGGCTTCGCGCAGTACGCGGCCTTTCTCCTGCCGTCGCTCCATCGCGGGCATATTGTCCATGGTACCAATCTGCTTGCCTCCGGGGTATGCCTCCTGGCGGCCGCGCTGCTTTATCGCGGCCTGGGCGGCGTCTTGCGAGCGGCCGGGGTGCTTACGGGAGGCGTTCTTTTCGCTTTGCTGGCGGTGATCGTCGTGGGCCTGACGCATCTTCGCGGCCCGCTTGTTGCGGCGCAGATGCACCTGCCGGCCTCGGGCGGGCTGCTGCCGGCGCTCGGCGCGGCTACCCTCGTCACCACCTATGACTACTGGGGCTACTACAACGTGTGCTTCCTGGGCGGCGAGGTGCGGGAGCCCGGCCGCACCATCCCGCGCGCCGTGCTTGTGTCCCTTGCCCTGGTCGCGGCGCTTTACCTTTTGATGAGCTTCGCCATGCTCGGCTCCCTGCCGCTCGCCCGCTTTGCCGGCCCGGGTACCCAGCCCATGGCCGCCGTGCTGATGCGTACCGTGCTTCCGGCAGCCTACGGCCCGGCAGCGTCCACGGCTGTCGCCCTGCTCATTCTGTGGACGGCGTTTGCTTCGGTCGTGGCACTGCTGCTCGGCTACTCCCGCGCGCCGTATGCCGCAGCGCGGGAGGGCAACTTCTTCGCCCCGTTCGCCCGAATGCACCCGCGGGGCTTTCCTTCAGTTGCCCTGCTGGCGCTTACCGGGATCGCTCTTGTGTTCTGCTTTTTCGATCTCCGCACGGTGATCTCCGCGCTGGTCGCGGTGCGCATTGTGCTGCAATACGGGCTGCAGCAGGTCGGGGTTGTGGTGCTGCGGCTGCGCCAACCGGAGCTGCCGAGGCCCTTTCGGATGTGGCTGTACCCGCTGCCCGCCCTTCTTGCCTTTGTCGGGTTCGACTTTCTGCTGCTTTCGCGCAAGGGTGCCGGGCGCGAGCTCGGCTTCGCGCTCCTGCTGGGGGTGTCCGGGGCGCTGCTGTACTGGCGACAGAGCCGAGGCTGAAGTAAAGTGTCGGGTCTTGCGGAAAGGCGCATACGGGCGCAAACAGCAGGTCCTTTACTTCGTTCAGGATGACGCATTTCTCTTGATCTTTAACTTTTCACGCACATGCGGGAGGACGCCCTCTACGGTCGAGCGTCCTTGCCCCAGCTAATTCTGCTGCCACACGCGAACGTATGAGATCGCCCAATCCCAGCCGTCAGCAATGCCGCCTTGGTCCGTGATTCCGGAAAGGTCATTGAACAAAGCGCCTGTCTGGTTGGAAACAATCAGCTGCATGGGCGGCGCGCTCGTCGGCCAGCTGTAGCCGCGCGAGCGGTACACCACGCCGTCCAGCAGGGCATCGATGTGGTCCGGGTAGATGCGGGCGCCGTAGATGTGCATGCCGGCTGTCAGGTCGGCATCCGTGGTTGCGTACCAACTATTGAATGTTGCTACCGAGGTCGTGGGCAGCGTCGGGCCGCCGGGCGTGAGCGGCAGATCGCAGACGCTCAAGCCTTGCGGAGCACAAAGCGCCGAGGCATAGGCGGCATCATCGCCGTTCGTCGGCGTACCCATGATGAGGTAGCGGCCGGGCTGCGTATTGTTGAAGCCGAACTCATCAAAGATGTCGATCTCCGGCGGCCAATTGCGCGAAACGATGCTTCCGGGCGTCCCATCCGCATTGCGGGGATTTTGCTGGCCCGGGTTCAACCAGAAGGCCGGCCTGTGTTTGCCAGCCGGCAACGTCAAGACACTTCTTGCTGTTCTGCGACGCCAGGGTAGAAGCGGATTGAGCTTGACCGTCTT
>CAXTSG010000212.1:4435-5288 GCA_964246825.1 uncultured Acidobacteriaceae bacterium | reverse complement strand
GTCGGTGGCCGGCATGCGGCGGGTCGAAGCTGCCGCCGTAAAGGCCGATCCGGAAAACGCAGCCCTGCTCGCGACGGACGGGTCCGGGAAAGTGCTCGCGGCATTCCGGCAGAAACTGGAAAGCCACCCCGGCGAGGTTACGCCCGAGTGGTTCCGCGAAACGATGAACGCGATTAAGGCTGAGACCGGCGTGAAGGGGAAGGACCTATTTCACCCGGTCCGCATCGCGCTTACCGGCGCCCATTCCGGGCCGGAGTTCGATAAGCTGCTGCCGGTCATCGAGCAGGGCGCGCAGCTCGGGCTCCCAACTCCGATGCCTGACGTGCGCGGGCGCATACGGAGTTTTCAGTAAACGTTTCGTAAGTCTGACAGATGATATATTCTTAAAAGCGTCACTCTGCGAAGTGGTATGTGGTGAAAAGTGACGCTTTTTAGGTGTATTTAAATTTATTGATGAACGAGTCATCGCGCCATCAAGGTTCCCGCTTAAAGTTTATATGGGTTGTTGGAAGCGGTGCGGCTGCGAAGCGGATGCCTGCTTGATGCAGCGTTGCTTGGTCCTCCGGCTTGATAAAAGGCGGCGTGTACTCGGCCCAAAACTCATAAGTACCCGCAGCATCAAGGTATCCCTACAATTCTGTTGTCGGCCGGGTTAGGGCAAGCGACTCCTTCGGATGCAACACTTGCCAGTCGTCTACGCGCTTTAAAATCGGCTGGTACATGAAATCAGCAATACATCCGCGCCCTGCTCGCGACTCATCCGATGGATAAAGCGGCTTGAAGCTCATGCGGAGCCACAAGGTACCCGTGGGCACGCCGGAGCATTGAATGAGCGGCTTAGGCAGTCTTACAT
>CAXTSG010000212.1:302-4425 GCA_964246825.1 uncultured Acidobacteriaceae bacterium | reverse complement strand
TTCGTAAGTACAAAAGTAAAATCAACCGGAATACCTTGTACCGTTCGGCCCGGCTGCAAACTTAAGTCCAGATCGTAGTTCGGAGTAGGCGTCTCCTGCGGCAGCCCGGCTGCCGGGGTGAATAGCAGCACTGCTATTGCGACAACTATTCTTATCAACCTGAACCTCATCCGCAAAAATGCTATTTCGTCCCGCCCCGCAGCGTTACCTCCGCCGTCAGCGGCAGCGCCGCCACTGAATCTCCGACTGCAACCGTGAACCGCTGCGAACCGATCGTCCATTTCTTTGCTGTAACGTCCCAGTAAGAAAACGCCCGTGCATCGAGCGGCACCGTCACATGCCGCGTTTCCCCCGGCGCAAGCTCCACCCGCTCAAAGCCTTTCAACTCATGCGCCGGGCGCTCCACCTTGGCGCGGTTTTCCGTCACGTACAGCTGCGCTACCTCCGCGCCCTTGCGGCTGCCGGTATTTGTCACGTCGAAGCTCGCCGTCGCGCCGTCAGCTCCGCTCGGCTCTACCTTGAGGTTGGCGAAGCGGAAGGTTGTGTACGAAAGCCCGTACCCGAAGGGAAACAGCGGCTGCACATGGTTGTGCTCGTACCCGCGATAGCCTACAAAGATGCCTTCCTTGTAGTCGATCCTGCGGGTATCGCCTTCCGGGTAGTAGTTCGGGAAGGTCGGGTTGTCCTCGGCGCGGCGCTCGAAGGTCGCCGGCAGGTGGCCCGAGGGGTTCACCTCCCCGAACAGGATTTCTGCCAGTGCCCGGCCGCCTTCCTGGCCCGCATACCAGGTTTCCAGCAGCGCCGGTACCTGCGGCAGCCAATTTTCCGAGTCCACGTTGCCGCCCGAGGTCACGGTCACCACCGTCTTCGGGTTCGCCGCCGCCATGGTGCGGATCAGCATGGATTGCCCATAGGGGAGCGTAAAAGTGCGGTCGCCGCCCTCGCTTTCGCTATCCGGCGAGAAGCCTGCCTCGACCACGACGGCATCCGCCTGCTTTGCAAGCTCGACCGCGCGCGAGTTCACCACTTTATCCTCGGCAACAATGGCAAAGTTCAAGCGGCTGCCGCCGGGGTTCCCCTGCCATTGCTCCACAACGATCTTATGCGGCCCCGGCGTAAAGTCGACGGAAACATGCGGCTGGAAGGCGCGCACCAGCTTCCAGTCGTCGATCACCGGCTTGTCGTCGACCAGCACGCGGTTGCCCGAACCCTCGCCCGCGCCTTCCAGCACGACGATGTACTTGCCCGCTGTAGGTGCCTGGAAGTAGCCGGTAAACCGGTGCGACTCCGCCGTCGGGGGTGCCACCGCGGCCATCCGCTGTGCATCCCGCTGATGCGCGCGCAGCAGTTCCCGGATGTGCAGCACGTCGAGGTTCAGGTGTGGGATGACCCCGGTGTCGTTTGCCGCTCCTTGGAGGTCCGCGTTGCCGAAGGTTTCCACGGTCACTCCGGGCTCGCCGCCGCTCGGCGCCGTGGTCAGCCGCGTCGCCTCGGAAAGCATGGACAACGGCGGTACCCCGCGGTCATACAGCACCGACCCGCCCGAGCCGAGCTCGTCCGCGATCTCTTCAAACCCGCTCACCGCGTGAAACGGCACGACGCCCGCGCTGCCGCCGCCGACCGGGATCGCCGGGTAGGCATCCGGGCCGACTACCAGGATTTTCTTCACACGCGACTTGTCCAGCGGCAGCACGCCGCCGTCGTTCTTCAAGAGCACCGCGCTTTCGCGCGCGGAAGCAAGCGCCGCGGCCTTGTTCGCGCTGTCGAGAAACGACATGGACCCGTCCCGCTGGTCGCGGTCCAGCCAGCCGTAGGAGGCCGCGGTCAGCAGGATATGCCGGACCTTGTCATCGATGGTCGCCTGGGTCACCTTGCCGGATGCAACCGCCGGGCCCAGGTTGCGATTGTTCATGAACTGCCCGGTCGGCATCTCGAGATCAAGTCCGCCGTTGGCCGCGCCCACAGCATCGTAAGTCGCTACCCAATCCGACATCAGCACGCCGGAAAAGCCCCATTCTTTCCGCAGAATATCGATGTTGAAAGCCGGGTTTTCCGTCGCGTGCCTGCCGTCGATCAGGTTGTACGAATCCATGACCGCACTGACATGGCCCTGCTTCACCGCGGCTTCAAACTGCGGCAGGTAAATCTCCCGCACCGCCCGCTCTGGGATTTCCGAGTCCGAGTCATGCCGCAGGAACTCGGAATTGTTGCCCAGGTAGTGCTTCACCGTGGCGCTTACGCCCTGCCCCTGCATGCCGAGGATGTAGTTGGCGGCAATCTGCCCGGACAGAAACGGGTCTTCGCCGAAGTACTCGAAGTTGCGCCCGTTGCGCGGCGAGCGATAGATGTTGACGCCCGGCCCCAGCATAAAGTGAACGCCGCGCGCGCGGGCGTCGCGCCCGATGCCCGCGCCCACCCGCGAAGCGAGCTCGCGGTCCCAAGAGGCCGCAAGCCCGATGCCCGCGGCATAGGTTGTCGAGGGCAGCCCCGCGTTCGAGCGGGTTCCATAGGGCCCGTCCGACATTTGCAGCGCCGGGATGCCGAGCTCCGGCACCGCGCGCACGGCAAAGCCCGTACCGCCGATGTAGTCGAGTTTCTGCTGAAGCGTCATTTTTTGGATAAGGCCGTCTACCCGCGCCTGCTCCGCGGCCGTGGGGGTGTGCGGAGCCTGGGCTTCGGCTATGAGGCAAACGCCCAGAAGGGCAGCCGCGCCCGCGAGGATGCGAACGGAAGGCAGGAAAGCAAGAAAGCGGGTCGGGCGCATACCGGGCATCAGAAAATCTTCCTTTGTGGAAACCGGGCTATTTTAACGGCAAGAACTGACGCCTGTCCCGGAGCAGAGTCTAGACGCTTCGGAAAAACCGAAGCGCCGCGTCTCCCTGCTCCAGCAGGCGGTACTGTCGAAGGCCGCCATACTGCCGCTCGATCTTCGCTTCACGGGCACTTTGGCGGCGCACGCGGCGCTCCTCCGCGACCACAACGGCGTCCTCGGCCAGCAGCGCGGCCCGGCTGCCCCCGAGCGCCCCCAGTACCTGTTCATACTCCGCGGCCTCCTCATAGGGCGGGTCCAGGAATATGAAATTGAAGGAGCCGGCCGCGCTTTCGAGCCATCGCCCGACCGTCATAGCTTCCACCCGGACGCGCTCCTGAAGGCCCAAGGCGGTGATGTTCGCCCGGATGGCCGCAAGCGCCGGCCCGGCGCGCTCCACCAGCACGGCTTCGCGGGCACCGCGGCTCAGCGCTTCCAGCCCGTTCGCGCCCGAGCCGGCATACAGGTCCAGAAAGCGAGCTTCTTCCAGCCGCGGCTGCAGCACGTTGAACAAAGTTTCCCGCAGGCGGTCCGTGGTGGGCCGCGTCGCCATGCCGGTCGGCGTCCGGAGCACCCGCGACCGAAACTCCCCCGCAATGATGCGCATGGGTCCATACTATGTGCGGAAGAAGCGGCTGCAGCGCGGAACCATCTACAATTAGTACTTACGCCAGGCACCCGCCATTCCAGGCGCTGAGGAACCCGAGACTAGATGCGCGCCTGGAGCTTTCCGTTTGGCAAACCCTTCGGCGTTGAGCTGCGGGTACACGGCCTCTTCCTTTTCATGCTGTTTGTCGGTTTTCTGTATACCAGCACGAACGGCATGGGCGGTGCCCGTGGCATGGTGCTGTGGATGCTGCTGCTTTTTGCCGTGTGCGTGCGGGAAGTTGCCCGGGCGCTCACCTCGGCGACTTTTCACATCGGCCTGCGCTCGATTCTGCTGCTGCCGATCGGCGGCTTGCAGTCGGCCATTGACCCGCCCACGGAGGCCGAGCTGCAAAACACGCGCGAGCAGATCACGCTTGCGCTGGTCGGCCCTTGCAGCAACCTCCTGGTAGCCGCGATTCTTACCGGGCTGCTGCTTGGCGGCGCTCCCGGCGTGCCTCTGCTCCGGCACCCGCTTGTCAGCCCCGGCTACCTGCTTCGCTCCGCCATTTGGCTCAACGTAGCGCTGGCCGTTCTGCACCTCATTCCCGCGTTCCCGCTCGATGCCGGGCGGCTGCTGCGCGACCTTTCCGTCCGCAAGCACGGGGCCGACGAAGCCAGCCGCGCCGCCGTGAGCCTGGGCCGCATGATGGGTTCGGCCGCCCCCCC
>CAXTSG010000212.1:0-292 GCA_964246825.1 uncultured Acidobacteriaceae bacterium | reverse complement strand
GCATTGTGGGGGGCGGCGGCGGCCCAACGGGTCTGGGGCGGGCGCCTCGGCCGGGCGGGGCGGGTGGGGGGGGGGGCCAGCCCCTGGCTGCTGCTGGGGGGCTTCTTTGTCGCCATCGGCGCGCAGCTTGATGATCAGGGCACCGTGTTCCAGTCCGTTGTTGATGCGGTCGCCATGCGCGAGGTCATGTTGACCAGCTTCAGCACCGTTTCCCCTTCAGATACATTGCAGGACGCGCTCGGCAAAGCCGTGCACTCGCTTCAGGATGAGTTTCCCGTGGTTCGGGATGAGC
>CAXTSG010000211.1:1695-5325 GCA_964246825.1 uncultured Acidobacteriaceae bacterium | reverse complement strand
ACAATGCAGGCAGCGCTGTTGCCGCGGACGGCTGGAGGGCCCGGTGCTCATTATAGATACGACCCAGGCGGTCGCGGCTGAGGGCGCGCGTCGTTTTCATCAGGGTTATGGTGCCGTTCGGCTGCACTGTGGAGCGCTCCACCTGCACCAGGCTGCTGAAGGGCGCGCCGGCAATGGGAGTCACGAAGATGTCGGGGCCGTTTTGCGCGTGAGCGCGGGAGCCCGCGGCTGAAACGGCCAGCAAGGCAAGGAAAAAGGGAGTCGAGGAGCGCATGATCACACCGCCTATCCGCTGCTGTGGAAAGGCTATCGCGCGGCGAAACCGCGGGCAAGGGAAAGCGGCGACTTTTACAGACTTTTCTGAACGTTCAAGCCGGGTTGGTGTCGGCTCTGCCGCCGGAGCCGAGCAGCGCGCGAACAGCGCCGACCAGCGTTGCCGGTCCATCCGTGCTGCGGACACAGCTGTTAAATAAGGCTTCAATCGCGTGGGAGCGCGGATCAAAGCAGGTGATCAGCAGCTTTGTCCGCGGGGTGGAGCGGCGAAAGTAGCCGGCCAGCTCCATGGTTTCAGCGTCAGAAAGCGTGTGGCCGAAGACAACAACACTGAAACGGGAGTCCGCGGGAAGCAGCCGCACCTGCTCCGGAGCCGTGGACTGTACCAGGCAGCCTGAGATGCGAAGCACCTCGGCGCGGCTGGCAAGCAGCTCCGGGTCACGCCCGATCGACAGGATGCGGCTTTGTTCGCTTCCCCTGAGAGAAGCCGGAGACATACCCGATCGTTTTAGGCCGGCAGGATGCTTTACAGCTTGCGACATCGGACCTCCTCAAAGGAATCAACAAAGGAGCGATAGAACCTCGTTAGAAATGTAACTCTACATAATGTTCGATACCGAACAAAACTGAAGAAAGCCGGCAAAATGCGGCAGCTTCACCGGGTGGAGTAAAAAGAGGAAGTTCGTTGAAGGAATCCACTGGCAAGGTTGGAACTGCACGGTATTCCTGAGTTCGTTGTCCAAAGACAAAAGCCAAAGTACACCGTTTCAGCCGAAGCTGAGTTCCCACAGCTATCCCCCGGCAAGATGCACTTCCGTGGAGAGCCCGCGAGACCGGAAAACTTAACTTTGCGGCAGGAACAGCTTGCCTTAGGAAAGGTAATCTTATGTCCTGTTACCGCTGGACTTACAGGATTAGGCAACGTTTCTTTCCTCCCCAGGCTCCTATCAGCGCGTCGTTACTCCGCTAATCGAAAGAGGAAATACCTATGGCACATGGAATTATCTATTGGATTGTTATCGGCTTGATTGCAGGCTGGCTGACGGGCAAGTTGATGAGCGGCGGCGGTTACGGCGCGATTATGGACATTGTGGTCGGCATTGTCGGCGCCCTGATCGGCGGCTTTATCATGTCGCACCTGTTCGGGGCCGCGTCGTCCGGCGGGCTTCTCTACAGCATCATCGTTGCGGTGTTCGGCGCGGTGATCTTTACCTTTCTTCTTCGACTCATCACACGGGGCCGCGTCCAGCAGATCTAACCGGCAACGGGAAAACGAAAGGCCCTCCCGAGGAGGGCCTTTCGCATGGTGAGACCCGTTTGCCTTTCCAGCGCCTGTCATAATGGGAGGCGGTGCAGCTCCCGGGAGCCCTGAATGCTTATGACCTTTCGCTTCGTTGCCGCAATGCTGATGCTCGCCGCCCTCCTACCGCACGGCTCCGCGGCGCAGCAGCCGGGCTACCATGTGCTGGCCACGTACAAGGTCGGCGGCGACGGCGGGTGGGACTATCTGGAGGTCGACGGCAAGGCACACCGTCTTTACCTGGCTCACAATGCAACCGTGAACGTGCTGGATACGGAAACGGGCAGGCAGGTGGGTGCCATTACCGGCCTGGGCAGCACCCACGGCGTTGCGCTGGATACGGAAGGCAAGTACGGCTACATCAGCGACGGCAAGGGCAACGCCATCGTGATCTTTGACCGGCACAGCCTGACGACCGTGGCCACCGTACCGGCCGGGACTAATCCGGACGGAATCGCGTATGAGCCGGTGACCAAAACGGTGTGGGCGTTCAACGGCCGCAGCAACGATGCTTCCGTGCTCGATACCCGAACGCAGAAGATTGTTGCGACGATCAAGCTGCCGGGCAAGCCGGAGTTTCCCGCCGCCGACGGCAAGGGCGCGATGTTTGCCAATATTGAAGATAAGAACGAACTGATAAAGCTCGACGCGAAAACATTGCAGCTGACCGCGACTTACCCCCTGACGGGATGCGACTCGCCTTCGGGCCTGGCCATGGACCAGAAAGGGCGTCGGCTCTTTTCGGTATGCGACGGGAAGGTAATGGCTATTACCAGCGCCGACACCGGGAAGGTGCTGGCGACCGCGCCTATCGGCGACGGGCCGGACGCGGACCGCTATGACGCGAAGCGCGGGCTGGCCATTTCCTCCAACGGGCAAAGCGGCGACATGACCTTTGTGAACGTGGGGGGCGCGCAGCCTGTAGTGCTGCAAACAGTGGCAACCGCGCCGGGCGCGCGCACCATGGCCTATGACGAAATCAGCGGCCGCGCCTACACGGTCACGGCGCAGTTCGGCCCGAAGCCCGCGCCGAGCGACAGCAACCCCCGCGGCCGGCCGCCCGTACTGCCGGATTCGTTCGAGGTGCTGGTGGTCGGCAAGTAGGCGGCCTCCTCCAAGCGCGCCGGCGCACGGCCGCGGGACCGCACGGTATCCTGAGGGCAGCGTACAACGGCGGGCTGAGGATGGTAGCAACTGGATAGCGTCATGGACGAAGGAGCAGTGGAAGGACGCGGCCGGAAGCGCCGCATCGTGGTCACCGGTATCGGGCTGGTGAGTCCGCTCGGCACAGGCACTGAAAAAACGTGGGCAGCCGTTTTGCGGGGCGCGCCGGGGATTGCGCCGATCACACTGTATGACGCGGCGGCGCATCCCTGCCGGATTGCGGGCGAGGTCAAGGACTTTCAGCCGCACGACTTCATCGAGCGCAAGGACATCAAGAAAACGGGCCGATTTATCCAGTTCGCGCTGGCAGCCGCGCACGGTGCCATGGCGCAAAGCGCTCTGGATATGGCGCATGCGAACCGCGAGCGCGTCGGCGTGTATGTGGGCAGCGGCATCGGCGGCTTTGAAGTCATTGAGCGAGAGCATCTTAAGCTCCTTACCGGCGGGCCTGACCGCATTTCGCCGTTTTTCATCCCGGCCAGCATCGCCAATCTCGCCGCCGGGCAAATCTCCATCCGCTACGGCGCGGCCGGGCCCAACCTGACCGTGGCGACCGCCTGCACCACGGGCGCGCATGCGATCGGGGAGTCGTTCCGCATCCTGGAGCGCGGCGATGCCGACGTCATGATCGCCGGCGGCGCGGAGGCCGCGGTCACGCCGCTCTCGATCGGCGGCTTCGCGGCCATGCGCGCGCTTTCCACCCGCAATGACGATCCCGAACATGCCTCCCGCCCCTTTGACATCGGCCGCGACGGCTTTATTTTGGGCGAAGGCAGCGGCATCCTGATCCTGGAGGAACTGGAAACCGCCCGTGCGCGCGGCGCGAAGATCTACGCTGAGATCATCGGCTATGGCATGAGCAACGATGCCTACGACATGGTCCACCCCGCCCC
>CAXTSG010000211.1:0-1685 GCA_964246825.1 uncultured Acidobacteriaceae bacterium | reverse complement strand
GGGGCCCAGGGGACACCGGGCGGGACGGCTTTGTGGTGGGCGAGGGCGCGGGCATCCTGGTGCTGGAAGAGCTGGAGCATGCGCGCGGGCGCGGTGCCGCGATCCTGGCCGAGCTGGTGGGCTATGCCGCGAACTCCGATGCCTACCACACCAACGCGCCGCCCGAAGACGGCGCGGGTATTCGACGGGTAATGCAGCTAGCGCTCCGGGACGGCGGTTTGCCTCCTTCGGCGATCGGGTATGTGAATGCTCACGCCACCTCGACTTCCCTTGGCGACCGCGCGGAGGCCCGGGCCATCGCCGCGGTTTTCGGCGAGCATGCCCGCGCGCTGCCCGTCAGCTCCACCAAATCAATGACCGGGCACCTGCTCGGGGGTGCCGGGAGCCTGGAAGCCGGGCTTACTGTGCTGGCCCTGCGCGATCAAACGGCTCCGCCGACCATCAACGTCGAGGAAGCCGAGCCGGAAACAGCGGCGTTTCACCTGCGGCGCGACCGGAGCCTACCGGTCGCCATGGAGTATGCCATGACGAACTCGTTCGGCTTCGGCGGCACCAATGCTTCGCTGATCTTTCGGCGCTTCCGGGAGGAAAGCGGCCGCCGCTACCCTAGCGACCAGCCGTAGCGGAGAAGCGGCTCGGCCTGCTTCGCAAAAGCGACGAGGGAGCCGAGCACAGCGCGCGAGCGAAGCTCATCGGGCGCAAGCGGAGCCCGCGCGATAAAGCTTTTCAACCGCAGCAGCGGCGCAGAAGAGCTTTCCGCGTGGCGCTCAAAACCGCGCGGCATGCGCGTCAGTGTGTCGCCGGGCTCCAGCGGCAGATCCTGCGCGATGCGGAGCAGCGGTGCCGGATCGGCCGCGATGCTTTCTCGCCAGCGCAGCAGGGAGTGCTTTTCCGGCTGCCAGAAACCGGCTGCGACAAAAGGCTCCTTGCCGTCCAGGTGCAAGTACAGGACGCCGTCCCGCAATTTGTCGCCTTCACGGTACAGTGCCGCGCTGATGTGCGTATGAAACGGGCTTTTGTTCGGAGAAAAACGGATGTCGCGGTAGATGCGGTGCACGGGTGAGCGCCGCTGCGCTTCCAAAGGGAGTCCAGCTGCGTGCAGATGCACGGCGAGGTCGCGCACCAGCAGGAGCATGGGCGTCAGCAGGCTCTTCTCGTACACTGCCTTGTGCTCGGCAAACCACTCGCGCCGATTGTTGCGCGCAAGCTTCGGGAAAAAGCTGAAAGCCGCTTCGCTGAAGCCGGAAAACGGCTGTTCCTCTGTTTGCTGCTCTTTCCTTGCTGCCGCCACCGATGTGCTCCTTCTCCGCCGCGTCAAGTATGGCAGGGGAGCCCGCGGCCTACAAAAAGCTGTGCGGGTAGGATCGGCGACATAAAAAGGCCTGCGCTTTAGACCTTCGGTGCCCAGCCCGGCTCATACTCCCGATCCCACAGCTTCATCGCCTCCGCGTCTCCCTGGATGTGCCCGCCTGCCGCGTCCAGCCGCAGCTCGCGCTCTACCTCCCAGGCGATGTTGGAAAGCTGCAGCATGGTCACCGACACATTGCCGTCCGCGATGGGTGCATGCAGCGGCTCTCCCTTGCGGACAGCCGCGATGAAGTTGCTGAAGTGCGCGTCCGTCATGGAGTCCCGGCCCATTAGATCCCGGCTGGATGAGGAAGGCTGTTTGGAAGCCTTGAACTCGC
>CAXTSG010000210.1:855-5349 GCA_964246825.1 uncultured Acidobacteriaceae bacterium | reverse complement strand
GTACAGCGCAAAGAGGAGGTGCCTGCATCTACCTCGGGGATACCTGCTTCTGCCGCCTCCGGAAGGGAGGCGGGTACCGGCAGTCATGAAAATAGGAGATTCCCATGTCCAACGATAGCAATGGCGGCAGCGCGTTCAGCTGGTTTTTGGCAGGTCTCGGTCTCGGTTCCTTGATCGGTGTGCTGTATGCGCCGCGGCCGGGGGAGCAAACACGGGAAGAGCTGCTGACGGGCGCGCGCGGCGCGGCCGAGCGCGCAAAGCAGCGCAGCCGGGAAGCCACGGAAGCAGCAGGCGGCTACGTGGAAAAGAGCAAGGGCCAGCTTTCCACCTACAAGAGCCAGCTCAGCGACTACGTGGAAAAGGGCAAAGGCCAGGTAAACGAGTATGTGGCGACCGGCAAGGACCAGGTCACCGATTACGTTGCCAAGGGGAAGGAAGCGGTCGAAGCCGGCCGGCAAAAGATCAATGAGGTCTACGGCCAGAGCGCGAGCACGGTCGCGGAGCACAAGGAAAAGCTGAAAGCCTCCTATGACGCCGGGCGTGAGGCCTATGTGAAGACCTCGGCGCCGGCCGACAGCAAGCAGGAGCTGATCCCCGGCATCGGCTCCGACGTGGACCGCGGCTAAACGCCTCCTGAAGCGCGCCGGGCCTGTCGGGCTCGGCGCCGCACCCCGACACCCGCACCTCGAAAGACTCCGAGAGCCCGACCCATGGAAGTTACGCAATCCTCGCACACCCTCGCTCTTATCTTCACCATCGCCGTGGTGCTCAGTATTTTGATTCAGGCCGCGGTTTTTGTGGGGCTTTATATCGCTGTGTCCACGGCACTGAAGAAAGTCACCGCCCTGCTCGATCAGGTTAAGGGCAAGGCCATGCCCATCATCGACAATGTGCAGAACATTGTGCAGGATGTGACGCCGAAGGTGAAGACCGTTACCAGCCACGTCGTGGAAATCTCGGGAACGGTGCGCGACCAGGTCAAGCATGTGAACTCCACCGTGGATGAGGTGGTGGACAAGACGAAAACGCAGGCCTCCAAGGTGGACGACATGGTTTCGGCCGTGCTCACGAGTCTTTCGCATGCCGGGCAAAGCGTGCAGGCCGGGGTGTCAAAGCCCGCGCAGCGCGTGAGCGGGTTCATCCAGACCTTACAGGGTACGATCGAGTCTGTTTTCTGCCGCAAGGCGAAGGGCGATGTATATCGCGGGGGAGCGGCCGCGCCGGGCGTCGTGGTGGAGGAAGAAGACTACGCGGCCACGAGTCAGACGATCCATCCGCCGCCGACCACCTCGTCTCCGCTGTAGAACACGGCGGACTGGCCGGGCGTAACGGCGCGCTGCGGCTCGTCGAAGACGGCCTCCGCTTCATCCTCGCCGGTAACCCGGACGGCTGCCGGCGCGGGCTCATGCCGGTGGCGGATTTTGGCGAGCACCCGCAGTTCGCCCTCCGGAGCCGTTGTGCCGATCCAGTTGAGCCGCCGGACCCGGAAGCGGTCCCGCAGCAGCTCGGCCTCAGAGCCGACCGTGACTTCGCGCGAGCTCGAGTCAATCTTAAGAACATAGAGCGGATTGGGCCCAGAAAGCCCCAGGCCCTTGCGCTGGCCGACCGTGAAGTTGTGGATGCCCGCATGCGTGCCCAGGGTGTCGCCGCCCGCGGTGACAAGCGCCCCGGCGCTTTCCGGCAGAGCGCGCTCCTGCTCCTCCAGGTAGGCATCGATGAAGCGCTTGTAGTCGCCGCCGGGGATGAAGCAAATCTCCTGCGAGTCGGGCTTTTGCGCGAGCGCGAGGCCGTGCTCGGCGGCCAGCGCGCGCACCTCGGGCTTGGTGTAGCCGCCCAAGGGGAAGAGCGTGCGGCTCAACTGCTCCTGCGTGAGGCCGAAGAGAAAGTAGGTCTGGTCCTTGGAGCGGTCCGCGGGCCGGCTCAGTATCCAGCGGCCCCGCTCGGGGTCCCAGTGGTTGCGCGCATAGTGGCCGGTGGCGATACGGTCCGCGCCGATTTGCCGAGCCGTCAGCAGAAGCTGGTCAAACTTGAGGTGGTTGTTGCAGAGCGAGCAGGGAATCGGCGTGCGTCCGGCCAGGTACTCGTCGACAAACGGGCGCACCACGTCCCGCTCGAAACGGGCCTGCTCGTTCACGACATAGTAGGGCAGGCCCAGCGTTTCCGCGACGCGCCGCGCATCATACACATCGTCGATGGAGCAGCAGCGGCCCTGCACCTGCTCCGGCATGCCTTCGTGCCCGGCCAGGCGGCGCTGGTTCCAGAGCTGCAACGTCAGCCCGATCAAATCGTAGCCCTCGGACTTGAGCATGGCGGCCACGGTGGAAGAGTCGACCCCGCCCGACATGGCGACCGCGACCGTGTTGTTGTAGGTGGTGGACATGGTTTCCCTTTCAGTATCGCGCGTGCGGGGCGGAACAGCCATCTCAGGGTAGCTGAGACCTATTCCATGGGCACAGCAGCCGTTATCTTCGCCACTTTGGCCAGCTTCGTCTTTTTCGGCGGGCTGATAGTGTCCTGCCTGCCGTCAGCCTTTGTGCGCCAACTGCTCCGGCGGGTTTCGGGCGGCAAGCGGAAGCGCCCCTAGCGCCGCCGGACTGTCGGCAGCCGGCCGGTACACCGGGCTCAACTCGCGCAGGCGGGCGACCGCGGCGGGTACCAGTTCCAGGGCGCGATCAACTTCCTGCTCGGTGGTAAGCCGAGAAAGCGAGAAGCGCAGGCTGGCGCGGGCGCGGTGCGCACCGAGACCCATGGCGGTAAGTACATGCGAGGGTTCGGTTGCGCCGGAAGCGCAGGCAGAGCCGCCGGAAACAGCCAGGCCTTTGAGGTCAAGCGCGATAACCAGCGCTTCGCCCTCCAGGTGGTCAAACCATAGATTGGCGGTGTTCGGGAGGCGCGTGCCCGGCGCGGTCGGTCCATTGACGCCGCACTCATCGACCCGGGCCAGCAGGCCTTGCTCCAGGCGGTCCCGCAGCGCGGCAACGCGGTCCATGGTGCCGTCGGCGAGCGACTGCCGCGCCAGCTGCATGGCGGCGCTGAACCCCACGATGCCGGCCAGGTTTTCCGTACCCGCGCGGCGCTGCCGCTCATGCGAGCCGCCGTAGAAGAGCGGCTGCAAGGGCGTACCGCGCCGCACCCACAGCGCGCCCGTACCCTGCGGGCCGTGCAGCTTGTGGCCGGACAGGCTCAGGAGGTCCGCGCCGAGCGTTTTAACCGCGACCGGCAGCTTGCCGACGGCCTGCACGGCGTCGGTGTGCAGCCATGCATCGGCTTCCGCCGCGATGCGGGCGATTTCGCCTACAGGCTGGAGCGCGCCGGTTTCGTTGTTGGCCAGCATGACGCTGACCAGCGTTGCTTCCGGCCGGTAGGCTGCAAGCGCGAGCCGAACATCGTCCGGCTCCACCACGCCCTCGCGCGAAACGGGCAGCCGCGACACGCGGGCACCCCGCCGCTCCAGGGCTTCCGCCGCGTGGAGCACCGCGTGGTGCTCAATGGATGAGATGAGGAGGTGCGCGGGTTCGCCCGCGTCGAGCGCCTTGCCCAGCATGCCGAACAGGGCCAGGTTGTCGCTTTCGGTCGCGCCGCCGGTAAACACAATCTCCGAGGCGCGCGCCCCCAGCACGGCGGCCACGGCTTCCCGCGCTTCTTCAACCGCCATGCGGGCCTGCTGCCCGAAGTGGTGAATGGAGGAGGCGTTGCCGAACGAACCCATCAGGTACGGGCGCATCGCCTCGAACACCTCGGGCGCGAGAGGCGTGCTGGCGTTTGCGTCCATGTAGATGCGCTGCATCACAACTTCAAGTTTACGCCTCAAGGCTCCAGCGACTCTGCTAGGCTGGCATCGCTTTCCATTTCAGGAGATCCCGCATGACGCCACGCCGTTCGCTCGCCGCTTTCGCTTTTACCGCAGCCTTTCTTCTGCCCTCCTGTACGTTCGCCCAGGGTATGGGCGGCATGTCCATGCCCTCGGGCGGCAGCAAAATGGGTTCCATGACCATGGTTGCGCCTTCGCAGGTGTTCGACCGGATGCTGTCGGGCGCGGAAAGCGAGTTTGTCGGAGCCGCTTCCGCCATGCCCGCCGACAAGTTCAACTTTGCTCCTTCCGCGAGCATGGGAAAGTTTGACGGGGTACGCACCTTTGCCGCGCAGATCAAGCATGTGACCGAGGCCAACTACGCCTACGGCCATGCCTTCGGCGGCAGCAACGGCAAGACCCGCGCCGACATTGAGAAGCTGACCGGCCGCGATGAAATCCTACAGGCGCTCAAGGATTCATTCGCGTATCTACACACCGGCATCGCCACGATGACGCCGATGAACGCGTTTGCCGACATGGACGGGAAGGGGAGCACCCGCGCCGGAGCCGCCGCAGGCGTCATCGCGCACATGAACGACCACTACGGCCAGATGGTCGAGTACCTCCGCATGAACGGCCTGGTACCGCCCGCGAGCCAGCGGTAAGGAGAAACCGCCTACGCGGCTGGCGGTCACTTCGTG
>CAXTSG010000210.1:0-845 GCA_964246825.1 uncultured Acidobacteriaceae bacterium | reverse complement strand
GGGGCGGGGGGGGGGGTGGCGGGGGGGGGGGGGGGGTGGGGGGGGGGGGGCGCCTGGGGGTCCCCGGCGGGGGGCCCCCCCCCCGCCCCCGCGGCTGACCGCGAAGATCGGCGTAAACAGGTCGAGCGCGATGCCGAGCGTGGTGTAGGTGGACGCCGAGTAGAAATCGACGTTGGCGTTCAGCTTTTTTTCGCTCTGGATGTAGAGCTCGATGGCGCGGGACATCCGGAACCATTTCGGGTTGCCGTCGGCCTCGCCCAGCTCCTCCGACATGCGCCGCAGGTGCGTCGCGCGGGGGTCTTCGGTGTGGTAGACGCGGTGCCCGAAGCCCGAAACTTTTTTCTTTTCGGCGAGCATGCCCTTGACGTGTTCTACCGGGTCGTCGCCGGCCTGCTCGATGGCGAACAGCATGCGCATGACGGCCTCGTTCGCGCCGCCGTGCAGGGGCCCCTTGAGCGCGCCGATGGCCCCGGTAACGGCCGAGTGCATGTCGGCCAGGGTCGCCGCGATGACGCGCGCGGCAAAGGTGGAAGCATTGAGCTCGTGGTCCGCGTGCAGGATTAGGGCGATGTCCAGGGTGCGGGCCGCGGTTTCCGAAGGCTTTTCCCCACGCAGCATCCATAGGAAGTTGCCCGCGTGCGAAAGCGACTTGTCGGCCGGGACCGCCTTCTTGCCGTTGCGGATGCGGTCCCAGGCGGCGACGATCATGGGCAGCTGCGCGGTGAGCGCGAAGGCTTTGCGAAGATTGCCGGCGCGGTCGACGGATTTTTCGTCGGAGTCGTAGAAGCTGAGGGCTGAAACCGCGGTTCTGAGAACTTCCATCGGCGTTGCCGCGCGGGGAAAGC
>CAXTSG010000209.1:726-5356 GCA_964246825.1 uncultured Acidobacteriaceae bacterium | reverse complement strand
TAAAACTCGCTGCCGATGTAGGGCAGCGTGTCCCAGCCGCGCAGGTCGTCGTAGACGCACATGCGCGGGTACCACTGCGCGATATCGTAGATCTCACCCTGCTTCGACCTGCCCCAGGAGGTGCGTCCGCCCCATACGCCGGGGATTTGATAGCGGTAGCGGATGTGCAGCCGGAGCACGCTTTTCGGAGCCATCGGTTGATCGAGGCGCACCTGCATGCGGGTGTCGTCCACGAGGTAGTCGGCTTTGAGGCGCGCGCCGCCGCGTTCGATCTCGACCGCGTCCAACACAAACCCCTCGGTTGCGCGGTCGTTCGGGTTGGTCTCGTCGTCCGGCACGGCCTGCCTGCGCCGCGTTTGGCCGCCTGTGGCAATGCGCGCCCGCGCATCCTTGCGGTAGATATTCTGCTCCAGGTGAATCCACAGACTTGAGAGCGCGTCCGGGCTGTTGTTGGTATATGTAATGACTTCGTCATTACGCAAAATCTTGCCTTGCGTGTCCAACTCGGCGTGCATCTCGTAGTCCGCCTCATTCTGCCAATACGCCGGCCCGGGCGCGCCGTTTGCGGAGCGGTAAGCATTGGCAGGGTCCGGCAGGGTCAGCGGGGCAAAGGTGAGGCGCGGGTCATACGCCGCGGGGGTTGGCGCCTGGGCGCACAACAGCCGCACATCGAAGCACCCCAACAACAAGACCGCCGACAGGAGAGAGAAAAACCGCATAAAAGAAAAACCTTCCGAGAGCAGTGCGTGATTTCTCAGCATACAGGCCGGGGATTTTCTGTTTCACCGCTGCGCGAGGGAGGCGAACCACTCGGAGTAGGGCGTGTTTTTCGCCATGCGCCGATTGAAGTCCGGCGCGCCGTCGGTCCACCAAGGCTCGCCGCGTTCCCCAAGCGCGACTTTGGCTTCCTCCACCGCCAGCCGCGCCGCTTCCCGTGCTTCGCGGTCTCCGGTACGCATCGCGGCAGCTTTCGCGCGGCGGGCGTTCATCAAGGCCGCCACCCATCGCTGCCTGTCCTCGGCGGGCAGTGCCGGGTTGGTGCAGCGCCAAAGGCGTCCGCGCACAACGAAGTACCGCCGAGCATACCCGGCGGGAGCTTCCCGGCGCGGAGGCGGTGCTGATCGGCGACCTGGCAAGCCTCGACCAAACCCGCGCGCTTGCGGAAGCGGCCAACCGGCTCGGCACCTTTGACGCCGTGATTCACAATGCCGCGATCGGCTACAAGGAAAAGACGCGCAACCTTACCGAGGACGGCCTGCCGGAGGTCTTCCAGGTCAATACGCTCGCGCCGTATGCCCTGACCGCGCTGATGCATAGGCCCGGCCGCCTGGTTTATGTCAGCTCGGAGCTGCACCGGAAAGGCGATTCGGCTCTGGACGACCTGCTCTGGGAGCGCCGCGCCTGGAACGGCAGCCGTGCCTACTCCGATACCAAGCTCCACAACGTGCTGCTGGCCTTCGCCTTCGCCCGCCTTTGGCCCGCTGTCCGGTCAAACAGCATGGAACCCGGCTGGGTGCCGACCAAGATGGGCGGCCCGCGGGCGACGGGCGACCTGGACCAGGGCCACCGCACCCAGGTTTGGCTTGCCGCGAGCGACGACCCGGGGGCAGCGACTACCGGGGAGTACTTCTACCATCTCGGGCAGCGCAAGCCCGCGGGCGCGACCCGCGAGCCGGCGCTTCAGGATAAGCTGCTTGACGCCTGCGCCCGTTTGTCGGGCATCGCGGTTCCGGAGGCTTGAGTCGGGTTTACGAGGGCAGATCTCCGGATTCCGCCGCTTGGGCGGCGGCCCGCATCATCTCGGGGCCGTTATTGCGGATGCTGTTGACCTTCGGATTGGCCTCATACATCCTCATGGCTTCGGATTCAAAAGGGCGCAGCAGATCGAGCGGCAAGCGCTCCGTTTCTTCCGTATCGAGCCAGCGGTCGTAGTCGCGGGCGTGGAGGATGACCGGCATACGCGGGTGAATGGTGCTCATCAGCTCGTTCGCCTCCGTGGTAATGATGGCGAAGGACTGGAGCTCCTGGCCGTTCTTGTCTTTCCAGGAGTCCCAAAGCCCGGCAAAGGCGAAAGGGCCTTCGCGGCTTAGCTCAAAAGCATACGGCTGCTTCGGCGGCTTGCCTTCCTTCGGCCACTCGTAAAAGGCCGACACCGGCACCAGGCAGCGCCGCTTTTTGAAGGGTCCACGCCAGGTGGGAGCCTTGGTAATCGTCTCCGAGCGGGCGTTGATCGTGGAGATGCCCTTGATGTCCTTCAACTCTTTCGTAAAGAACGGAACCAACCCCCACCGGGCAAGGATCATTTCGCGCTCGCCCGTGTCCCGGCTCTGCCGGATGATGGGCTGGTGCGTGGTGGGTGCCACATTGTAGTTGGCATCCGGCATCATCCACTCAACCGAGGCCGGCTCCGCGTCAAAAAACTCCGTCAGCTCCAAAGCGCTGCTTACTCGAACATATCGACCGCACATAACTCATAGGATGCTGCCCGGCCTTTTATTTTGCAGCCTCCATGGTGTCGCCTGGAGCAGTCCTGCCGAGAGTGTCAAACAAAGGCTGTGCCGGAACCACGGAAGGCTCCTCATGCGCCATGGAAACGCCCAGGATGCGGATAGCGGCGTTCCGAGGCAGCGTAAGGGTTTTTGCCCCGGAGGGTACATCCAGGGAGTACACAAAAAGATAGCTGTACTGGTAAGGCTCGTTGAGGCCCTCGGCCGTGTGATGGTGCGAGGCATACCAGCCCAGGGTTGCGGGTTTGATATAGCCGGCGCGAAGCCCGAGATAGTCGTCCGGGTACTTCGGCGCCCAGTCGTGCGTACCGGAGCTGGTCAAATCCCACGGCTGGTGGTTGGCGGAGATAGCGTAATCTTTCCGCAAAGCCACCGGGTGCTCCGGGGTTCCGGGGCGGCCGCCTTCGGTCACCGTGTCCGGCTTGGGCTTCCAGACGCGGGTATCCCATTGGCCGATAAAGCCGCTCCAATCCTGGATCGTGAGGCTGGCTGCTGTCTTGCCCACCTGGAACGCGGCGCGCTGATCGCCGTTTGCCGAGGCGGCAAGAAGATAGACCTTGTTGAAGCCGCCCTGCGGCAGGGCGATGGATTGGCCTTTCGCTGTGACGGCATCGGGCGTGCCGGTGGCGGCGGGGGCCAGGGTAAAGCGAACGCCGTCGACCCGGAGCTCCGCGGGCAGCATTTCCGCGGGCAGCGCCTCGCCTTGGCCGGTAAAGCCGCCGACGGTTTTGGTGTCATCGTTGCTGGCGGCGGCGAGGTCATACGGCAGCGGAACCGGCTGCGAGCTGATGCCGGAGGCATGCGCCGGTGCCGCGCCCAGCTTAAGCGCGAAGGTGCGGGGCTGGTAGCCCTTGAACGAGGTTTGGAGCGCGCCGTCCACCACATCGGCCGGGCCGAGCGGCAGTTCCTGGCCGTTGACCTCGCGCGCCGCCAGCAGCGGCCCGGCAAACTTCACCGTGACCTTGTCCGCGGGCTTGCCGTCCAGTTCAACGAGCCGGACGATCATTTCATCGCTCCCCTCCGACTTCTTCAAGGCAAGGACGCGAATGTTGGGGCTGCTCACACTCAGGAGCGAAAAGCTGCGGCCGAGGCTCCCGGGGTGCTTCGCCGTGGTGAAAGCGATCATGGGGGTGCTGAGGCGGTAGCCCTGCCAGTCGGTGCGGCCTTGACGCCAGTCGCCGGCATGGCCCGCGAGGCCGAACAGGATGTCATGGTGGCCCCAGTCCTGGTTGAGCTCGTCGGTGTAAGCGCCCTGCATCTCGGAAGCGCCGCCGGGCGAGCGCAGCAGGGTCAGACGCAGGGTGCTGCTGTCGCGCTTGTCCGAGCCGTTCTTCACGTCTGTCAGAATGGTCGCGCCGTAGCTGCCGGACTCGTCCGTCTGGTCGATCCAGTGATGAGACGCCACCTCGAACTGGCGGTCAAACGCGGCAGGCCGCTGCACAGTGCCGACCTCCCAGTTATAGGTTGCCAGTTTGTTTGTTGCGGTAAGCGGGAAAATAACCTTGACGTTGGCGGAGAGCGAACGCCAATCCACCGACTCGCCGAACTCCACGCGGTTGCCGGCGTCGCCCGCCGAAAGGCGAACTGTCTGCGTGAACCTGGAGCCTTCGCCCTCGCGGGTTACCTCCACCGCAATGCGCACGGGGCCGTTCTCGACGATGCGGGCCGCGGCCGTGCCGCCGATATAAGCTTGGGGGGCTGCCTGCTCCTGGTCGAAGTCCATGTTCCATGCCGGCCATTGCTTCGGCGCATCGTTGTTCACAGCCAGGCGCATGGGTGCGGCCAGCAGTTCCTTGTTGACGGACTTGTCAAAAATGCTGCTGACGTCGCCGGCCGCGTTCAGGGTGACCCGGTAACGGGCATTCTCCAGCGAGGACGGCGTCACCTTAAGCTCCGCGGAGCTTTCGGGCTTTCCCGGGCGCATGTCGAAAACGGCATAGCCGACCGACGGAACCTTGGCGAGGAACAGGACCTTGCCGTTTTCCACCTGGGCCGGGACTTGTTTGCCGTCAGGGCCGAAAACCGCAACGCCCTTTGCCGCGCCGCCGGGGACGGTTGCTTCCACAACATCCTCGCGCTCGATATTGAGCGGGTTGTAGACAAGAACGGGCGTTCCTTTTCCC
>CAXTSG010000209.1:0-716 GCA_964246825.1 uncultured Acidobacteriaceae bacterium | reverse complement strand
CTCGTACGCGCGCGGCGTGGCGGTGCCCGCGCCAATGTCATGGAACTGCCCGGCCATCAGAAGGGTCCAGGCGTTGTTCAACTGGTCCTGGGGATACGGGCGGCCGCCCATCCAGTCCGCGGCCATCGAAGCCTTTTCAGCGGCGTCGGCCAGGAGCTCGTTTTTGCGGTTCCACCGCTTGTGGTACGCCTGCGAGGTAAGCGAGCCCGCGGAGTGGTTGATCAACTCCAGGTCGCCCCCGTAGGCGGGCAGCTTTGCCTCCATCTCGGGCTTGATGTCGAGGAACATCTGGTCGGCGGTTGAGGAAACGACCTTGACCGGGCCGTCGCCCATGCGGACCGGCGTGCCCGCGGTTACGATCTGTCCGGTCGCGCCCGCGGGCGTGGGACTGTAAGCGGTAGGCAGTACAGCTTCGCCGCCGGTTACGGTTGCCTCCAGCAGCTTGACCGATTCCTCGTTGACGGCCCCGCCGATGTCGCCGGTGCCGATGTAGTGGTAATCGGCGAAAACACCGGTGGCCTTGCCGTCAATGTCGATGCGCGCCGGCCAATCCGTCTCCTGCGGCCGGGCCCTGCGCGGAGGCGAACCGGCGGGCGGGGCGGGCGCGGGCGGGGGAGCCTTGCTGAGATCGGAACGAATCTGGCTGCCGTAGCCGCCGGGGTTGAGCGCGGCAAGCACGGTTTCCCCGTCCGGGCCTGTCCAGATACCCACGTTGA
>CAXTSG010000208.1:0-5389 GCA_964246825.1 uncultured Acidobacteriaceae bacterium | reverse complement strand
CGGTACACATACACAAAGCCGCCTTCCAGCGTAATGCGGTGCCGGCGCATTGCGGGCGGGCGGGCCGCCGGGGCCGGCGCGCCGGACCCGCTGAAAGCCTCCGAGCGCGCCAGCGACTCCGCCTCGATCCGCGCATTGTTGGTCACGTACCGCGTCAGCTGTAGCGTAAGTTCAAAGGATTGGTCGCGTAAACGCACCACCGGCTGCGAAAACCACCGGTCCAGCGAGCGGTTCATCAGCAGAAACGAGAAAAGCGCCATAAACACAATCGGCGCGAAAGAAAGCAGCAGCGCCCCCAGGAGCATGCGCGAGCGCAGCCGCGACCCGAGCACCCTGGAGCGCCCGTCGCCGTACATCTTCAGAATGTTGCGCGCCAGCAGCAGCAGAAGCAGCAGAAGCAGAAGAAACAGCACCACCGTGATCGCGGTGAAAACAAACAGCGCCAGCGGACTGCCGTGGGGAGGTGGCAGCAGGTTGAACGCATTCAGCGCGCTCATGCCGAGCAGGATAAACAGGAGACCGCCGCCCAGAAGGGAAAGCGAAAAGCGTCGTTTTGAAGAGGTCTCGTGCGCGGCTCCGCCCATCTTTGCCTCGCTTACCACCAACACTGCGAACTGCCTCAAAGATTAACAGCCCGGCCCCGCGGCGAAGTTTTGCCGTCCGTGCAACGGGCTGTTGCAATCAGCCGAGGAAAACCGGGGTACAGCCGCATGGCATCTCACTTGTCGCCATGAAAACAAAAACCTTAACTCCCCTCGTTCTTCCGTGTGCCCTGGCGGCATCGCTTCTTGCCGGCGGGTGCAGCAAGCAGGCTTCGCAGCAAGGGTCCGCCGCGCCGCAGCAGACTCAGGCCGCTCCGAATGCAGCCGGGCAGCAGGCCATGAACCCCGAGTCCGCGCCGTCGTCCGCCGTCACCGCTGCTCCCACCACAGTTCCGACACAGCAGGCGCTCCCCTCGGCATCGACCGCATCCCGCTCCGTGGCAGGCTCCTCCTACGCGGCGGCCCCAAGACCGGCGGAGCCGGCTTCTTACACCATCCCGGCCGGCACCAGCATCACGGTCACGACGCGGGAAGAGCTGAGCTCCAAAACCAGCCAGCCCGGGCAAAGCTTTTCCGCGACAGTCACCAACGATGTCAGGGTTCGCGGCGTCACCCTGGTGCGCGCCGGTTCTACCGCGACCGGCACGGTAGTCGCCGCCAAGTCGCAGGGCCGCTTCAAGGGCTCCGGCGAGTTGGATCTTCGGCTTGACAGCATCCGCGCCGAAGGCCGCAGCCTGGAGATCGCCACCAACTCCATCGACCAGGAACAAAAAGGAAAAGGGAAGCGCACAGCCGGTTTTGTCGGCGGCGGCGGTGGCGGCGGCGCCCTGATCGGGGGCCTCGCGGGCGGCGGCAAGGGTGCCTTGATCGGCGGACTTCTGGGCGCGGGTGCCGGCACCGCCGGAGCGGCCTTCACCGGGAACAAGCCGGTCATCGTTCCGGCAGAGTCCCCATTAACCTTCCGCCTGGTGCGGTCGGTCACGGTCACCCGTTAGCGCTTGTGAGGGGCAGCTGAAAGGCTGTCCCTCCGTGCTGAAGCCTATTGCAGCAGCTCCTGCACCGGCTGCCACCCGCGACCCTGGGACACGGCAACCGGCTCGCAGGTAAGCACCCCGGCATACGTGTTCACGCCGTCCGCCAGCCCTTCATCGGCCAGCAGCGCCTCCTCCACCCCGCTTGCCAGGCGCTGCACATACGGGAAGGTCGCATTGGTCAGCCCGAGCGTCGAGGTGTTCGGCACCGCTGCCGGCATGTTGGTCACGCAGTAGTGCACCACGCCGTCCACCTCGTAGGAAGGGTGGCTGTGCGAGGTCGGCCGCGCGGTCTCGATGCAGCCGCCCTGATCAATCGCGACATCCACGATCACCGCGCCCTTCTTCATCCCGCTCACCATGGCGGCGGTCACGATCTTCGGCGCGGCCGCGCCGGGAATCAGCACACCCCCGATCACAAGATCGGCCGCCTGCACGGCTTCAGTCACATTGTGCAGGTTGGAAGCCAGTGTAAACACCCGGCCCGCGAAAATATCGTCAAGCTCGCGCAGCCGATGGAGATTGCGGTCCACGATCGTGACCTTCGCGCCCATGCCGAGCGCGATCTTCGCGGCGTTGGTACCGACAATGCCGCCGCCCACGATGCACACCTCCGCCGGGGGCACCCCGGGGATGCCGCCCAGCAGCAGCCCGCGGCCGCCCTTGCCTTTTTCCAAATACGCAGCGCCCACCTGGACGCTCATGCGCCCCGCTACCTCGGACATCGGCGTCAGCAAGGGCAGCGTCCCCGCGGCGTCGCGGATCGTCTCATACGCGATGCCCGTTACCTTACGGCTCACAAGGCTTTCCGTAAGCTCGGGCAGCGGGGCCAGGTGCAGATAGGTGAACAGCGTCAGCCCGGGGCGAAAGTGAAGATACTCTCGCTCGGTCGGCTCCTTCACCTTGACGATCATCTCGGCATGCGTCCACACATCCGCCGCCGCGCCCACGATCTCGGCCCCCGCCGACTGGTAAGCATCGTCGGAAAATGCCGACAGCTCGCCGGCATGCTGCTCCACCAGCACAACGTGCCCGGAGGCTTTCAGTTCTTTCACGCCGGCCGGGGTCAGCGCGACGCGGGTTTCATGGTCTTTCACTTCCTTGGGAACGCCGATAATCATTCTGCGCGTGATTCCTTTCTCTCCATCATAAACGGCGGGGCCGAAGCCTCGAGACGCGCGTAGACGGTGCTCCGTCGAGTTACCTCCGGAGGCTCGTCACCATTTCCCGCCGTCGAAAGAAACAATGAAGGCGCTACAATGAGGTCACTTCAGGGGAATCCGCACCCGCTTCATGCCAGCCAACGGTTTTCAATCGCGTTCGTCGCGGTCGCACGGAGTGCGTTCGCTGTTCAGTGTCTTTTCGAGCGATCTTGCTATCGATCTCGGCACGGCCAACACGCTGGTCTACGCGCGCGGCAAGGGCATTGTCGTCAACGAGCCTTCCATCGTCGCCATCAATAAAAACACCGGCGAGGTGGAAGCTGTCGGCAAGGAAGCGAAGGAAATGCTCGGGCGCACCCCGGGCAATATCGTCGCCATCCGGCCCATGAAGGACGGCGTCATCGCCGACTTCAAGATCACCGAGAAGATGCTGAACTACTTTATCCAGAAAGCGCACAACCGCAAGATGATGGTGCACCCGCGCATCGTCATTGGCGTCCCTTCAGAGATTACACAGGTAGAAAAACGCGCGGTTGAAGACTCGGCCTATCGCGCCAAGGCCAGCGAGGTTTTCCTGGTCGAGCAGGCCATGGTTGCCGCCATCGGCGCCGGGCTGCCCATCACGGAGCCGCAGGGCAACATGGTCGTCGATATCGGCGGCGGTACCACCGATATTGCCGTGATCTCGCTTTCGGGCATTGTCTATTCGCGCTCGGTCCGCATGGCCGGCAACCAGATGGACGAGCAGATCATGAACTATCTGAAGCGCAAATATAACCTGCTTATCGGCGAGCGCACCGCCGAACAGATCAAGATCGAGCTCGGCTCGGCCTACCCGCTCGACAAGCCGCTGCAAATGGAGATTAAAGGCCGCAACCTGATTGAGGGTGTGCCGAAGACCATCACCATCGAAGACTCTGAAATCCGCGAAGCTCTGGCCGAGTCCATTTCCACCATCATGAACGCCATCCGTGTCGCGCTGGAGCGCACCCCGCCCGAGCTTTCGGCCGACATCTCTGACCGCGGCATCGTGCTGACCGGCGGCGGCGCGCTCATTAAGAATCTCGACAAGCGCATCCGCGAAGAAACCGGCCTGCCTGTTTCCGTCGCTGATGATCCCTTGGCATCCGTGGTGCTGGGCACCGGCAAAATGCTTTCCGACTTTCGCCTGCTCCGTAAAATCAAGATTGATTGAGCTTCAGGACTCCCTTGTTTTAGGACTCACGGATGGACTCCTTCTTTACCCGATACAGAAACAGCCTGGTCTTGGCGGCGGCGCTTCTTGTACAGTTCGTGCTGCTCGCCGTGCAGGTGCACCCCAAGCTTCCCGGCGCGGCGGCGGCGGACGCGGCCGGCGTTCAGGCTTTGCGGATGGGCGTCCACACGGTGGTGACGCCGCCCGAGGCCGTGCTGCATCGCGGCGGGCTCACCTTTCGGGGGATCTGGTCCGGCTACATCAACCTGGTCGGTTTGAAGGAACAAAACCGGCAATTGCAGGAAGAAAATCAGCGGCTGCAGTTGGAGCAGGCCGCGCTGGCCGAGGAAGCCCGGCAAGGCCAGCGGCTTCAGGAGCTTTTGGCCTTCAAGCAGCATTACGTCGACCAAACCTTGCCGGCGCAGGTGGTCGGCACCAGCGGCTCCGACCACGGACGCGTCCTCTATATAGATAAAGGCTCCGCGGACGGCATTGCCCCGGAGATGCCGGTCATCACCACGGACGGCATTGTGGGCCGTATCCGCGAGGTAACGGATCATTCCAGCCAGGTTCTTGAAATCTCGGACCCATCCAGCGCGGCCGGGGTCCTTCTGGAGGAAACGCGCACCCGCGGCATCCTGCGCGGCGACAACGTAGGCCATGCCATGATCACAAACCTCATGCCGGATGACCGGATCAAGCCGGGCCAGGCGGTGCTGACTTCGGGCGGCGATCAAATCTTCCCGCGCGGCCTGCCGGTGGGCGTTGTGGACCGGGTGGTTCCCGATACGCTGAACCAGCCTCTCGTGGATATCGTGCTCAAGCCGGCCGCGAACCTGAGCCGCTTGGAAGAAGTTTTGGTGGTAACCGGCACCGGCGAAACGCTTTCAGCGCAGGCGCGCCGCGATCTCGTGCGAAGCCAGGGTACCGCGGCCGCGGTCAAGGCGGCTGCCGTCGCCAAGGCGGAAGCCGCGGCCAAGGCCGAAGCAGCCCGGGAAGCACAGCGGGCTTCCGACGTGCTGGCGCAGCGGCTTCCGAGCGCTTCCGACGCGGCAAACCCGGATGCGCCGGATGCCTCTCCCGGCTCCTCCCCCGCGACGGCGGCCGATGCCGATTCCGCCCCGCTCCATCCGCCTTCAGCCCTCCACTCTGACCATTACTCGCCGAATGCGGTGCCTAAAGCGGACAGCTTGACCCCCGGCCAACGAATCGCCCCCTACACTGAAGGCACGGTGGCCAGCGAAAACACACGCAAAACCGCCGGCACCGGCGACGATGCTTCGCTTCCCGGCCCGGCGGTTTCCCCGGCTTTCCGCGCCGCCCATGATGCGGCGGTAGCGGCTCGGCCGCATCCGCCCGCCCCGCCCGCTACCGTCGCCCCGGCCGCCGCACCCCCCCTGACCCCCCCCCCCCCGGCCGCCCCTGCCGGCATTTCGATGACGCCCCAGGTGCGGCGCG
>CAXTSG010000207.1:4356-5412 GCA_964246825.1 uncultured Acidobacteriaceae bacterium | reverse complement strand
CTGGCGCTGGGCGTGGCGGTGGCCGGCACGGTGGTAAACGCGAGCCGCGCGCACGGGGTGAGCTTCGCGGAGGCAACGCACCCGATCTGGTGGATCACCGCGGGCTGCGGCGTGCTGATTTTGGGGCTGGCCTGGGCTTCCGGGACAGAGTGGTCGCGCAGGAGCGCGGCCGGCGTGGCGGGGCTGCTCGGCGGCAGCGAGGAGACCGCCCGGCCCGCGCGGTGAGGTGCCCGGCGCTTACCAGATCGTGCATCGCTTTGCCGGGGCCAGGGGCGCGCCGGCCTTGCAGTGGAAGGCTTCGGCAAAGGCGGGAATGTTCTGGACGACGCCGTTGACACGGAACTGCTCGGGCGCATGGGGGTCGGTGGCGACGCGCTGCCGCAGGGCGTCAGGCCGCGTGCTTTCGCACCAGCTTTGCCCGTAGGCCGTAAAGAACTGCTGCGCCGGGGTCAGGCCGCCGTAGGCAGGGTCGCCGGGCGCATCCAGGTTGATGCCCGCGTCCTTGGCCCGGGCCGTGTAGGCCAGAAAGGCAAGCCGCAGCCCGGCCAGATCCGCCAGGTTCTCGCCGAGCGTCAGCTTCCCGTCGACGTGGAGGGTATCGACCTCGATGAACCCGCTGTACTCGGCGGCAACGCACTCCGCGCGCTCGTTGAACTGCTTGGCGTCGTCCTTGCGCCACCAGTCGCGCAGGTTGCCGTGCCCGTCAAACTGCCGCCCTTCGTCATCGAAGCCGTGGGTCAGTTCGTGGCCAATTACGGCACCGATGGAGCCGTAGTTCACGGCATCGTTTTGCGTTTCATCGAAGTACGGCGGCTGGAGGATGCCGGCCGGGAAATTGATGCTGTTCAACTGCGGGTCGTAGTAGGCGTTTACGGTAGGCGGCGTCATGGTCCACTCGGTGCGGTCGACCGGCTTGCCGATCTTGCGCGTGTCGCGCGCAACGTTGAAGGCCGCGGCGCGCTCCGCATTGCCGAAGGCGTCGTCCTTCCGGATGGCGAGGGTGCTGTAGTCGCGCCACTTGTCCGGGTAGCCGATGTTGTCGGCGACCAGGCGAAG
>CAXTSG010000207.1:0-4346 GCA_964246825.1 uncultured Acidobacteriaceae bacterium | reverse complement strand
AGTCGAGCGTGTTGATGTCGCGGTCGGCGGCCTCCACAACGGCGTGCGCCAGCTGCTCGGTGCGGACCTTGTTTTCGGGCGGAAAGCGCTCGGCCACGTAGACCTGACCCAAAGCCTCGCCCAGCTCTTCATCCACGGCGGCGGCGCAGCGCTTCCAGCGCGGCCGCTGCTGGGGAACTCCGTTGAGCACCTTGCCGTAGAAGGCAAAGTGTTCATCGTCCAGCGCCCGCGGCAGCGCCGTGGCCTGCATGGAGCGCACCACGTTCCAGCGCAGCAGGGCTTTGATGTCGGCGAGGCCGGTTTTTTCGAGCGTTTCATGGAGAGAAAGGAAGTACAGCGGCTCGGCCACGTTTAGCGACTCGACCGGCGGCGCACCGGCGGCTTTAAGAAAGCCGCGGAAGCGGAGCTCGGGCGAGTTCGCGTCGAACTGAACCAGCGGCGTGCGGTGGTAGAGCAGGGTGGGGTCGCGCATTTCCAAAGGAGACAGCGACGCGGCGGCCAGCGCGGTTTCCAGGCGCAGCACGGTGTTGGCGTCGCGCGCGGCATCAGACGGGGCTTCGCCGAGCAGGAGGAAGGTTCTGCGTACATGGGCCGTGTACTGGTTGCGCAGCTCCGAGCTTGGGCCGTCGGGCCGGTCGTAGTAGCCTTTTTCCGGCAGGCCGAGCCGGGGCTGGGCGACCACGGCGATTTCCTGCTCGGCGTTGCGGAAATCCTGCTGGGGGCCGAAGGTGAAGAAGCCCGGGGTACCGTCGGCATGAAGCGCAGCCAGCAGCGCGGGCAGATCTTCCCGGCGCTTGAGCGCGGCAATCCTTGCAAATTTCGCGGCAAAGGGCTTGGTTCCGGCGGCGTTGATGGCGTCGGTGTCCATGCAGGCGGCGTAAGCGGCACCGATCTTCTCCTAGTTGCCGGTGCTTGCCTGTGCGGCGGCGGTTGCAAGGATGGAGCGCAGCACCTGCTCGTCCGCATCCTCCACCTCGCTGTCGCGGCCGTAGGCGGAGCGGTCTTCCGGAATCGGATTGCGCCCGAGCCAGCCGCCGCAGCTGTAGCGGTAGAAGTCGGTGCAGGGGTCGGCCGCGGCGTCGCGCAGGGCGGGGTCCAGGGCGTGCAAAGCCGGGGCAGGCTGTTGGGCGCGGGCATGCGGCAGGAGCGTGAAAAGCAAAGGCAGGGCGACGCAGCCTACCGCTTGCGTCGAAAATCGGGACCGCGGAAGTGTCATAAGGGGGTAAGAGTCGGTTTTCAGAGGTAAGGGCGGCGCAGAAGGAAGAAGCCGTCCCGCCGTGCTCCATGCCGTGGAACCCGGCACGCCTTTCGACATACTCAGCCCGACACGCCCTGTTGCACAATAGCTCATATGAGCTTATCCAGGAAGGCGCGATCCACGGTTTGCGGCATGGCTGCTCTTACGCTGCCGGTTCTCATGCGCGCCCTTCCTCCGGCAAAGCCCGCTCCGGCCCCGCAGGAACGTACCCCGTCCGCACGGATTCCGGTGGAGCCGCTTGGCTTTGTGCCTCCGGGCAAGTTCTTTATGCCGTACCGCATTCCCGCGGCGACGCTTGACTTTCTCGACGCCAATCACCTGCTGTTTACCTTTCATGTGGCCCGCCTGATGCGCCGGGAGCCGGACGAGCCCAAGGACGACCAGGACCAGACAATCCGCGCCCTGGTGCTGACCGTACCCAGCGGCAAGATTGAGTCGGAAGGCGACTGGCGGCTCCATGACCGGGAGCGCTACCTGTGGATGCTGACGGACGGCCGCTTTCTGATGCGGCAGCGCGACACCCTGTACCTGGGCGACAAGACGCTGAAGCTCTCGACGTACCTGTATCCGGAGGGGACATTGGCCTCCGTGCAGCTTTCGCCCGATGCAAGCACGCTGCTGGTGGAGTTTGCCAAGCCTGTTGAGGAGGATGCCGACAAGCCCTCGGCGCCCACGCTGGGCGACGATGCGCCGCACCTGCCGGAGCACCCGCAGCAGTACAGCCTCCTGGTGGTGGATACGCATGGCAAAGTCGCCAGCCGCGCCGGTCATCTTTCGCGCGCCGTGGTGCTGCCGATGGTGGAAGGCGGCTACCTGGGCCTCCAGCAGGGCAAGGGAAAGCAGTGGGATGTGGTGATGAACCCGTTTCACGGCGAAGGGCGCACCATCACCAGCGTGACGAGCACCTGCCAGCCTTCAGTGCAGCCGCTGAGCCAGCAGACGTTTTTAACGAAGGGCTGCCTGCCGTACTCCGCTGACTCGCTTGTGGATGCCTTTGACCTGAGCGGCCGCAAGCTGTGGGAGCAGACCTGGCAGTCGCGCTTTACTTGGGGCACCTATGCTTACAGCGCGGCCGGCAACCGGTTTGCCTACGGGTCGGTGGAGGTGAACCACGACCTTTCGACGCTGGATCCGGTCGGGGAGGATTCCATTCTGGGCCAGCCGGTGGGTGTTTTTTCTATCGAGTCCGGCAAGCTGGATGCCGTGCTGGATGCGACGCCCATCATGACGGCCGGGGAGAACTTTGCCCTGTCGCCGGACGGCGGCAAGCTGGCTATTCTGCGCGAGGGCGCGATCGAGATTTATAACCTGCCGCCGGTAGCGGCACCCGCTGTTTCAGCGGCCATGGCGAAGGGGTCTGACTGATTGAAAGCGGGCCACTGCCGCCTTTTTGCTGGCCTCGAGTGACGACCTGCCGATATGGTGGGTAGAGGCACCCAAAGCGGCGGCCGGCAGCATGGGAGTTTTCACCGTGACAAACGTTCAGCTCTATTTGGCTATAGGCATTCCTTCATTTCTTGTTCTGCTCAACACGGGCGTGATGCTGGCGCTTTTCGGGAACTTGAGCAGCCGCATTGACGGTCTGAGCAGCCGCGTTGACGGCCTTAGCAGCCGCACCGACGTCCTCAGCAACCGCGTTGACGGCCTTAGCAGCCTCACCGACGTCCTCAGCAACCGCGTTGACGGCCTTAGCAGCCGCGTTGAAAGCCTTAGCAGCCGCGTTGAAAGCCTTAGCAGCCGTACCGATGATCTCAGTAATCGCGTTGAAAATCTTAGCAGCCGTACCGACGATCTCAGCAGCCGCGTTGACGGCCTCAGCAGCCGTACCGACGACCTCGGTAACCGCGTTGGCAGCCTGAGCAGCCGTGTTGACGTTCTTAGCAGCCGTACCGACAGCCTCAGCGGCCGCATCGACGACCTCAGCAAGCACATGGACAGCCTCGGCAGCCGCATCGACGGATTCCGCACCGAGTTGAATGCTCGGATGGACAAGCTTGAAGCGCGCTTTGAGAAAATGGACGCCCGCTTCGACCGCGTAGACGCCGATCTTCGCCAGTTTTTCTCAATTACGGGCGCGCACGGCGAGGCTATCGAAACCTTGAAAAAGCGCGCTTAGGTTCCGCCGCGCCGATCCTGCGGTAAGCGGAGCGTCCGGGGTGGTACCCGGGGGAGACCTACGTAACGGTCCTCCTCAGCAGCTATGGGATGCCCATGACCTTTCAGCCCCGCTATGTCGTCCCGCTGCTCGGCTTGTCGGCTACGATCGCGGCATTCTTTATCGCGCGCCGTTTTCGGGCGCTGCCGCCGCGTACCGCTTTAACGATCCGCATTGCGGCCGCCGCTCCCTTGATCGCTTCCGGCACGCTGCACCTTCTGCGGCCGCAGGTGTTTGTGCCGTTGATTCCTCCGCCGTTTCCGCCCGAGGCATGGCTTATCACGGCGACCGGCATTCCGGAGCTGCTCGGCGCGGCCGGCCTGCTCCTGCCCGGCACGAGACAAACGGCGGCAGCTGCGCTGGCGATTTTCATGGTGGCCATCTTTCCCGCGAATATCCATGTCGCCGGGCGCACGATAGGGGGGCTGCCGATGCCGGGCGTTCCTGTGCGGACGGCGATGCAGGCGGCCTACATCCTGCTGCTGCTGGTTGCGGGTTGGGGTGTTCCTGTTTGGCGCAGTCACACTTCCGTGACCTCGAAAGCACTTTGACACCCTTGACCCGGCTCCGGCGTCGGTAGAGAATCAGGCACCACACGCGCCCTTGAGGAGGGACGCCCGGTCTCCCTTATGCTTCCATCCGTCCGCATTTCGCCGCGGGAGCGCCTTGTGCTCCTGGCCATCATCGAGGCCTACATCGCCACGGGCGAGCCGGTGGCCTCGCAGGGGCTGGCGCGCGTATTCGCGCACAAGGACGGCATGAGCGCCGCCACGCTGCGCAACGTGATGGCCTCGCTCGGCGAGGCCGGGCTGCTGGACCAGGCGCACAGCTCGGCCGGGCGCATCCCCACGCCGCTTGCATTTCGCTTTTATGTCGAGCAGCTCGGCTCGCGGGCGCTTTGCCGCGCGGGCGCGCCCCCAGGGCTTTCCGCCG
>CAXTSG010000206.1:1019-5420 GCA_964246825.1 uncultured Acidobacteriaceae bacterium | reverse complement strand
GAGGCGAAGTATGCCGAGGCTGAGTCAATTGCGGAAACGCTGGCGGCGGAGTACCCGCATGACTACCTTTTCCAGCTTGAGGTCGCAAACCTCCAGAAAGACGCCGGGCAGGGGCCGACGGCCATCGCACGCTACCGGCATGTTTTGGAAGAGGTCCGTGAGCCGGGCTACTTCCACAATGCCCATCTGGAGCTCGGCTATTTCGGCCTGGGAGATACCCTGCGCGGGCAAAAGATGTACGCGGAAGCAGCGGCGGCCTATCGCAGCGCCGCCGCTCTTCCTGCCGTCAGCCCGGAGCTGAAGCAGCGCTGCCTCCTTGCCGCCGGCAAATCCTTTGACCTGCTGCACGACCATGCCCAAGCCAGTGAAAACTATCAGGAAGTCATGGCTTTGGGGCCCGATACCGTGCAGGGAGAGGAAGCGCGTAAGCTGCTGCGCCGTGCCTACACCGCTGCCTGAGCCGGGGAACTGTAGGGCAGTGCTCTGCGTATCGAACGACGGAGGAGACATTATGTTTTGTGGAGGCTGCGGCACTGCTCTGGCCGCGGAAGCAAGGTTTTGTTCGGCGTGCGGTGCCCCGGCAGCCCCGCTGGTGACTTACGGAGAACAAAGGCTGGTGCGGCCTCGGACCAATCGCTCCATAGCCGGCGTTTGCGCGGGGCTTGCAAAGCACTACGGGTGGAATTTGACCTGGGTGCGCGTGCTCACCGTGCTGATCACCGGCTTCTCCAGCGGCGCGGGTCTGGCAGCCTATGTGATTTTTTGAATTGTGATGCCTGAGGAGCCGCTCCTGCTTTCGGCTCCGGCACGCCCGGCCGGTTCGTAAAGGCTTCTCCTTGGCAAGTGAAGCCACGGCAGCTACCCTTAAAGGGTGAACTCTCCTGTCCGCCCTTTCATCCGCCCCCGTTCCAGGAGCGAACTTTACTGCGGACCTGTCCCTTTATCGAAACTGGCAAAGCGTTTCAATACACCGCTTTACGTCTACTCAGCGGATGCGATACTTGAACGTAAAGCATTGTTCTCGGAAGCATTTGCCGGCATTGCGCACCTGCTTTGCTACTCGGTTAAGGCAAATTCATCGCTGGCCATCCTCAAACTGCTTGCAAGGGCCGGTAGCGGCTTTGACATTGTTTCCGGCGGGGAGCTTGAACGGGTGCTCACCGTAGACAAACGGGCGGCCTCCCGGGTGGTGTTCTCGGGCGTGGGTAAAACCGCTGCGGAGCTTGACCTGGCGCTCCGATCGCGTATTCGTATCTTCAATGTCGAGAGCGAGGCCGAGCTCCACCTGCTGGCCGAGCGCGCCGCCCGCCGCGGCGTCACCGCGCCTTTTGCTTTGCGGGTCAACCCTGATGTTTTCGCAGACACGCACCCATACATCTCGACCGGCCTGAGCGATCATAAGTTCGGCGTAGCCATGAGTGAAGCCCGGGGTTTGTATGCGCGGGCTCGTCGAGGCAAGGAGGCTCGCAGACTGCGGGCCGAGGGCGTCAGCGTTCACATCGGTTCGCAGATTCGAGATGCCGAACCTTTTGGCGCGGCGGCGGTCCGGGTGGTCAGCCTCCTGCGGCAATTGAGAAGCGACGGTGAACAGCATCTGCGCTCGATCGATCTCGGCGGCGGCCTCGGCATTGCGTATGACCAAAAATCGGACTGGAACCCGCGCGCGAGTGTTCTAGCCTATGCCGCGGCGGTACGCGAAGCACTTGCCGGCCTTCCGGAGCCCGGGCTGGAGCTGCTGCTGGAGCCCGGCCGCTTCCTGGTTGCCCAGGCCGGGGCTTTGTTAACCCGGGTGCTCTCGACGAAGCAGAACGGCTCGAAACGCTTTGTGATCACGGATGCCGGCATGAATGACCTGATCCGGCCTTCGCTCTACGGCGCGTACCATGCGATCGAGCCGGTCGCCGCTCCGGAAAAGCACTCCCAAAGCGAGCCGGTCGACGTAGTGGGGCCGGTATGCGAAAGCGGGGACTTCTTTGCGCGCGACCGCGCGCTTCCGCCGGTAAAAGCCGGGGATTTACTTGCCATTCTGGATGCGGGCGCATATGGAATGTCGCTCGCCTCAAATTACAACACGCGCGGCCGCCCAGCCGAGGTGTTGGTGGAAGGGAAGCGGGTGAGGCTGATCCGCAGGCGTGAAACTACGGCGGATTTACTGCGAGGGGAAAGGTTCTAAGCGTATCTCACATACAGAAAGGCCGCTGTAGAAAGCGGCCTTTCTGGAAAGCGATAAATTAGTTCAGAATCGAGTGAGCCGCCGCCAGGGTGTCGGCGCCTGTGGACTGCTGTAGGGGGGTGCTTGGGGTGCTGCCCAGGGCTACGGCACTGCCGTTCGAGCCCAGCCCTAGTTTAATCAAGGCGCGTGAGTCCGGCATCAGCTTGGTTTGCCATCCGTTGTCGTTTTGAAACTTCTGCATCGCGGCTTCGGTTTCCGCGTCCCACTCGCCCGAGGGTGTGCCGGTCAGGTAGCTCCGGCCGATCAAAGCGGTCTGGATGGCGCGCGTCCGGTCCGGGTCAATGCCGCGCTGGCCGGGAGTCCAATGCGCAACCACAGGTGCCGCATGGTGGCGTCCGTGACCGCCTTTATGGTGGCTTGCCATGGAGATCAGCTTGTGGCTGCGGGAAGCAATCGCGGGCGTGACTGCCGCGAGGAGAGCCAAGCCTACGCACTGCATCGCGACCAAACGTGTGGAACGAACCATGCAACAAACCTCAAGGGAAAGTTTGGTGTTTCCTGAAGCCTACCCCGACACCTTAAAGAATTGCAACAAACCTGAGAAAACCGATGTACCAACCCGTCCGAGAACTAGTCTGAATATCGGCAGGGCCGGGCAGAGTTTCTACTCGGCCCTGCCGATTTCCGGTTACGGCAGTGTACCGCCGACCAGCGAGGTGGTGTGCGTCCGGTCGCGCGGCGAGACGATTTCAAATACCACGTCATCGCCCGACTTCAGCGAAGCCGCGATCGCGTCGAACTCGGCCTTGCTGCGGATCGGCTTGCGGTTAATCGCCTGGATGACCTGGCCCGGACCAAGCCCTTGCAGGTCATCAGCAAACGAGCCCGGCTTCACGGATTGCACAATCACGCCGTGCACGCCGGAAGGAGCATTCGGCGGCAGGTCGGCCACGGTCAAGCCCAGCTTACTTTGTGAAGCGCTCGGTCCAGGATTGTCCGGGCTGTTCTCCGGTCCGTTGCCGGCGCCGCCGTTCAACGCAAGCGCGGTCTTTGTTCGATCCGCGATGCCGACATTTGCTGTTTCCTTTTGACCGCCGCGCAGGTAGCCGATCGAAACCGTCGAGCCCGGCTTCCTCGGTGAGATGTTATCCACCAAGTCGTTGCCGTTCTTTACCGGGCTGCCGTCGACCGACACAATGACATCGTTTGCCTTGAGCCCGGCCTTGTCCGCCGGTCCGCCCGGACTTACTTCGCGGATTAAGACACCGTTGCTCGCCCCGTAAACCTTAGCCACGGCCGTCGTGATCTGGGCCTGGAAGGAGATGCCGATGGATCCGCGCACGACCTTGTGGTCCGGTCCGATCAGCTGGTTGTAGACATTCACTACCGTATTAGCCGGCATCGCAAAGCCGATGCCCTGGTAGCCGTTCGACTGGGTAAAGATGGCTGTGTTGACGCCGACAACCTCGCCCGCCATGTTCAGCAGCGGCCCGCCGGAGTTGCCGGGATTGATGGCCGCGTCCGTCTGGATGAAGTGCTGGAACTGCCCGGAAACGCTTTGGTCGATGGTGCGGTTTTTGGCCGAAATGATGCCGGCCGTCACGGTCTGCGAAAGGTCAAACGGCGAACCGATCGCCTCCACCCAATCCCCGACCTGCGCCGACTCCGAGTTGCCCAGCTTCACGGTCGGCAGCACCTTGCCCGGAATGTCGATCTTGATCACGGCAAGATCGGTATCTTTATCCACGCCTATCACGGTCGCGCGGTGGCCCGGATCATTTTCCGGGTCGGTTGTGAGCTTCACATTGATCCGGTCGGCCTTGTCGACAACGTGGTTGTTGGTCACGATATAGCCGCGCCCATCCACGATAAAGCCGGAGCCGAGCGCGCGCCGCTCTTGGTCCTGCCCGTCGCCGCCCTGGCCCGGGACTCCGCCGAAGAAGCGGTTGAAGAAGTCTTGGAGACCATTGTCGCCGCCCTGCCCGCCTTGCGCGCTGCCGCCGTCGTCATCGTCGCCGCCCTGGCCGTCATCCGGTGCCTGGGGCTGCGGCGTCGCGCGGCCGCGCTTTCTGTTGCGCGCGGTCGTGTCTTCCTTGGGCAGTGTTTCCACGTTGATGTTGACCACCGCCGGGCCTACCTGCTTGGCAATCTGCGTAAACACGGTGGACATGGTTTTCGGGTCCGGCACATGGAGAGGAGTCGCGTCGCGCGTGTCCACGGCCTTGTCC
>CAXTSG010000206.1:0-1009 GCA_964246825.1 uncultured Acidobacteriaceae bacterium | reverse complement strand
TGTCCTGCCCGTGTACGCCATGCGCCACCACGGAGCCGATCAGGATGCCCGCGGACAGCGTTGCCAAAATCGTGAAAGAAGACGCCAGCCGGCGTATGGGAAACCGTTCAAACGGTGCATTCATCTTGGATCTATCCTCGTGCCTTTCCACTTTCCATAGATGGAGTTTGAAGCAGCCAAACTCCCTTGCTGAAGCGCGACGGTTCCCCGCGCCTGAACCCCTGCCTACCCAGTGTACTGATGCGCGAAACACGCTCCCGTGCCGAGGCAGGCGTTTGCGGGAACAAACCGGGCTTTCTCCCATTAGACGCAGGAGCCCGGCAACAGGCGCGGTGTTTGTATTTAGGACACCGGCGCGGCCTCATGCGCGGAAGGCTGCACCCCGCCCGAAGGGAACAGCTCGGAAACAACGATCGCCAACAGTACCAGCGCCGCCCCGAGCAGGGCGCGCCCGCGCAGCCGCTCGCCCAGCACGACAAACGAGGTCGCCGCAGCCACAACCGGCTCCAGCGCGAAGACCAGGGCAATATGGCTGGCCGGCAAAAATCGCTGCGCCCAGCTTTGGACCGAAAACGCCGCGGCGGTGGCCAGCAGCGCCGCTACCAGCCAGGCCGCGAGGAAGCGTGCGCTTGGGTGGAGGTAAGAGTGCGGCTCAAACAACGGCAGCGTGACCGCCATAACGACGGCAGCCGTGCCGACCTGCACGGCCGCCAGCGCCTGAAACGGAACATGCCGCGAGCCGTGCGCAAGGGTCAGCAGATGCAGGGCAAACGCGCCCGCGCAGGCCACCGTCAGCCAGTCGCCCCGGCTAATGGAGCCGAACGCCCGGAGCGACCACGGCTCAGCCGCGGGTACGGCCAACAGTGCAAGCCCCGCAAAGCCCAGCCCGGCCCCGGCAAACGCCCCCGCCCCGGGGCGGGCAGCGCCGGGTGCCCGCAAACGGTCCGTAAGCGACAAAAATGGAACAAACACGACCACCATGCCCGTGAGAAATGCCGATTTGGACGCG
>CAXTSG010000205.1:0-5461 GCA_964246825.1 uncultured Acidobacteriaceae bacterium | reverse complement strand
ATGCCCTACTGAGTGTGCGCGTTCAGCCACTGGACGGCGTTGGCCTGCTGCGCTTCCCGGAACTCCACGCAATCCTGGATTTGCGCCTGCGCGATCTGGAGCCCGCGCGCCGAAGCATGCACCGGGTGCGCGGTAAAGAACTGCTTCACTTCATCGGCCTTTTCCGCCGAGCAGAAGGAACCCGCGGAGCGCACCAGGTAGCCGCCGTTCATCTCCGTCAGCTGGGCCGAGATCGCGGGCCAGTTCGCCTGGATGTACTTCCACGCCTCGTCACGGGTATCCGGATTGCCGAGCGCGCCGGCGATGATAAAAAGCGAGTCCTGATTCTTGACCTTGCCGGAAGCGGCATAGGCCAGCGCCCGATCGGTCAGGGCAGGCTCCCGGAAGTCGGCCAGCAGCGCCAGGGCACCTTCAGACCGCTGCGGATTGGTGCCTGTTTCCGCCTCCTTCTGCATCCGGTCAAACAACGCGGCGTCGCCGTTTTCGGCCGCGATCGTAAAGGCCGGGCGCTCCAGGGTGGGATCAACGGAGTCGGGATTTTGCAGCGCCTCCAGCGTCAGCCGGCGTGCCGCTGCGATCGTGTCCGGGTCCCGGCCGGTGCCGCCCACCAGCGAAAACAGCTCCGCGCGGCGCTGGGCCTGCTCCGGCGTATCGCCGGAGGAAGGCATGCCAAGCTTCGCGAGTTCCGGCTTGTAGGTGCGGACAACCCACGCGGCAAACTGCTGCTTCTGCTCGGGCGTCGGGAGCAGGCGCGCGTCGATGGATTGGAGGTCGCCGAGCACGGTGGCCGTCACCTCGGCGCTTTCGTCGCCGCGCGTCGCCAGCGCCAGGTCAAGGCTTTGCGCCACGCTGCTTTTGCCCGCGCGCACCTGCGCCCAGGTATCGCCGATCAGGCTGATGCGCTCGGTCGGCAGCAAAGCGGTTTCCACCTGCGCCGCCAGCCGCGCCTGCACGGGGGCCGGGTACAGGCTGCGGTAGTAGCCGCGGGCGCGGGCGTTGGCGAACAAAGGAGAGCTTGCCGCTACCGGGAGCGAGTCCCGTGCGCCGGTGAGCAGCGGGCAGTCGGCGGCTGCGCCTTTGAAGCAGACCGGCACCGTCCAGGTTTGCGGCGGGTCCGCGGCATGCGCGCGCCCGGCGGCCGGACTCAGAAAGAAGCGCGTCTGCTGCACGGCGATTTTGCCGCCGGCCGGGTCGGAAAAGGTGAGCAGCGGGACGCCTGCCTCCCCGACAAAGCTGCGCATGATGGCGTCCACCGGCTTGCCGCTGGCCTGGGTCTGCGCATTCCAAAAGTCCTCGGCCGTTGCATTCGCAAACAGGTGCGCTTGCAGGTAGTTGTGGACCCCCTTGCGGAACTGCTCCTCGCCCAGGTAGCTCTCAACCATGCCGATGATCGCGCCGCCCTTCTGGTAGGTGATGCCGTCGAACATCTCATTGATCTCGTCCGGAGTGTTCGCTTCCGCGCGGATGGTGCGCGTGATTGCCTGGGCATCCAGGTTCAGCGTGGCATCCAGCGAAGCGGCTTCCTGCTCCGGCACGCGCCACTCCGGGTGCCAGGCGGCGACGGGCTTGTTTTCCATCCAGGTGGCAAAGCCCTCGTTGAGCCACAGGTTGTTCCACCACTGCATCGTCACCATATCGCCGAACCACTGGTGCGCCATCTCGTGCGCGACCACCTGAGCCACGCGCTCCCGGCCTTCGAGCGAGGCATGCTTTTCATCGAGCAGGAAATCGGTTTCGCGGTAGGTGATTGCGCCGAAGTTCTCCATCGCGCCCGCTTCAAAGTCGGGAATCGCGACCATGTCGAGCTTGGGCATCGGGTACTTGATGCCGAAGTAGGTGTCGTAGTAATGCAGCACGAACTCGGCCGCCTGTACGGCGTAGGGCGTTAAAGCGAGCTTGTCGGGCGTGGAGCAGGCGCGGATGGGCACGCCGTCGCTTTCGCCTTTGGTGCAAACGAAGTCGCCGACCAGGAAAGCCACCAGATAGGTCGACATCTTCGGGGTCGTCGCGAACCTGAGCGTGTGCTTTGCGCCGTCGGCCGCCGGCGTGTCGGAGATGATGTTGGTGTTGGAGATGGCCGTGTCGGCTTTGTCGACCGTGAGGCTTACGTCAAAGGAGGCTTTCAGGGCAGGCTCATCGAAGGACGGAAAGGCCCGGCGCGCATCGGTCGGCTCAAACTGCGTGACGGCGTAGTTGCGCTTAACGGTTTTGGAAAGGTAAAACCCGCGCAGCTGCCCGTTAAGGATGCCGGAGTACACGATATGGAGCGCGGCGGGCCCGGCCGGCAGCGCCTGCGGGAAGGTAAACGTCGCCTGCTCCTTGCCCTTGTCTTCGCTCACCTGCGCTGTTTGACCGTTCGCCGTGACAGAGCGAAAGGTGATCTCGGCCGCGTTCAGGGTGATTGTGCTGCTCGGCGCGGCGAGCGTGATGTCAATGGTTTCCTCGCCCGAGAAGGTCGCATTTGTGAGGTCGGGCGCAAGCGCCAGGGTGTAATGGCGAGGCACGGCCGTGCCCGGCAGCCGCTGCGCGAGCGCACCGAAGGGGAGCAGAGCAAGCAGCGTGAAAGCAAGACGGCGGCGGAGTTGCGGCATGGCGGACCTTTTCTGTGGAGCGGGCATGGGTGCCGCCGCGCGGTAGCGGGCAGCGTGAGACAAGGCAATCGCAGCATATCAAGACTCGCGGTAGTCCAGCAGTAAAACACCCACAAGCGACAGGCACAGCGGCCAAACAACGCCCGCGGCGCGGGAAGCCCGCGTGCGCGGCAGGCGCAGCTGGAGCCAGCGCGCCCAGCCGGCCATGGCCCCCAGCACGGCAATGGGCGTGTGCGCGAGCTCGGCCAGCATTTCGTCCTTCACATCGCTGAAGCCGTGGGAATGCGTGAGCAGGGCAGCGCCCCCGGCGGCGCAAAGCAGCGGAAACACGTAGGCCGCGCGCCGAGAGCGCCAACGGCCGGTGGCCACGGCCCACTCAAAGAAGGCAAAGCAGGCGATCAGCAAGGCGTAAATCCGGTGCTGCAAAACATCCGGCGCGGAAAAGCTCTGCCAAAAGCCGCGCGGGCCGAGCGGCCAGTTTTCCGGGTCGGCGCGCAGAAGGATAAACACGCCCAGACCAAGGAAAAGCAAAGGCCAGTTGGCGGCGGCGCGGCGGAGGCGGCCCGGCGGCAGCAGCGAAGCGCAAAGGGCCCCAAGCGCCGCCCCAAGCACGATGAGCCCGGCCCAGTGATGGTTGTACTCCGACCAGGCGCGGTCGACGGCGTCGCTCACGGACCCCGCGCCGAACTGCGCCGCCTCCACCGAGGACCGCATGCTCCCGACCGGGCCAAGCTGCGAGAAAGCCGGGCTGGTGAGTCGGGGTGCCTGCCAGTGCATGCGCACGGCGACCTCATGGAAGCTGAGGCGGTCTTTCTGGAGATCGACCGCGGGCGGCTGCGAGGTAAGCGAAGCCGCAGCCAGCAGGGCGGTGATGCCGAGGCCGATCTCCGCCTCGCTGAAGCGGCGCAGGCGCAGGAGAAAGGCATGGTTCGGCAGTGGTCCAGGTGCCGGTTCCCCGGCGGCGCGCAGCATCCGGAAGTTGCCGGCACCCAGCAGCAGCATGGCAAGCATCAGGAAAATTTTTGCCAGAATCATGACGCCGTAAGTGGTGCCGTACACACCCGCAAGCGACCCGACATAGAAGAAGCTCATCCCGATGCCGCCTAGGAGAAGAGTCGGCACGCTCCACAGCGCCAGCACGGAGTAGCGCTGGCCGAGCGCCCGTGCATTGCTCAGGGAGGGGCTTGCGCGCAGCGCCAGCAGCAGGAACAGCATGGCCCCGACCCAGCCCGCGGTGCCGAGGTGGTGCATGGCCGTGAGTAGAACAAGCAGTCCGCGGTCGTGGAGGCGTGAGGCGCTGTGGCTCTGCGCGACGGAAGCGGCAAGCACAAGCGCGCCCGGCACGAAGGCCGCATGCAGCCTGCGCGAGCCCGGGCGGAGCAGCACGGCCAGCACCAGCGCGGCGGCCACCTCCGTGCAGCCGACCACGAAGAAGTCGGCGGAAAGGAGCGAACGCAGCGGAAAGCCGGAGCCGCCTATCAGAATGGCCAGGGCAAGCGCGACCGAGCAGGCCTGCACCGCGGACAAAGCAAAAGCAAAGGCGGCCGCCGCCCGCCGCACCCGGAACAGCTGCGGGGCCGCTGCCCCGGACGGCACGGCTACCAGCAGCAGAAACAGGAGGCCGCCGAGCGCGAATGCTTCCAGCGACAGCGAGGCGGCGCGCAGAAGCACGCTGAGCAGGTCAAAGTCTTTCAGCAGCCAGATCACTGGTATCGAGTGTACCCGGGCGATCTATACGCTACTCGACGCGAAACGGAATGGCTCCGCGCGTAATATGTCCGTCGCCGGCCAGCGCCAGCCAGCGCAGGCTGTAGCTGCCGGGTTGGAGTTCAGCGTCGGAAGCCACTTCGTCCGGAGCGGCCTGCGCCTGGAGGGTAAGCGGATGCACCTTGCCGTCAGGGGAGACGAGGGCAAGCGTGCAATGCCGGCCATCGACGCGCGAGTTGAATTTGAGATCGATATGCAGCTTGCCGCCGTGCACGACGCTGTTGACCCCGGGCGTGGAGGCGAGAAGCACCGCGTGCGCCAGGAGCAGCCGCGGGGCGGTCAAAGCAAGCAGAGCTGTACCGAACATGCGAAGTTTCAAGAGAGAACCCCTTTACCGTGATGGAGCACTACCCTAAAGGATTGGAGGCCATGCGTACCGACTGGCCGCTGATCTCGGCCGCGCGCGCTTCGGCGTAAGCGGCAGCGCCCATCAGCGCCGCCCGGCTTTCCAGGATGATGTGCACGGGCGTCTGCACCAGCAGGTCGCTCAAGCGGCCTTTATCGGTAAAGGCGTGCATAAAGGTGCCGTCGCGCATTTTATGCAGCACCTTGGGCGCGATGCCGCCGCCGACAAACATGCCGCCGGTGGCGAGCACCTTGAGCGCCAGATTGCCGGCCTCCGCGCCGTAAACGGAGACGAAGATGTCGAGAGCGCGGGCGCACAGCTCGTCGGTACCGGCTTCCCCCAGCTCGCCGATCACGGCGTTCGGGTCTTCGTGCTTCATGCGCTCCCTGAGCTCGGGCGACTCCGTCATGCCTTGATCGTCGCGCAGAAAACTGTACACATTCTGCAGCCCAAGCCCGGAGACCACGCGCTCATAGCTGACACGGCCGCCGAGGGTTTTCTGGAGGTAGCGCAGCAGCGCAACCTCGATTTCATCACGGGGCGCAAAGTCACAGTGGCCGCCCTCGGAGGCGACCGGCACATGCACCTTGCCGTTCCACATCAGCACGGCTTCGCCCAGGCCCGTTCCGGCGGAAACCAGTCCTCGGTTCCCGACCGCGCTTGAGTCGCCGGTGCTGAGCGTGTACACCTGGTCGCTTGTCAACTCGGGGATGCCGTAGCCGTTCGCTTCGAGATCGTTGATGAGAAAAATATGGTC
>CAXTSG010000204.1:0-5530 GCA_964246825.1 uncultured Acidobacteriaceae bacterium | reverse complement strand
GGGTTTGGGCTGCAACTGATCTGGCTCCACGGCGCCGCCACGGCAGCCCGGCCCCTGCCCGGCAGCCCCGGCTACGCGCCCGTTCTTTGGACGCTGCTGCTGTCACGCCTGGGCGGTGCCCTGGCGGCTGCCGCGGCGTGGGCAGGCTCCTCCGCAAGACACGCGCTTACCCCGCCCGCGGCCCTGCCCAAGACCTTACCGCCGGCCGTACCGCTGCCTTGCGCCGCAGCCTCCGCCCTGCTGCTGGCCGCCCTTGCCGGGCTGCTCGACTCCATCGGCAACGGCCTGTACACCCTGTCCTCGCTCAGCGGTCGGCTCGACGTCGCCGCCGTACTCGCCTCCCTCTACCCCGGAGCCACCATTATGCTCGCCGCGATCTTCCTCCACGAGCGCGCCACGGGGCTGCAACTGCTCGGGATGGGTTGCGCGCTGGCGGCGGTGGGGCTGATCGCGGCATAAAGAAAGGGCTCGCCTCCGGCGAGCCCTTTAGAACGAATTACATCCAGGTCTAGAAGGAATAGTGGGCAGCGAACTCAATAGTGCGCGGCGCACTTCTACTGGATGTGATCTGTCCGAAGTTACTGCTGTTCACATTGCTGTTCGGGTTGTTATAGCTGACCAAGTTCATCACATTGAAGGCATCCGCTCGGAAGCCGAGCGCCTGCCCTTCAGTGATATGAAAATCCTTGAACAGGGAGCTGTCGATTTGCTCGAAGCCGGGGTCTCGCTCGGTGCCGACGCGTGCCGTACCGAATGTATTCGGCAATTCGGAACCGTAGGCACACGTCCCATTGTCAGTTGATCCGCAAGCGACTGCCGACGGGTCAGTACCGAACCAATTTTTCGCGCCGCGATTAACAACACGCAGTTTTCTATATTGATTTGCTCTTGCTCCTTGATTGTAATTATTGGTGTTGCTGTTATTGTTCGAAGTAATAGTAACAGGAAGACCCGAGTATGCAATTGCCGTAGAAGACAATGTCCAGCCACCCGCCAACAAGTCCAATATCTTATTGGTGTTTGCACCAAACGCCTGGCCACGACCGAACGGAATCGCATAGGAACCGTTCGCGGATAGATTATGCCGCACATCCAGTTCCGACGGACCGTAATCACCGTGGATGTTATAGCCATCTTGAAGGCCGTTTGGTCCAGGCGAACCGGAAGCGCCATAGTTGCCGTTCGTATCCGTCATGGATTTTGCCCAGGTGTAGTTCACAGTTGCTTCAAAGCCCTTGCTGACACGGTGGCGCATCGTGATCTGGAGAGCGTTGTACTTGGAAATACCCTCCGTATCGAAGGTCTCCACCTGATTGCCCTGACCTACCAGATTGGCAAGCGGTGCCCTGTCCTGCACCGGAATCTGTGCGAGAGGCGTACTGCTGTCAAGCCCCAGGGCGGTCAGCGATGCAGCCTGGGCTGTTGTAAGTTGATTTCCATTGCGATAATTGATCAGGCGTTGACCAAGTTCGCCGACATACCCCAGCTGCACGGATGTTGTGTTGTTGAGCTGGATCTCATTATTGAAGTTGAATTCCTGAACATAGGCCGGACGATAGTTCTGGTTGAAAGCAGTGAAGCTGGCTCCCGACAGAGAACTTGAGTTGACCTGAAAACCGTTCGTTTCCGCAAAGAAGGTTCCGGGATTTCCTGCGCTTGGCGTGGTTGAAGCAAGCTGGGAGTAGTCGATAAACGGAGCACTTGCGGTAAGCTGGCTGCTTCCCTCATAGAAGCTTGTGGTGCCGTAGCCGCCGCGAAAAACGATGCGCGGGTTTGCCTGAAAAGCAAATCCGAATCGGGGCTGAACCTCGGTGTAAGTAGGCTGAATGCAGGACGGATTGCCGCATACAATGGATCCGGCCGGTGCATTCGCGGGAACACTGCCGGCGTACTCGGCGATGCCTTGCTGCGGACCGCTCAGAAACACGTTTGCAATCTTGTTGTTAACCTCGGTCCATGGTGAATCAAACTCGTAGCGGATGCCGAAGTTAAGAGTGAGGCGATCTGTCGCCTTCCAATCGTCCTGAAGGTAGCCGGCCACCCTAACCTGCCGCTCACCAACAAAGCCTGTGGAAAGAGTGATAGATTGTGCGCTGGCGCGATCCAGAAGCCAGTCAGCCGGGTCATAATCAACCGCACCTACAAGAGCGCTATTCTGCCCGGTGAAACTATAGGTGCCCAGCTGGCCTCCGCCCTGATACTGGGTATAGTTCTGCTGATATCTCAAAAATTGTGCGCCGATGGTAAAGAGCTGTCTTCCCCGCTGAATCGTAAGATCGTCATGAAGGCTGAAGGTATTATCCCGCAGCTGCTGGGGCGATGCCGGAGTGCCGACACTGGAATCTTCGCCTAGTCCCTGGTAAGTGAATCCTACAAACAGCTGCGGAGCCGGAACCGGCAGGCCGACAACGGTGTCCCCGTTCAAGCCGAAAGCTCCGGTAGGGTCAGTCGGCACGCTGTTATCCCAGCGGATTCTGGTAAATCCGAAGCGAGCCTCATTGACAACGGCCGGCGAAATCGTGCGAACCCAGGTAACGCCGCCTAGCTTATCAGGGTAACGGTCGGCATTCGGGAAGCTGGGCAGCAGGCTTGAGTTGCCGTCCGTAGCGATGCCCTGAGAATAGAACGTCGTTATCTTGTCGGCCGGACGAGGATCATACTCAATCTTGATATCGCCCTGGTCATTTGTAATAAAAGATTTGCTGGTTCCGACGTAGTTGTTTTGGTCGAGGCCGTCGGTTGCGGGCTTGTTCGGCAGCGGGTAGTACTGAGGGTGCGCTACCAGATACTTCACAACGGGATTGAGAACCGGAATCTGATTATGGACGAAAGGAGCAAATCCATTCTGCGGGTCGACTAATTGACCGGGGAATGCTGAAAGGTCGCCCGTGCGCTCTGCCTGCGAAAGAACGCTGGCTGTTGCAGCCCCGGCGCCGCCGTTATGGCGCCGGGTACCGGTGTAGTCAACAAAGAAGAACAGTTTGTTCTTAAAGATCGGACCGCCCAAGGTGCCGCCGAAAAGTGACTGAGTAAATGTACCTTGCTTTGCGCCGCTGAAGCCGCTTGCCCAGGAAGCAGCGGTCAGGTTCTGGTTCTCCAGGTATTCGTAGACACTTCCATGGAACTTGTTGGTTCCGCTTTTCAGCACGGAAACAATGTCGCCGCCGTTGACGTTACCATATTGAGCCGGCGCGTTCGCGGAGATGACCCGCACTTCCTGAAGCGCGTCGGGAGAAGGGTTGTAGCCGATAAGGTTGTTCTGCGTTTCATCAATACTGATGCCGTCCAGCGTATAAGTATTGTCCTGTGCGCGATTGCCGTTGATCGTAACAACGCCGCTGTTATAGGTGTCGCGCTGCGTGCCGTTGTTGCCGGTAAGCCCGGTTGGATCAGTAGCTACCGCGCCCGGCTGAAACAAGGTCAGCGACGAAAAATTTCGTCCGTTGAGCGGGATCGTATTGATCTCGTTTTCGTCCAGCGAGAGTCCAAGCGTCGCATCGGTCGTATCGAGGATAGGCGTAAGATTGCCCTGCACCTGTACGGTCGTGCTTTCCCCAACGCTCAGGTGCGCGTCGAGCTTGGCGGTCTGATTAATCTCCAGAACAAATTGTGCGATCGCCACCTTTGTGAAACCAGGGGCTGTCACCTCTACCCGGTAAGGACCAATCGGCAAAAAGCGTGCCGTGTACACCCCGGAAGCATCGCTCTTCACCGATGTACGCACGCCCGTGGCCGTATTGATGACAACTGCGCTCGCCCCTGGCACAACCGCCCCGCTCGGGTCGGTGACCGTGCCGGTAACCGACCCGGTCACGGTTTGCGCAAGTACGGGCGACGCAAGAACGGCAAGGACCCCGACGGCCAGGGCCGGGCGTTGACAAGATCTAAATATTCGCAAGAAGCCTCCTGAGAGTGTATCGATTCCGCCCGCACCGCAATAGCGGGACCTAGAGGAAAGGTCTTGGGCCGGAATCCTGGACAAGCTCCAACATATCGGGAGTCTTGCCACGGTCAAAATAGAAAGTAGCCGAGTCGACCGCTTTCAGTTGGAACGAAGTTGATTTTATATGAACTTAAGATGCATTATTCGGCCGGCAACCAAGCCGTTGAGCATCCCGCTGACACATCTTTCAAGCGCAACACCGCTCCAAGGCTACTTGACCTCAGGCGCGGTTTCGCTCTTCACGGCTTCCGCCTTGGCGACGTTCGCTTCAGGGTCACCTTTAATGCCCTGCTTGAAGCCGCGTAAACCCTCACCGAGGCCCTTGCCGAGCTCAGGGAGCTTGCGGGGGCCGAAGACCAAAAGTGCAATCACGAGCACGAAAATCAGGTGCGTCGGAGTAAACAGGTTATCCAGCATGCGGGACTGCCCGCGTACACAGTGCGGGGCTTTCCTCCATCAAGCCGAAGTATCTCACACCCGGGGCCTTGCCGTCGGGGAGCCGCACCTTCCTGTGTACCGGACCCACAAGGCTACCCATCCCGGCCTGGAGCAGGAAGCCGGCCGCGCAGCATCGCGTAAAAGGCCGGCAGGCTTTCCGAGGCCCCAAGCGTGAGCCGCCGGTGCACCTTCATCATGGGGTATAGGCGCGAGCCGCCCACGCCTTCCAGGGTCGGCACGGAAAACTCGCTGCCCGGGTACACCGTCATGGCCCACGAGCCGCCGTGCAGCCGCCGCAGCAGCTCGCCGAACCAGCTGCCCCACAGCAGCGTCAGCCACTCAGCATTTTCAGGCGGCAGCGGATCCGGCGCGGGGCACAGGCGGTTCAGGATGCGCTCCAGCGCCGCGAGCGAGGCCTGGTCATAGGAGAGCTTTTCGCGGAAGTCGGCCTCGGCGACCGCGGCAGCCTCCGCGGCATGGCCGGCGATCATCGCTTCCAGGCTGTCCCAGGTGCGCCCCTTCAGCCGCTCGCGCGCTTTCTGCTCCCGTTCGCTCACCTCTCCAGCCTACCGCAGGGGCGCGGGATGTAAAGTGAAACTGGTACCCCGGAGGTTCTGTTGTTCCGTTTCCCGTCCCCATCCGCGCGCCGCGCCCCCGCGCGTGTTTTCTCCGCTATAAGCCTCTTCAGTCTTGCGATTGCCGCCCCGCATGCCGCCCGCGCACAGGCCCCCCAGTACCACCCGCCGGTGGTTGCGGCCAACGGCGCGCTTTCCGGGGTTTCTTATAACAACCGCTATGAGGTGTACGGCGGCCTGGCTTACACGCACTTTGACGCGGGCCCTTCGCTGCTGCAAGGCGCTAACCTAGGCGGGTTTGACGTTCAGGGGGCGCGCTTCTTCACGCGCAAGTGGGCGGCGGATGCTTCAGCGCGCGCCTACTTCGGCACCAGCGGCGTCGTGCCCAACATCTACGGCAACCGCGGGCCCGGCGTCAGCAACTACATGCTGCTGGGCGGCCCGGAGTATCGCCTGGCCTCGAACCAGCATGCTTCCGTCACTCTCCACGCGCTGTTCGGCGGCACCTACGGCCTGTTTACCGGCAGCCTGACGGACCAGAACGGCCGCAAGGTGGAGCCCGGTCAGCTCGGCC
>CAXTSG010000203.1:3441-5537 GCA_964246825.1 uncultured Acidobacteriaceae bacterium | reverse complement strand
GTCGTCGGTCGCGTGGAGCTGCACCCCGCTGAGCCCGGCGGCATCCACGGTTTCGATAAGCTGCTCCAAGGTCGGGTGGGCAAACACGCCGTAGCGCTCAATGTGCGGCGGCAGCCGCCGGGTGATGGCGCGTGCCTGCGCCGGCGACACCTCGCGCGGGCTCGGCGCGAAGATAAAGCCGAGCGCGTCGGCACCGGCCTCGATGGCAAGCTCGGCATCGCGGAGGCCGGTGGTGCCGCAAATCTTGATCCACATACGGCTAAAGCCAGGCCGCGAGCGCCGCGCCGGGGTCGGGAGCGCGCATCAGCGACTCACCGATGAGAAAAGCATGGAAGCCCGCCGCCCGGAGCCGGTCGATGTCGGCGCGTGAGGTGATGCCGCTTTCGGCGACATGCACCGCGCCCGCGGGAAGCGAGGCGGCAAGCTCCAGGGAGGTTTCCAGCCGGACGTTGAAGGTCACAAGATCGCGGTTGTTGACGCCGTAGGCATCGCAGCCGAGGCCGCGCACCCGGGCAAGCTCCTCGGCGGTGTGGACCTCGCAGAGGACATCAAGCCCGAGCGCGCGGGCCTGCCCGGTAAAGGCGGCGAGCTCGCGGTCAGCGAGCGCGGCCGCGATCAGCAGGATAGCGTCGGCCCGATGCGCGCGGGCTTCCAGGATTTGAAACTCGTCCACGATGAAGTCCTTGCGAAGGCAGGGCAGTTTGCCTGCCTCGGAGGCCTGCTCCAGGTAAGCGAGGCTGCCCTGGAAAAACGGCTCGTCGGTGAGCACGGACAAGGCCGCGGCACCGCCCGCGGCCAGCTGCCGGGCGAGCCGGGCGGGATCGAAGTCGGCGCGGATAAGCCCCCGGGAGGGCGAGGCTTTCTTGATCTCGGCCAGCACCGCCGGGCCGTGCGCGGCCTTTGCCCACAGAGCGCGCGCAAAAGGGCGCGGCGTGTGTGCTTCCGCCTGCCGTTCGAGCGCGGCGATGTCGGCCGACTGCTTCCGTTCGGCGACCGTGGCGCGGGTTTGCGCGAGGATGCGGGCGAGGTGCATGCTTTCGCCCCAGTATACGAGCGGCGGGCGCGGGCGGTAGCATCGGAAGCGGGAGGGGCTGCCATGAGGTACAGATGGATTCGCTGCGCTTTCTCGGCGCTCGCGGCGGTTCTTTCGCTTCCCTTCGCGCCCGGTCAGGCTGCCGCGCCGCCGCCGATTCTCGACTACATCCATGCTTCCTGGGACGGGCTCCAGCGGTCCAGGACGGACTGCAAGTCGCTGCTGGACACAAAAACAAACACGGCACCGGTGCTTTACCTGCCGGTAGGGCTCGCCGAGCCGCCTTCTGTCCATGCGCTGCGCGCGGCCTGCGGGGTGCGCGTGGAGCGGCTGCCGAAGCGCATCGACCGCCCCGGCGCGCTCCTGCCTTCCGCGATCCCGACGCCGGGGCTGCTGTACCTGCCGCACCCGTATGTGGTGCCGGGCGGGCGCTTCAACGAGCAGTACGGGTGGGACAGCTACTTCATCCTGATGGGGCTGCTCGAAGACGGGCACGGCGAGCAGGCGCGGGGCATGGTGGAGAACTTTTTCTTCGAGATCGAGAACTACGGCAACCTGCTGAACGCCAACCGCACGTACTATCTGACGCGCTCGCAGCCGCCGCTGCTCGGCGAGATGATTCGGATGGTGTACGACGCGGATGCCGCGAGCGGCGGCAAGCAGGCCGAGGCATGGCTGCGCGGAGCCTACGGGTATGCGGTCAGGGACCATGCGCTGTGGCTTTCGCCGGAGCACGCGGCCGGCGCGACGGGCCTGGCGCGATACCACGACCTGGGCGAGGGCCCGGTGCCGGAAATGGCGGATGCGAGCACGTATTACCCGGATGTGATTCGGTGGCTGCTAGATCACCCGGAGGTAAAAACGGACTACCTGGTGAGGCTGGGGAGCAACAGCCACTATGAGGGCAATGGGCGCTTTGTTATCGAAGGGCCGCCGCCTAAGGCCGAAGAAGGCAAGGCAATACGCGAAAAAAGCTGCGATTGGAAGGCTTCGCAGGTCTGCATGCACGCCCACCAGGGTCCGTATTGGCTGTCCCGCGCGTTCTACAGAAGCGACCGCGCCA
>CAXTSG010000203.1:0-3431 GCA_964246825.1 uncultured Acidobacteriaceae bacterium | reverse complement strand
GACACGACGTTCCGCTTCGGGGCATTTTCAGGCTCGACAGAGCAGTTTGCCCCGGTCTGCCTGAATGCACTGCTGTACCGCTATGAGCTGAACCTGGCGTGGATGGCCGGGCATCTCGGCAAGCCGGGCGAGGCGGCGCAGTGGCGGAGGCAAGCCGCCGCGCGGCAGGCCGCGATGGACCGGTATCTTTGGAACTCGCAAAAAGGCATGTACTTCGACTACAACTTTGTGGCCGCGCAGCAGTCGACGTACCCCTACATCACGACCTTTTATCCGCTGTGGGCAGGGGCGGCGAGCCCGGCGCAGGCGCGCGCGGTCGCGGCGAATCTTCCGCTGTCTCTCAAGCCCGGGGGCGTCGCCGCCAGCGCGACCGAAAGCGGCGTGCAGTGGGACCTGCCCTACGGCTGGGCACCGACCACGTACTTTGCCGTCGCGGGGCTTGAAAGCGCGGGGGCCGACGCCCAGGCGCGCACGGCGGCGCGGCGCTTCCTCCAGACGGTGGAGAACGGCTACCGCGCCGACGGCACCATCCGCGAAAAGTACAACGTCGTGACAGGCAATGCCGAGGTGCAGGTGGCCACCGGCTACAAGCAAAACGTGATCGGCTTTGGATGGACCAACGGGGTGTACCTGCGGTTGTTGCGACTGCTCCAAATGCCCGCGCAGAACGGGGCGGCGGTTTTGGGCGTTGCCGGGAGCCGGCCATGACAGCCGCCCGGTAAACTGGAACCATGCTGCAACTCGCGGATGCCGGAAAACGCTTCGGCCACAAGCTCCTGTTTGAGCACGCCCACTGGCTCATCACCGGTACGGAGCGCACGGCGCTCGTGGGGGCGAACGGCACGGGCAAGTCGACGCTGATGAAGGTGCTGGCCGGGCTGGAAACGCTCGACTACGGGGCGTACCAGAGGGTGCGCGGCACCAGCATCGGCTACCTGCCGCAGGACGGGCTTACGCTTTCCGGGCGGACTGTTTTTGCCGAGTGCCTGAGCGTGTTTGACGAGCTGCATGCGATGGAGCGCGAGCTGGAGGAGCTTTCCGGGCAGTTGGCCGAGCTGGACCCGGCGGGCGAGGCATATGCGGCGGCGGCCGACCGCTACTCGATGCTGAGCTCGCGCTTCCACGCGCACGACGGCTACGCGCTGGACGCGCAGGTGGGCGCGGTGCTCGGGGGGCTGGGCTTTGCGAAGACCGACTGGGCGCGGCAGATGGAGGAGTTTTCCGGAGGCTGGCAGATGCGCATTTCGCTCGCGAAGCTGCTGCTGGCGAAGCCCGACCTGCTGCTGCTGGATGAGCCGACCAACCACCTGGACCTGGAAACCCGCACCTGGCTGGAAGGCTACCTGAGGACGTACCCCCACGGCTTTGTGCTGATTTCGCACGACCGCTACTTTATCGACACGACCGTGAACAAGATTGTGGAGGTGTGGAACAAACAGCTGCACACCTACCACGGCAACTATGCAAAGTACGAGCAGCAGCGGCTGGAGCGCCGCACCAAGCTGGAAGCCGCGTACAAAAACCAGCGCGAGCGCATCGAGGACTTGGAAGCGTTTATCAACCGCTTCCGCTACCAGGCGACCAAGGCCAAGCAGGTGCAAAGCCGCATCAAGGAGCTCGATAAGATCGAGCGCATTGTGCTGCCGGACGAAGAAGCGGCGATCCACTTCAGCTTTCCGCAGCCGATCGCCTCGGGGCGCACGGTGGCGGAGGTGCAGGGGCTCGGGAAGCAGTACGGGCCCAAGCAGGTGTTCGCGGGGGCGGACTTTACCATCGAGCGCGGCGACCGGATTGCGCTGGTGGGGGCAAACGGCGCGGGCAAGTCCACGCTGGTGCGCCTGCTAAGCGGGCAGGAGCCGCCGACGGCCGGCACCCTGCGGCTGGGCCACAATGTGCTGCCGGAGTTTTTTGCGCAGGACCAGTACAAGGTGCTGGACCCGGCGGCGAAAATGCTGGACGACATCAGCGCGATCGCGCCGCGCGTGGCCGATGCCGAGCTGCGCGGGCTGCTCGGCTGCTTTCTCTTTACCGGCGACGATGTGTACAAGCCGCTGGGGGTGCTTTCGGGCGGCGAGCGCAACCGCTACGCGCTGGCAAAGATCCTGGTGAGCCCGGCGAACTTTCTGCTGCTGGATGAGCCGACCAACCACCTGGACATGCGCGCGAAGGACGTGCTGCTCGATGCGGTGCGGCACTTCCAGGGCACGGTGCTGTTTGTTTCACACGACCGCTACTTCATCGACGGCACGGCCACGCGCGTGTTTGAGGTCGAGGACGGCCATGTTCACATCTACCCGGGCAACTACGAGGACTACCAGTACCGCAAGGCAGCGGTTGCCGCGCGGGTGTCGGAGGCCGGCGTCAAGGGCACGGTCGCAGCCGCCGTGCCGCAGCCCGCGGCTGCGAGCAGCCCTGGGCAGGCGACCTCCGCAAACGGCTGTGCGCCGGTTTCTACCGCGGGGCAGGAGTGGAAAACGGGCAACGGCTCCCATCCTCCGGCTGTACCTGTTCCGGCACCGGCCATGGCTCTAAACGCGAAAAAGCTGAACCCCATCAAGCTCCGGCAGATGCAGGAGCGGCTCCGCGCGGTGGAAGAAGAGGTGCCGCGCTGCGAAACGGCCATAGCCGTAACGGAAGGGCAGATGGCGAACTATTCCAGCGCGGAGGAAACCCAGCGCCTGGCCGCGCTGCTCGACAGGCTGCGCGCCGAGCATGCCGCGTTGAGCGCGGAGTGGGAAATCTTGATGGGGGAGCTGGAAGAGCAGGGCGTGCTGCCGTAAAAGAGATTTATAACTTCACGGCGGTTTATACTGCACGCATGGACATTCACCTTTCAGTTCAACAGGAAGCCCGCCTGCGCGAGATTGCTTCGCAAACAGGGCGCAGCACAGATGAAATCGTGCAGGAATTTGTTCAGAGCCAACTGGACCACGATGCCTGGTTTCGCGCAGAGGTGAAGCTTGGTATGGAGGAACTGGATGGAGGTCACTTTGTGACGCATGAAGAGGTGCTGCAAGAACTCGCACCCTACCTTAAGAAGTGAAGCTGCGCTGGGCACCGCGCGCCCGCCGTGACCTGATCGGCATTGCCCGTTGGATTGCGGCTGACAGCGTACAGGCATCCGAGAATGTCACCCAAAAGATCGTGGATGCGGTAGAAAGCCTTCCCCTGTTTCCCGGGCAGGGACGGCTCGGCAGAATGGCTCATACTCGTGAAAAGGTTCTGTCGCCACTTCCATACATCATCGTTTATCGGGTCACGGATCAACGCATCGAGATCGTTCGCATCCTCCACGGAGCGCAGCGCTGGCCTTAACTGAGCTGTCCTGAACGGTAGAAGAAACTTGCTTTCTCTATTTTCTTGAGTATCTTTGCGGAAAGGCAGCCCCGGGGCTGCCTTTTTTACATAGAGCCCGCTTACTGCGTCAGTAC
>CAXTSG010000202.1:678-5545 GCA_964246825.1 uncultured Acidobacteriaceae bacterium | reverse complement strand
TGGGGGGTTAAATGGAGCAGACCCTCATGGGGCTGCGGGCGGCGGCGCAGGAAGCGCACTAGGAAGCTGCCGGGGCAGCAGGAGTCGATCGCTCCATTTGTAAGGCATCGAGCACGCCGTTGTAGTAGCCCGGAATGGTACCGACCACGGCGAAGCCGTGATGCCGATAAAAGAGTTGGGCCGGGAGATTGTCAACCGCTACTTCAAGCATGATGGCTTCTGACCCGAGCTCCTCGGCTTTGCCGGCGATCCAGTGCATCAGCGCGCCGCCCACGCCCTTGCGCCGGGCTGTCGGGGCTACATCGATCGTAATCACATGCAGAGCGGCTCCGGCCGCGGCTTTACGGGCGGGACGCACGACGGCAAAACCTTCAATGATCCGCCCGCGGCACGCAAGTACGGTAAAGGAACTGGGGTGCTGTAGGAAGGCGCGCAACTCCGCGCGGCCGTAAGCGATACCGGGCGGAAAGCAGGCTCGGTCAAGGGCATACAGCGCGGCAAAGTCCGCGGCAGTGTAGGGGCGCAGCTCGACCCCTCCCACGCTACGGTGCGCCAGGGACCGGAGTAGAGCTCGCATGCACCGCTACCTCGGTTTTAGGCTCCACCACCACGCCGTCGAAAAGCGAGGCCGCTATAAGACGATCCCCCTGCTGCACGACTTGATGCACCCTCCAGCCGGCCTGCCAATACTTCCATGGACTGCCGGAAGCGTCCACGCCGAAGATTGTGGTGGAGGTACGGGAAGAAACAAGAACCCGCTTCAAAGCCGGGTTATAATCCAGCCCGCCGATTTCGCCGAGAGGAAGGTTTTTGATCTGCTGCCAACTTCCGCCTGCATCCCGACTGTAAAAGACCCCTTCCCGGCCGCCTGCCCAGAGTGCTCCGTCGGCCGACAGGGCCAGGGCTCCGACACCGGAGAGCGAAGGCGGTACGGGAATCGGCTTCCAGTTGCGGCCGTTGTCCTCGGACAGCATAAGACTGTTGCGCTGGCCTGCGATCACCCGGCTGCCGAGGCCGTCCACGTAGCGGTAGTCCACCGGTGGAAGCGTTGTCAGCGACCAGCTCAGACCGTTGTCGGTCGAGCGATACAGCCCTTTGGCGGTTGCGGCATACCAAACAGACTCCCCAAGATCGAGCGCATTTACACGGCCCCCGATTGCACCTGTTTTTACCGCGGTGTCCACCAGTTTCGTAACGCGTTTGCCATGCTCCCGTGCTGCGACTTTTCGACTGCCGTGGGTAAGAATGTCGCCCTCGGCCTGCCACTTTCCTTCCACTAGTTTGGCAAGCCCGTCATTGGTACCGGCATGGATGGTTCCGTCCGATGCCTGCGCCAGAACAAAAACATCCCTGCCGACTAGCCCTTCTGCTTCCTGCTGCCAGCTATCCCCGTTGTCGCGGCTGATGAAAGCGCCGCCGTAGATCTTGTCATTAAGAACACCCGCATACAGAGTGCCGGGCTGCTTGGCATCGACCAGCAGCGTTTGCACCACGCGCTGCGAAAAGCCCTTGTTCGCACTGCTGAAAGTTTTACCGCCGTCCTCGCTCGCCAGCACACCGCTGCGATCGGTAGCGAGCAGCAGTTGTTGATCGTTGGACGGGTTTACAAAAACGTCATTGATAATGACGTCGGGCCCGGTCAGACGGCCCCAGTTCGCGCCGCCGTCTGCTGTTTTATATAAACCCTCTGTGGTGCCAGCGTACACCGTTTTACTGTCTACAGGGTCCTGCATCAGCACACGGGTGCGGCGCGCGGTGGAAGGGATGCCCTGCACTTTGTGAAACAGAGTACCGGCATTGTCGCTTTTATAAATGCCGGAACAGGCACTTGTGTACACCACCGACGGCGTATGGGGGTCGATGATGATGGAAAAAACGTCCGAGTCGTCGATCAACCCGTCCTTGATGTTAGACCAGTGCACACCGCCATCGGTCGTCTTCCAGGGTAGGTGCCAAGTGCCGGCGTAAATAATGCCAGTGTCGACCGGGTCGATCGCGACGGACTCTACCTCGTGCAATTCGCTGAACTCGGGCGGACTGATGCTTGTCCAGTGCTGCCCGCCGTCGGCCGAGCGAAAGACACCGGATACAGTGCCGGCGACGTACAGCTTCGGATTGGACGGTGCCTGTGCCAGGGCCCGCACACTTTGCCCGGCCATCTCCGGAGTTTCAAGCCAGGTTCTACCGCCGTTGTGGCTGATATAGATGCCGCCGCCGCTCTTGTCTACGTTGAAAACTCCGGCAACCAGGGTTTGGGGATCGCTTGTGTCGACAAACAGATTGTCCACGGCAAGATCGTCGCCCGTTCCCAGACGGGCAAGACGATGCCAGCTTTTACCGCCGTCGGTCGTTTCGTAGACCCAGGAGCTGAGGGTTCCGAGGAAAAGATGCCGGGGATTTTTCGGGTCCGCGGCAAAAGAGCGGGCATCCCCACCGTCCGGGCCGACCGCAGTCCAGGAAGGCGCGGAAGCCGGGGCGGTTTGCGCGTGAAGAGCGGCGGCCGAGGTCAGCGCGAGCAGCGCGAGCCGGGAAAAACGCCCCCATGGCAGAAATCTTTGAAGAGCGGAGAAGCGGTACATAGCGATTCCTTTGCTGCGAAGCCGGCGCGGAGCCGGTCTTGTTCCTTTATCGGCAGTTTTCAGAGACTCTGCAACAGAAACAAGGGCTGACTGCCGAAGCAGTCAGCCCTTTGGTAACGGGCGGCGAGGGTGAACGCCCTCGCCGGTTGGATTACTTTGCGGTGTGCTTCCGGTGGTGGTGGCGCTTGCCGGTGGCGTGTGCGGTACGGGGTTGGGGCTTCAGGGCCGACTCATCGACAGCCGTGGTGCCCGGGACGTCGGTATCGAAGTTGGCGCCTGCGGGAACCAGGTAATCGTCCACCTCGTTGGTACCCGTGGTTCCGGTGCGAACCGAGACGCGGGAAGCATCCAGGCCGCCGTCCTTCACCAGGTAGTCCTTGGCATTGACAGCGCGTTGAGCGGCAAGCTGCGCCGGGGTCATCGCGGGCTTCGCATGCTTCCCGTGCTTACCGCGGGGAGCAGGCTGGTCGTTCGCGGCGGCATTGCCCACAAGCGTCAGGGTTGCATCAGCGCGGCGCTTCGCTTCCAAGGCAAGATCATCGAGGCAAGCCTTGTCCCTGTTATCGACACGCGCCGGACGGAGCTTGTCGATAGAGAAGGTGAGCGTGCACTTCTGCTCTGTCTTCGGAGCCGGTGCCGGCGGCGCATTGACGGTGACAGTGGTCGTCGTCGTTGCGGTCTGGCCCTTATCGTCAGCCACGTTGCAGGTTACGGTGATCGGTCCGGCCGGGGCGCCTGCGGTGGCGAGCGTCGCGGTCGAAGTGGTGCCGGAAATCTGACCGGCCGTTGCCGAGTAGCTGTAGGTAAGCGGACGATTCTGCGGGCTGACGCCGACAGAGGTGATTGTGGAGGTATCGCCGGGGTTGACCGTGCTGGGGCTCGCCGAGCAGGTGATGGTCGGCGGCTCAAACTGCTTGACGGTCAGGCTGCTGTTGCAGTCGGCCGACATGCCGGGCTTTGTGCCTTCAGACACATGGCCCGTGATGGGATAAGTGCCGGGCTGCAGGTTAGTCGTGTCGATGGTCGCGGTCGGGCCCTGATTGTCATCCTTGATGGTCAGGCCCTGGCCGGTAAAGGTGTAAACAGCCTTCTTCTTCGGCAGGATGTTGACCGCGGTGCCGGTAATGGTAACCGGATCGCCCGGGAAGACGCTCTGCGGATTGACCGAGCAGGTCAGGCTTACCGGAGGAACATTCAGATCGCCGAACTTAAAGAGAAGACCGGAGCTGAGCTCGGCCGACTTGATGTTGGCGCGGCCGCCGTCAACGGGCTGCGGGCCGAAATCCGCGTGCTGATAAACAAAATCAGCCTGGAAGAGTCGAATCCCCAGGTGGTGATGAAACAAGGGAGTGTCGTAGTCAAGGCCGCCGCCGACCTTGAGCATGGGGCCCCAGGTGTAAACGTGGTACACGTTCGGCTCCGCATTGGGACCGCCGACACGCGCGCCGCCTGCCATGCCGTGTGCAAAGGGAGTTACCCCGATGTTGGAAGGATAGCGGAAGACGATACCGGCAGCGGCATCTTCAAAGCCGTCGTTCTTCCCGAGTTCGTGGTCTGCATATTCCACAACGCCGCCGACATACCGGTTGAAGAAGAAAGCGGCCGACCCGATCGCACCGTAATCGACGGAACCGTAAGCTACGGGAAACGGGGCACCCGTGACAGCGCTGTTTGTCGTCACCGTGCCGTGAGGGGCAAAGTACGAGTAGCCGGTAAAGATGTCGACCCTGGAAATCGGCGTCTGCTTGGGCGCTGTCGGTGCTGAAGGCACCGGGGCCGCCGGAGCCGCCGGCGGTGTTGCGCTCGAATCCTGCGCCGGGAGGCTCGTGGCACCGAGCCCCACAGCACACCCAACCAGCAGAATTCGGCTCATAGAACCTGATGAACCACGATACATGCGTCTATCCTCCACAACCTTGCTTAAAAGTCGTACAAACGATAACAGGACCGAACGGCGAAACGCGGTGTCCCCTTTTCGTTCCCGGGTTGGACTATCCGCGAACTGAAGTTACCATACGTTTACTACCTTAGAGCCTCCGAACGTTGCGAAGTTGCCTCCGCACCATCGTTTTTACCCTGGACACTACTCAGTAACGAGCACTCTCGCCCTTCATCGGCACAGAAGGCCCCGGGCACGGCCTGCCATGACAAGAGTGTTCGTTCCGTCCCAACAAAGCAAGAAAAATCGCACTGTTTGCAGCACTTTCGGTCGTACCGAGCAGGCAAACAGAAAGGGGCCCCGTTGAGGCGGCCCAGTGCAGGTTGGCGTTTTTTTTAAAAAGGGCGGG
>CAXTSG010000202.1:0-668 GCA_964246825.1 uncultured Acidobacteriaceae bacterium | reverse complement strand
TCCTGTTGCCCTTTTTGTAAAGAGGGGCCGGCTCAAGCTAGGTTCAGTGCCCGCCGCACGGTACCTTTTTCACGCTGAATCTTTTCCTGAAGCAGCGTCAAGGCATAGATCAGCTGTTCCGGGCGCGGCGGGCAGCCCGGCACATAGATATCGACCGGTATGATCTGGTTCACGCCTTGAACGATGGCGTAGTTATTGAAAACGCCGCCTGAAGTAGCGCAGGCACCCATGGAAATGACCCATTTCGGTTCGGGCATCTGGTCATACAGACGGCGGATCACTGGGGCCATCTTATTGGATACGCGGCCGGCAATGACCATCAGGTCGGCCTGGCGCGGAGAAGGCCGAAACACTTCCATGCCGAAGCGGGCCACGTCGTAGCGCGAAGCGCCCATCGACATCATCTCGATCGCGCAGCAGGCAAGGCCGAAGGTCATCGGCCACACGGAGCTTTTACGCGCCCAGTTCAAAGCCGCGTCCAGCGACGCCAGAAGAATACCTTCCGGCTGCTGCTCGCCGTAGGTAACCTCGCGCAGCTTTTCCCGGTTCTTCGAGGAAGATTCCAGTGCGCCGAAGAAGTAGCGGTCCTTGGGGGTCGTGGCGGATGTGCTCATGGACTTATCATACCCGTGCCGAGCCTTGCCGGGAGAACTTCCATGCCTCCGCGC
>CAXTSG010000201.1:0-5547 GCA_964246825.1 uncultured Acidobacteriaceae bacterium | reverse complement strand
GCAGCATGCAGCAGGTCGGCACGGTGGAGGAAAGCATCGCGCGCGTCACCGACCTCGTGGTGGCGGTGAAGAAATATGCCTACGACGACAAGAACCGTCAACAGCAGGTGGATGTGCGCGACAGCCTCCTGAGCACGCTCACCATCCTGAGCCACAAGTTTCGGCAGAAGGGGATTCAGGTCGAACGCGATCTGCCGTCGGCGGAGACCAAAATCTCCTGCGTGGGCGCGGGCCTCGCCCAGGTTTGGACCAACCTGCTGGACAATGCCATCGACGCTTCTCCGGAGAACGGGCATATCCGGGTGCGTCTCTGGACGGAAAACGACCAGGTCTGTGTTGCCATTCGGGACCACGGCCACGGAATACCCCGCGAACATTGGGACCATATCTTCGAGCCTTTCTACACCACGAAAGAAGCGGGCTCCGGCACGGGCCTCGGCCTTGATATCGCACACCGCATCGTGGTCGGCAGCTTCCACGGCGACATACGATTTACCACAGAGGAAAGCGGCACGGAGTTCCTGGTGCGGCTGCCGATGGAGGATAAGATGGCACCTCACGCAGCGGGCTGCTCTGTTGCCGTCGGCGGAGCCGGCAGGCATTCTTAGCGGATATCAGCAGCATTGCAGGAGGCCTGACCAGTAATCTTAGCCGCAGGCATTTACCACTGCTGCCGTGCTGCCGTTGACAGTTCCAAGGCTTGAAAGAGATGGCGCATAGGAAAACCCTATGACGAGCCAACATCTGTAGAGTGCTTGTAGTGGATCTATCGAAAGATTTATCTACCCTGTATCGCGGCAGACCAATTCCTACTCAGCGCCCACCATAGGACTGCTCCTATCAGATCAACGAGCACCTGCGTCGAAATCTAAAGGGAAATTATTGGAATCAGCATTCTATGCCGGCAGCCTACCTAATTAACATTGAAATATTCCTCGCTGGGTTGTCTGGGCCATAGAGCACGGCAGAGTGCCAAGCAGCCTAAAGCTACAAGAACAGCAGCCCCCATCCAGGCATTCCCCCATCTCAACAACGCCGTGAGTTCTCTCCTCCAAGACATGCAATACCCAACTCCGGCTACAAAAATCGTCGCGCAACAACCGATAACCCTCATGCGTTGAGTTGCTCCCCCGACCACAAGCATGAAGCCGAATGAGAGGAAAGCGAACATGCCCGCGATTGCTGGAATGAAAATGAACCGTTCTTGCGTGCTGGAACTTATGGTGAACATGCAACTATGCCTCCGTATAGAACAGCAAGTGCATCCTATCCGAACTTAGCAACTGCGATTACGGATGCTGCTTGAGCTGCTGTAGCTGATGTTGTTGCGAAACCTCCAAAAGAGGCTAAACTCACTTCTCCAGATAACGAGACGATGCTGCTGTTTGTGCCTATCAATGAATTAACTAAAACGCTTACCAAAGTTGTTCTTGCCATACCTGCGGGACTACCTACTCCTTGGAAAGGCAATCGCCTACTCAAACGAAGAGCATCATTTATCGGTAGACCTAGCCCAATGCTAGTTGGAACCGACAAGCCCAGCCCAACGTTGGTAAGGCTACTGACAGAATCTCCACCTAGAAAAGAGGCAACAACGCCTCCACCCAAAGCAGCGCCGATGCTATGAGCTTGGCCAAACTTGGAAGCACAGAGAAATCGAGCAGTGATGCTATTGTCTGGCGCCCTGGTAGCAAAAGGCAAATGGGCCGCGTGATTAGGAGTAGGACCTGATTTCTTTTGCAAGTGCCGCGCATGGTGATGCGTAAGCCGGTGCGCGTGCATGTGGGAAGCGAGCGGACTGGCCGGCAGCAGCGGATTTCCGTATTCCATGGTGCCGTCCCTCCGAAGTGCCTGGACGTGCCACATGGAGGCACCTTGCACCATGTAGTGCTGGCCCGAATTACCATCATTGCGCCAGGCTCGGCCGCCATAGTGCAGCAAGCCGTCGCCGGAAGGAATCAGAGTCACAAGCTTCGTCGAGCGCACCTCATCCTTCCAAAGGACCTGCTTGGGGCAGCTTCATCCTAATCGCCGATTCTAACTTTTAACAAAGCTTCCGAGTCAATCTTGGCTATAGCGTCAGTGTGCCTTCACACCTTCAATCTCTGATTCACCGAGCCCTCCCGGTCCGGTACGGGCAGCCGCAGGAGTGGCGGACAATCAGCGAGGCCGGCAGCACCACCCGCGAGCTGGTCTCGCCTCCATACTTCTTCCGCATCCGGGCGAACAGGATGCGCCCCGCGGTCTGCCCCATGTCTTCCACAGGCTGCCGCACCACGGTCAGCGCCGGGTGCAGCAAGTCGCTCAACTCCAACTCATCAAAGCCGACCAGCGCGATATCCTCCGGGACGCGATGCCGGAGCCGTTGCAGCGCAAACAGAACATGACGGGTCGTAAGATTATTGGCGGAGAAGATGGCCTGCGGGCGTTTCCCGCCGGCAAGGATGCGGGTCAGAATAGCAACCGCGGCTTCCTCCGAGGTACAGTTAAAGTCCTGCTCCGGCAGCAGGCCCGCTTCCCGCATGGCTGCCGCATAGCCCTCGCGGCGGCGCTGCATGGTAAACAGGCCGGCCTTGTGCCCCAGGAAGAAAATGCGCTGGAGCCCATGCACCCGGATCAGGTGTTCCGTGGCGAGGCGCGCGCCCAGCTCGTTTTCGGTGGTAACAGAGTCGATGCTGAAGGTTCCGTCGGGTGTGCAGTTTTCGATCGGGCGGTCCAGCGTGACCACGGGGATGTCGTGGAACTCCTCATGGCCGAGCTTGCAGTGGAGCGGGTCGGCCGGAACGATGACCAGACCCTCGACGTGCCGCTGCATCATGCGCTGCGCTTCGCGGTACTCATGGTCGGAGTCATCGTTGGTTAGGGTTAGCAGCATGGTATAGTCGTGCTCCTGCGCCACCATGTTCAGCGCGTGCGCGCACACGGCGAAGAAGGAATCATGGAGGTTCGGCAGCAGCAGGCCGATGGTGCGGGATTTGAAGTTGCGCAGGGCGCGCGCCATCTCGTTGGGGCGGTAGCCCAGCTGCGCCACGGCCTGCCGCACCCGCTCGGCCGTTTCCCGGGAAACATGCTCCGAGCCGTTCAGCACGCGCGACACCGTCATGGTGCCCACCCCGGCCGTGCGTGCAACATCATGCATCGTCGGTTTGCGGGGCATCGGCACCTGCGGTGATTAAACTGTACGCTGCTTACCGGCGAAAATGGGGTACCATGGCCGCACCCAAAAGGCCGGAGTCGGAGCCGAGCACTGCCGGCAAAACATTGCTTTTGCCCGGCGTGAAGTCCATCTTATGGGACGGCATGGTGAGCCGGTACACGTAGCTGGCCCGCTCGAGCTCCCGAAAAAGCGCCGGCGCGAACAGGTGCCAAGCCGCGGAAGCCCCGCCGCCGATAACATACAGCGGCACGTTGAGCGTGTTGACCAGCCCGGCGAGTGAAAGCCCGAGAGCCCGGCCGACCGTGTCGTACACAATCAGAGCGCCTTCGTCGCCTTCTTCCGCGAAAAGAGCGATGTCGCGCGCCGTGATCGGGGCGTCGCGGTCGATCAGGTCGCGCGTCCGCGGCGAACGGCCCTCGGCGGCGGTTTCGCGCGCCATGCGCACAATGCCGGTGGCGGAGGCAAACAGCTCCAGGCAGCCGCGGTTGCCGCAGGGGCAGGGAATCCCGTCCGGCCAGATGGCGACGTGGCCGGCTTCGCCCGCCATGCCGCGGTAGCCGTGCCAGATTTTCCCGTCGAAGATGAGACCGTTGCCGACGCCGGTGCCCAGCGTCAGCATGCACAGGGAGTCGACGCCGTACTTGATGCCCGCACCCGCGTGCGCCTCGGCAAGCGCCGCGGCGTTGGCATCGCTTTCCACCGTGACCGGCAGCTGAAGCAGTGCTTCCAGCTCGGTCTTGAGCTCCAGCGTGTGAAAGCCCGGCAGGTTGGGCGGCTCCAAGAGGCGGCCTTCAGGCAGCTCAATCGGCCCGGGGCTGCCGACGCCGATGCCTTCCAGCTCTGTCGCGCCGCCGCATTCGTCGATGACCTGCCGGATGGCCAAAGCCATATCCGCAAGCACGGCCGCGGGTCCATCCGCGACCCGGGTCGGGACGGCAACGGAGGCAAGCCGCTCCCAATCGCCGGAATAGCCCGCGATCCGCAGGTTGGTGCCGCCCATATCTACGCCGACCGTGAACTTCGCCATGGAAAACACATGATCCTAAAAGAGAAATGGAGAACCAATGGCAAGGGTACTATGGCGGCGTGTTCGGGCGGGTGTGGGTGGAGCGTTGCATCCGCTGTGGAGCGGGACGGTAGTGAGAATGGCGGTGCGGATGTACGGCATCGTAGAAGCGAATGGCCGTAATCAACAGCCATGGGATCGTGGCGATATATAAGGGCGCGCTTCTCAATGGCGAGCGGTCGGGCGTGCTGCGGCGTGCGCTCGTCCACATCAGGCGTGCATACCAGGCGGCAAAGCCAAGGCCGCCGACAAGTATGAGCAGAGGACGGTGGCTCAAGTAGGCAAGCCCTATACATCCCTGTGAGAACAGCAAACTCAAGCAAAGCCGCAAAGTTATTCGAGCAGGCGGCTTCTGTTCCGGTATGCGCATGGAGCGCAGCTCTGCTTGGAACGCTTCACGGTCGGCTAGAGACGGCGGAAGAAAAAGAGCAAGCGACGGCTTGGTTGCGCGAAGCGTGATAGAGCCGCTTTTGCGTGTAAAGAAGCCGGTGAGCGCATCAGCGGGAACAAATGTATCGGGTCTACCCGGATAGCGATGCGTGAAACCCGCCGGTGAGAGCTCCCAGTTTTGTAACCCTTCTTTGCGAATGCGCTTTGGAAATGTAAGTAGATGCAAGGCGGCGAAAAGCGCCGTGACGAGGGCGACGGCAAGGATCAATTCGAAAAGCAGTATGGCAAGAAAAGGAGGCAGAGGGCCGGTAGGAATGCCTCCGAGATGAAAAAATAGTCCTACACCCCCGGCAAGCAGGAGCACAGCGAGAACGAGAACATACACAGCCCGCCTGCGATTGCGATAAAGCTTCGGAGGCGGCTCCGGCCAGCTTGTCAAGCGATAGATTGCCATGGCAGCTCCGCGCTTCCAGGTGATTCTACAGCGGTGTTTAGTACGCGCCCCGGATGATGTTTTCCGGCTCTTTCCCATCGAGCAGACGCCCAAGCTGCGCCCCGACGAAGCGGAACACATTGTCGAAAAACAGCGGCGTCGAGCCCGCGATATGCGGCGTCAGCAGGAGGCCGGGAGCCTGCCACAGAGGGTGCCCAAGGGGCAGCGGCTCGGGGTCGGTCACGTCGAGCGCCGCGCGGATGCGGCGAGCTGAAAGCGCTTCCGCCAGCGCGTCCGTATCGACCACGGCCCCGCGCGCGGCGTTAACCAGCAGCGCGCCGCGCGGCATGAGTCCGAGCTGTTCCTTGCCGATAAAGCGGTGCGTTTCCGGGGTAAGCGGCGTGATGAGCACCACAATCTCCGCCTGGGGCAGCAGCTCGTTCAGCCGGTCTATTCCGTAAATCGGCCCGCGTTCGTCTTCGCGCGCGGTCCGGGCCAGGC
>CAXTSG010000200.1:1529-5555 GCA_964246825.1 uncultured Acidobacteriaceae bacterium | reverse complement strand
GTCCGCCGGTCATCAGCACGCGCTGATTCTCGGCGTTGAAGCGGAAGCGGTCCGTCTGCTGGTCAACGAGGAAAGTGGTGTCGCCCACCTCATCGATCTTGACCCAGCGCAGCATCTGCCGAACGATCGTCTCGATGTGCTTGTCCGAGATGGCCACGCCCTGCAAGCGGTACACTTCCTGGATTTCGTTTACCAGAAACGCCTGCAATGCATTCTCGCCAAGCACCGCGAGAATATCGTGCGGGTTCAGAGGTCCATCCATCAACGGATCGCCGGCGCGCAGCTTCTCGCCTTCCTGCACATTGACGTGGATGCCGCGGGGAACCGAGTACTCCTTTTCCGAGCCGTCTTCCGCCGTGACGTAGATCTTGCGCTGGCCCTTGGCTACTTCGCCGAAGCGCACCGTGCCCTCAATCTCCGAAATGATGGCCGTTTCGCGAGGCTTGCGGGCCTCGAAAAGCTCGACCACGCGCGGCAGACCGCCGGTGATGTCCTTGGTGCGGGTGGTTTCGCGCGGAATCTTCGCGAGAATATCGCCCGGGAAGACCTCCTCGCCGTCCTGCACCATCAGGTGAGCGCGGCTCGGCATCAGGTAGCGCTTGTCCTTGCGGCCGTCCGCCTTGATCAGAATTGCCGGCTGGCGCTTCTCATCGGGAGCATCCGCCACCACCAGACGCGACAGGCCGGTCACCTCATCCACCTCATCGTTGAGCGTGATGCCTTCCTGTAGGTCCTTGAACTGCACCGCGCCGCCGACCTCGGTAAGGATCGCGAAGGTGTACGGATCCCACTCGGCAAGCTCCTGCCCGAGCGTGACCTGCTGCCCTTCCTCGACCTTCAGCTTGGCCCCGTAAACGATCTGGTAGCGCTCCTTCTCGCGGCCGCGGTCGTCGATGATGGCGACCGAACCGGACCGGTTCATCGCCACCGTGTCGCCCTGCTTCGACTTGACCGACACGACGTTGATAAAGCGAACCGTGCCGTTGTTCTTGGCATCGAGCTTCGACTGCTCGTTGACGCGCGAAGCGGTACCGCCGATGTGGAAGGTGCGCATCGTGAGCTGCGTGCCCGGCTCGCCGATGGACTGCGCGGCAATCACGCCGACCGCCTCGCCAAGCTCGACCATGCGCCCGGAGGCCAGATTGCGCCCGTAGCAGCGGATGCAGACACCGCGCTTCGACTCGCAGGTGAGCACCGAGCGAATCTTGACGCGCTCAATGCCCGAGGCCTGGATCGCGGAGGCGAAGTCTTCCGAAATTTCCTCGTTGACCTCGACGATCGCGTTGCCCTCGTAATCCTTGATGCGTTCGAGTGAAACACGGCCGATGATGCGGTCGCGCAAGGGCTCAATGATCTCGCCCGATTCAATAATCGGCCCGACGTAGATGCCGTCGGAAGTGCCGCAATCGAGCTCGGAAACAATCACATCCTGCGCCACGTCGACCAGGCGGCGGGTCAGATAGCCGGAGTCCGCGGTCTTGAGCGCTGTATCGGCAAGACCCTTGCGGGCACCGTGCGTCGAGATGAAGTATTGCAGCACCGTGAGCCCCTCACGGAAGTTCGCCGTAATGGGCGTTTCGATGATCTCGCCCGACGGCTTCGCCATCAGTCCGCGCATACCGGAAAGCTGGCGAATCTGCTGCTTGGAGCCGCGAGCGCCGGAGTCGGCCATGATGTAGATCGGGTTCATGGCTCCTTCCTTGTCCGCGTTCTTCATGTTATTGAACATCTCGTCGGCCACGCGCTCGGTCACCGAGGACCACAGCTGGATGACCTTGTTGTTGCGCTCGCCGTTGGTGATTGCGCCGTCCAGGTACTGCTGCGTGACAGCGACTACCTGCTGCTCGGCATCGCGCACCACCGGGTACTTCGAGTCGGGAATGACCATGTCGTCAAGCCCGACGGAAAGCCCGGAACGTGTCGCAAACTGAAAGCCCAGGTCCTTCACGCGGTCCAGCATCTTGACCGTGGTTTCCAGACCGAGGTTCAGGTAGCAGTAGTTCACCAACTGGCCGATGCCCTTCTTTTTGAGCAGGCCATTGACATACGGCATACCCGACGGCATGGCATCGTTCAGGATGGAGCGGCCGACCGTGGTGTTGATGTACTGGCGGTCGTACTGCACCGGTTCCGTGTGGGTCAGGTCCTGGTCATCGTAGGCGGTCGTCATGTCGAGCACGGGACCCGAGTAGCGCAGACGGATCGGAGTCAGTGTTTCAACTTCCTTCGCCTCCAGCGCCATCAGAACCTCTTCCGTGTTCGCAAACGCACGGCCCTCACCTCGGCCGCCCTTCTTGGCTTTAGTCAGGTAGTACAGCCCGAGCACCATGTCCTGGGTCGGCACGGTGATCGGCTGACCGGAGGCCGGCGACAGAATGTTGTGCGAAGCAAGCATCAAGACGCTTGCCTCTACCTGCGCTTCCGGTGAGAGCGGGATGTGGACCGCCATCTGGTCGCCGTCAAAGTCGGCGTTGAACGCGGTACAGACGAGCGGATGAATCTTAATCGCCTTACCTTCGACCAGCACCGGCTCAAATGCCTGGATGCCGAGGCGGTGGAGCGTGGGGGCGCGGTTCAGCAGGACCGGGTGGTCCTTGATAACCTCTTCCAGGATGTCCCAGACCACGGGCTCCTGCAGTTCCACCATCTCCTTGGCCTGCTTGATAGTGGTGCAGTGGCCGGTCTGTTCGAGCCGGTGATAAATGAACGGCTTGAACAGCTCCAGCGCCATCTTTTTCGGCAAACCGCACTGGTGCAGCTTCAGCTCCGGGCCGACAACAATGACGGAGCGGCCTGAGTAGTCGACGCGCTTGCCGAGCAGGTTCTGGCGGAAGCGCCCCTGCTTGCCCTTGAGCGTGTCGGAAAGCGACTTGAGCGGACGGTTGTTCGCGCCGCGCAGCACGCGGCCGCGGCGGCCGTTATCAAACAGCGCATCCACTGCTTCCTGCAGCATGCGCTTTTCGTTGCGCACAATCACCTCGGGCGCATGGAGGTCCATGAGCTTCTTGAGGCGGTTGTTGCGGTTGATCACGCGCCGGTATAGGTCGTTCAAGTCAGACGTAGCGAAGCGGCCGCCGTCAAGCGGAACCAGCGGGCGCAGCTCGGGCGGGATCACCGGGATCACGTCCAGGATCATCCACTGCGGCTTGTTGCCCGACTTGCGGAAAGCCTCGACCACCTTGAGGCGCTTTGAGTACTTGAGGCGCTTCTGGAGCGAAGTTTCGGTCTTCATGCGCTCGCGCAGCTCAATGGAGAGCTCCGCGATTTCAACGCGCTTCAGCAGCTCCTTGATGGCCTCGGCACCCATCATACCCTTGAAGCCGGAAGGCCGGTACTGCTGGTCCAGTTCGCGAAACTTGGTCTCGTCCTTGATGATTTCGCGCTCCTTCACCGGCGCGTCGCCCGGATCGACCACGACGTAGCTTTCGAAGTAGAGAACAGATTCCAGATCGCGCAGCGAAATATCAAGCAGGTGGCCGATGCGCGACGGCAGGCCCTTGAAGAACCAGACGTGCGAGCAGGGCGAAGCCAGCTCGATGTGGCCGAGCCGCTCGCGGCGCACCTTTGAAAGCGTGACTTCGACGCCGCACTTATCGCAAATCACCCCGCGGTGCTTCATGCGCTTGTACTTGCCGCACAGGCACTCCCAGTCGGTCACCGGGCCGAAGATGCGGGCGCAGAACAGGCCGTCGCGCTCCGGCTTGAAGGTGCGGTAATTAATCGTTTCCGGCTTGACTACTTCCCCATGCGACCAGGAGCGAATTTTTTCAGGGGACGCGAGCTGGATGCGGATCGCGTCGAAATCAGTGATAGGGCCAGAGAGTTCAAATGGGCTGGAACGGTACACGGGTGTTCCTCCTCGGGCGCTCAAGGCGCTGTAGGTCCCGGGGCTCTTTTTAGCAGGTAGGCTGTTCGCCCCCGGGAGCACGTGCTCACGGAACAGCCACCTTTGCGGTTACAAATCCTTGTGCTTCGGGGCGGGGGGCCCCCGAAAGGGGGGCCCCCCCGACGCGGGTATGAAACCCC
>CAXTSG010000200.1:0-1519 GCA_964246825.1 uncultured Acidobacteriaceae bacterium | reverse complement strand
ATCCTTGGGCTTCGGCGTGGGCGACCCTGAAGGGGCCGCACGCGCTGAAGGCTTAGTCAGCCGCGGCCATGATCGGCTCGGGCAGACGGTTCTTCGAGCCGTCGAGGTCTTCCTGCTTCATCAGCTCGACATCCAGGCACAAGGCCTGCAGCTCGCGAATCAGCACGTTGAACGACTCCGGCACGCCCGGCTCAATGGCAGCTTCACCCTTGACGATGGCCTCGTAAATCTTGGTGCGGCCGAAAACATCGTCGGACTTTGCGGTCAGGAGCTCCTGGAGGATGTAAGCCGCGCCATAGGCTTCCAGCGCCCACACCTCCATCTCGCCGAAGCGCTGCCCGCCGAACTGCGCCTTGCCGCCCAGCGGCTGCTGGGTGATGAGCGAGTACGGCCCGATCGAGCGAGCGTGGATCTTGTCGTCGACCAGGTGCGACAGCTTGAGCATATAGATGTAGCCGACCGTGACCGGCTGCTCGAACTGATCGCCCGTCATGCCGTCAAACAGCGCCGTTTTGCCCGAGCTGGGCAGCCCGGCTGAAGCCAGCAGTGCCTTGATCTCGGTTTCGCGCGCGCCGTCAAACACAGCCGTGCCGAACCAGATGCCGCGTTCCATGCCCTTGCCGACCCGCATCACCTGCTCGTCGTCAAGCTCCAGCAGCTGCCGCAGCGCCGCCGTGCCCGCGAACCGCTCCTTGAAGATTTCGCGAACCTCGGCAGCGTCCTGTGCCTTCTTCACAAGCTCGGCCACCTGCTTGCCGAGCGAGTGCGCGGCCCAGCCGAGATGCGTTTCCAGGATTTGCCCCACGTTCATGCGTGAAGGCACTCCGAGCGGATTCAACACGATTTCGACCGGCGTGCCGTCAGGCAGGTACGGCATGTCTTCTTCGGGAAGAATGCGCGCGATGACGCCTTTATTGCCGTGGCGGCCTGCCATCTTGTCGCCGACACTCAGCTTGCGCTTCATGGCGATGTATACCTTGACGAGCTTGATGACGCCCGGCGAAAGTTCATCGCCCTTTTGCAGCTTGCCGATTTTGTCGTTCGTGATCTTGCGGAGCACATCGATCTGGCGCGAGGTCATCTCCTCGATCTCGTCGATCTGCTCGTTCACGCGCGGATCCTTGTCGTTGTAGCGGATGCGCTTGAGGTTCTTGGTGGAAATCAGCTCAATCGTTTCGCGGTCGAGGATGTTGCCCTTCACGAGCAGGCGCTTGTTGGTGCGCTCGTCGTGGAGGTCAGCCTGAACTTCCTTGCCGCCCAGAATCATCTCCAGCCGCTTCAGCCGCTCGTCGGTAAGAATACGGATCTCATCGGCGAGGTTCTTTTCGAGTTTCGCAATCTGCTCGGACTCAATCTGAAGCGCGCGCTCGTCCTTGTCCTGCCCCTTGCGGGAGAAGATGCGCACATCCACCACCGTGCCCTCGATACCCGGCGGGCAGGTAAGCGAAGCGTCGCGCACATCGCCGGCCTTTTCGCCGAAGATCGCCCGCAGCAACTTCTCTTCCGGCGTCAGCTGGGT
>CAXTSG010000199.1:2109-5560 GCA_964246825.1 uncultured Acidobacteriaceae bacterium | reverse complement strand
CCGTAACGGCGAGCGCCGGGGCGCGCTCGCCGCGCGCGGCGGTGGCGGCGGCCAGCAGCAGCTGGTCTGTCACTTTGGCCATTGCGCTCACGACCACAATCGGCTGCTGCCCGGCGCGGCGGCGGCCGGCGACAATCTGCCCGGTGCGGGCGATGGCCTCGGTATTCTCGACGGAAGTGCCGCCGAACTTCATCACGATGTACTTCATGCGCGGGCTCCCGGCAAAAGCTGCCCCTGCGCATGCAGCAGCTCGGCGTTCAGCAGCGCCGCGCCGGCCGCGCCGCGCACGGTATTGTGCGAGAGCACGGTGAACTTCCAGTCAAGCAGCGTGCAGGGGCGCAGGCGGCCCACCGCGGCGGCCATGCCCGCGCCGCGCATGCGGTCAAGCCTCGGCTGCGGGCGATCCTCCCCTTCCACATACTCGATCGGCTGCGCGGGCGCGCTCGGCAGCCCGCGCTCGCGCAGGGGCATGAACTCGCGCCAGGCCGCGAGGATCTGCTCGCGCGTAGCAGGAGTGCGCAGCTTAATGGAAACCGACTCCGTGTGGCCGTCCTCGACCGGAACGCGGTTGCAGTGCGCGGTCATGCGTAGATCGTAAGGCTCAAACGCACCGTCGACCACGCTGCCGAGCAGCTTCGCTGTTTCCGCGACCATTTTTTCTTCCTCGTTGCGAATAAACGGGACCACATTACCCAGGATGTCGAGCGAAGGGACGCCGGGGTAGCCCGCGCCCGAAACCGCCTGCATGGTCGTGACGAACAGGCTTTCGATGCCGAAGCGCTGGGCGAGCGGCTTGAGCGCCAGCACCAGGCCGATCGCGGAGCAGTTGGGATTCGTGACAATGTAGCCGCCGTTTGCCCACCTCTGCCTGCTCATCACAGACAAAACTTCAGGATTCACCTCCGGGATGACGAGCGGCGTCCGCGGGTCCATGCGAAAAGCGGAGGAGTTCGAGATGACAGCGCAGCCCGCGTCGGCAAAGCGCGGCTCCAGCTCAAGCGCGATGTCGGTATCAAGCGCGGCAAAGATCACGCGCGGCGTTTCAGCGTCGGGCAGGGCCGGCGAGAGCGTTACTCGCGCAAATTGCTCAGGGAGCGGCGTTGCGAGCTTCCAGCGCACGGCCTCGCCGTAGGGCTTGCCGCTGGAGCGGTCGCTTGCGGCAAGCCAGGTCACGCGGAACCACGGATGGTTCTCCAGAAGCGAGAGAAAGCGCTGCCCGACAGTGCCGGTCGCGCCGAGAATGCCGATATCAATGTGCTGCATGCTGCTGTGCGTCTCCCGGGTGCATGCGCGGCCGATGCTGGGTTGCCGCCGCTCCATGCGTCAGCATAACAAGCCGCGCGTTACAGCCGGTCCGGACCGGAAGGTCAAGTCGGAGCGCCGCCTAGCTTAGGGGCGACGGGTATGCCTGCGAACCGGTGAGGGTTTGGGCTCCGGAGCCGCGGGTAATGGCGGCAGCCCGGCCACGGCCAGGAGAACTTTATTCGCTGCATTGAAGAGGTTGAAGTGCATCTCGGTGGGTCCATCCGTAGCGGCAAGAAAGATCGCAGTTTGGCGAGGGTGGTTGATGGCGATATACGTTTCAAACCCGGCACCGCCGCCGGTTTTCTGAACGATGTGCGAAGGCGAATCGATCGGCAGAAGGTGAATCCAGCCCAGCCCGATGCCGGTCGGCTCGCCGGCGTGGTCCAGCCCTTTGCTGCTCTCCAGTTGCCTGGGGAGCATGGAGACGGCCTGCGCTGCCGCGCCCCTACCATCGGTCCGCAGCAGGTACTTGAGCCAGAGCATCATGTCCGCTGCGGTCGAGTAAAGCCCCGAGCTTCCGTCGGTGGCCTCGGTGGCAGCGCACGGCCCCTGCTCGTAGGCACCGGCCAGCAGGCGTCCGCACTGCTCCGCGTTGGGGAAGAAGGTGGTCGCATGCATCCCAAGCGGTTGAAGGGTGCTCTCCGCAAGCAGTGCGGGATAGGGCTTGTGCGCCGCGGACTGCAAGGCATCGCCGAGCAGGTCAAACGCTACGTTCGAGTAAAGGGCTGCGCTGCCGGGCGTAACGGAAAGGCGCTGCCGGGGCAGCCAGCGCCAGCGGGCAGCGTAAACAGGGTAGGTAAAGTGCGGCGTACCGGGGGGAGCGTTGCCCAACTCTCTCGGCAAGCCGGATGTGTGCGTTGCCAGATTCCCCAGTGTTATGAGGCGGCCATGTGAGGGGACAACAGCGCCCGGCGGCGCATACCGCTGGAGCGGATCGTCGAGTTGTACGGTTCCGTCCGCTACGAGTTTCGAGAGGACGTCCGCGGTGAAGATTTTTGTGAGCGAGCAAAGCCGCAGGACGGAATCCTGCGTGGGGAGCCGGTGAGAGTCGGGTGCGGTTTCGCCGTAACCGTCGAAGAAGACCTCCCTGCCGCGAACCACGACGAGAACCATGCCGGTGGGAGCAGCCTGGGTGAACAGGTCGTTACCCAAGCCGCTGATAGCCCGGCTATCAGGAAGCGACGCAGGAGCCTGCGGCCCGGCTGGAGCAGAGGTAAGTGTCAATGCTGACAGGAGAACAATCCATGCGCGCAGGCGGCGAGGAGGCTTCATCGATTTCTGTTTACCATAGGCGACAACGAGCAGAGCAGCCGGCCGGGTACGAATCTGAAGGGTGACCCTGGACCTATTTCGTTATAAGTTGAAGCATTGCCTGCTTCGCACAGGCTTTTCGCAGCCGCATCACCGAATTCCCCCAACTTACAGGAGTGCCCGTCCCATGGCTTCAATCCCGCCCCGCCGCGTGCTCACCTCGCTTGCGTTGTCCCTCGCGGTACTGACAGGCACAAGCGAGGCGCAGACCGCGGCCCCGCCGGCTCCCTTTACGGGCGCTGCCGAGACCCCGGGCAAAGCAGCGCTGCCGCCCGACTCCGTCACCGAAGGCTCGGTAACGCTGGCAAGCGGCAAAACAGTGGCGTACACCGCGACCGCGGGGCTGCTGGCGGTGGGCGGGACCGACCCGCAGGATGCAATGCTGGCGCTCGATGGGAGCTACCTGCCGGGCGAGTCCATGGAGCTACCGGCGAAGCCGGAGGATCGGTCCGCAACCGCGCGGATGTTTTACACGGCCTACATGGCCAAGGGTGCGACCCCGGGCACGCGGCCCATCATGTTTTTCTACAACGGCGGGCCCGGCTCGGCGACCATGTACCTGCGCATGACAAGCCTCGGCCCGGTGCGCGTGGCAATCCCCGATCTCCGGCACCCGGCGGGCGGCCCTTACAAGGTCGAGAACAATCCTGACTCGCTGCTGGACGCGGCGGACCTGGTGTTTATCGACGCGCCCGGCACCGGCTACAGCAGCGTGGAAGGGCGCGAGGCCGCGAAGAGTTTTTACGGCATCGACCAGGATGCGGCGGCGTTTGACCGTTTTATCCGGCGTTTTTTGTCGAAATACGACCGGTGGAGCTCGCCCAAATACCTATTC
>CAXTSG010000199.1:0-2099 GCA_964246825.1 uncultured Acidobacteriaceae bacterium | reverse complement strand
TTCGGCTAAAGCTACGGCACCACGCGCGACGCGGTGCTGGGTGCGCAGCTTCAGCGGCACGGCGTGGACCTGAACGGCATTGTCTTTCTGAGCCAGATCCTGAGCTTTGACAACTCGGCCGACGGCGCTGGCGCGAATATCGGTACGGACAACGGCTTCTTTCTGGCGCTGCCCAGCTATGCGGCGACGGCGTGGTTCCACCACAGGGTGCCGGGCGCGCCGGCGCAGCTCGAGCCCTGGATTCATGAGGTGGAGCAGTATGCGCTGGGCGAGTACGCGAGCGCGCTGCTGCTCGGCGCGGACCTGCCTGCCGACCGCAAACAGGCGGTCGCGGCGAAGCTCGAAAGCTACACCGGTGTGCCCGCCGCGACCTGGGTTAAGGCAAATCTGCGCATCAACGGCGGCGAGTTTTCCAAGCTGCTCCAGGAAGGAGCCGATACCACGACGGGGCGGCTCGACTCGCGGTATGAGGGTCCGGCGATGAACCCGCTTGCCTCCGAGGCCGACTACGATCCGTTTAGCGGGTCGGTGGAGTCGTCCATCCTGGCGGCCATGAACAGCTACGCGCACGATACACTGCACTTCGGCCGCGAGATGACCTACAAGCCGTCGGCTTTCGGCGCGGGGCAAAGCTGGGACTTGCACCACACGGTCGGCAAGGGCTGGCCGGGCACCTACACCAATGTTTCAGCCGACCTGGCCGACACGCTGAAGATGAATCCCGGGATGCATGTGCTGCTGATGGGCGGCTATTTCGACCTGGGCACTTTGTACTTCGCGGCCGCTTACGAGATGAAGCACCTGCCCATCCCGCAGGCTTTGGAGAAAAACATTGAGTACACGTTCTTCCCCACCGGGCACATGGTGTATGTGAATGGCGACGCTCTGCGCGGTCTTCATGACCGCACGGCGGCATTTATCACGGAAAGCGAGCGCGGGCAGTAGCGGCTGTTTCTATGCAGTCTGCGTTCTCGGAGGCAGGCGCAGCGTCATGGTTAGGAAAGCCGCGAAGACGTACAGCCCGGCAAAAATCCAGATGACGCCGGAAACGCCGAAGCGCGGCAGGAACGCGCCGGCAATGGCCGGTCCGAGCCAGATGCTGGTGCCTGAACCCAGGTTCATGATGGACATGGCCGCGCCGCGCGACTCGGGCGCGAGCGAGGCCATGATCGCGCTCAAAGGAACAAAGCCCGCGAGCGTCGCGCCGTAGCCCATACCGGCAAGGGTGACCAGACCGTAGCTCCTGCCGAAGTGGTCCGGGATGTAGAACAGCCCCAAAGTGGCCAGCGCGCAGCCGCACGCGCCCACAACGCCGACCGTGGTGCGCCAGCCGATGCGGTCGCCCACCCAGCCCCAGATGAGATTGAAGACTACGTTGGTTGCAAACATGACCGTGAGGATACGCAGCCACTGCTCCAGCGTGAAGCCGACCGTGTGGATGTAGAAGATCGGCAGAAAGAGGAGAAAACCGAACTCGGAGGTTGTGGTGATGACGGCGATCAAGCCGCCGAGCCCGACCCGGGGCTTGGTCCAGATGATGGAGACCCCGGAGAACAACACGGCGAACGGATGGCCGGTGCGGCCGGTTTGCAGGCCCCGAAGCCCGCGCTGCTCCTTGACGCCGAGCAGCGTAATCAGCCCGCCGATGAGCACAAAGACCGTGGACATCCACAAGGAAGCGTAAGCGCCGTAGCGCGGCACGCTGTAGCTGGCCAGCAGCGAGCCGAGCGTGGGCAGGCCGCCGGTGCGTGCGACCCAGAACCAGCCCACGGCGGTCGCCAGGTAGCGGGTATCGGTGACTGCCGTGACCCAGACCAGGAAGGCAAAGGCAAACAGCGGGTAGCCGAAGCCGCGCAGCATGTAAGTCGCCGCGATGACCGGGTAGTTGGCGTGCGCGATGCCGATCAGCAGAAATGGAATCTCGCACAAGACCCAGATCAGCAGGCCCGCCCACATGACCCGCTTCGGCCCGAACAGGTCGCTCAAGGTGCCGCTCAACCATGCGGCAAGGGCTGCTGTCGCGCCGTACAGAGTGAATACCAGGGCGACCCGGGCCGGCGTAAAGTGCATGTCGTAGAGCACCGGCGACGGCGTGGAAG
>CAXTSG010000198.1:0-5593 GCA_964246825.1 uncultured Acidobacteriaceae bacterium | reverse complement strand
GCTCAGGATCACCTGAGCGGCGGCTATGTCACGGTCCAGGACCGCGCTACAGCGAGTACAGGTCCATCGACGGATGGACTCCTTTAGTTTTTCACCGACGTGGTTGCATTCCGGGCATACGCCCGTCGAGCGCCGGAAGCGCGGGTACACCGCCCACGACCTCCCGGCCCACTCAGCCTTGTAGCGCAGGATGCGGAGCATCGCGCCGAGAGCCGCGTCGGCGGCCGAGGCCGCCCTGCGGGTCTTCATCATGCCGCGAACACACAGGTCTTCGACGGCGAAACCTTCATAGGTGTTGACAAGGATCCGAGTCTGCTTGTGGAGGTAATCCTTCCGCATGTCACCTACATGCCGGTGCAGCTTCCCCAGCTTGACGACCGTCCGCTTGCGGTTGACCGATCCCTTCTTGCGCCGATCGCGCTCGCGGTTAAAGCGGCGGATGTGCCGTGCCGCAGCAGCGGCCTTGCGCTCACGCAGGATGCGGCGGCCATCGGAGAGCACGGCCAGGTCGATCAGGCCAGCGTCGAGCCCGACAGCGGGTCGTGTCGGGACCGCATACCGCTTAGGCGTGGCCTTGAACTGAACGGACAGATGCCAGCCGTTCGGCTCCTGGGTTATGGCCACCTGCTTCAGCTCCGCGTCCGGCGGAAGGGTCAAGCCCCGCACCCGCAGCCAGCCGATGCGCGGCAGCCGTATCTTGCCTTCCGCAATGCGGACTTCCCGGCCAACAAAGGAAAAGGAGTCCGCTCGGTCGGCGTACTTCTTGAACCGGGGAAAACCCCGGCGCTTCGCGCCTTTTAGCTTCGCGCAATCCTTCAAGGCGCGGTCAAGACGCTGCACAGTCATTTGCCCCGCGCGGTGCGGCAAGCCGACCAAGCGCGGGTCCTGCTTCAGCAACTTTGGGAGCCGCGCTGACATTTCGCTGTAAAACAGGAACTTGCCTTCGGTCCTGTATCGGTCGCATGTCTCACCGAGAAAAAGGTTCCACACGGCGCGGCACTGTCCGCCGACGTTGGCTACGGCCTTGAGGCCGGAGCCGTAGAGGCGGCCCTTCGCGGCTTGGAGTACCGAAGTCAAGCATCCAGTTTAAGCCGAATGCGGCAGAAATCGGTGACCTGTTTCGGGGCGTTTGAGCAAAAGCAATCGGTACCGCGTTTTATGATTCTGAGGCGGACGAACAAGCCGAAGAACAGGATTTGCCGCCGTGAACGCTCTTCAGCGGAATCCTGTGCGGCTTCGCCAACCCCGCATCCGTCATCACGGTTCTACCTACTGCGACCGCCCGATAGGAACAGCACACACAGCATGCCGGAAGCCCCGCCAACCCCCTCGTCCGCGCCGCGCACCCGCGACAGCATCACCGACATCTGGGGCGCGCGCACCCCGTATACCGGGCAGTGGCCCATACGCGTCGACCAGAACACGGAAGAAGAGCCGGAGCGCTGGGTGCAGAGCGTGTGCGTGCTGTGCTCCAACGGCTGCGGGATGGACGTGGGCGTGAAGGGCGGCCGCATGGTGGGGGTGCGCGGGCGCGCGGCCGACCACGTCAATCTTGGGCGGCTGGGGCCCAAGGGCCTGCACGGCTGGGCGGCCAACGCGAGCGCCGACCGGCTCAAGAAGCCGCTGATCCGCCGCGGCAGGAGCCTCCGCGAGGCAGGCTGGGACGAAGCGATGGACCTGATCGTTTCGCGCACGAAAGAAAACCTGAGCAGGTACACCTCGGGCAGCCTGGGCTTCTACCATACGGGGCAGCTTTTTCTGGAAGAGTATTTCACGCTGGCCTTGATCGCGCTCGGCGGCCTCGGCACGACGAATCTTGATGCGAATACGCGCATGTGCACGGCTTCGGCGGAGTTGGCGCTGCGCGAAAGCTTCGGCACCGACGGGCAGCCCGGCAGCTATGCCGACATTGACACCTGCGATGCGCTGTTCCACATCGGGCATAATGTCGCCTCGCAGCAGACTGTGCTGTGGGCCCGCATCCTGGACCGCCTTGCGGGAGCGAACCCGCCGCGGCACATCGTGGTTGACCCGCGCCGGACGGAAACGGCCCGCAAGGCGGACCTCCATCTCGCGCCCAAGGTCGGGACAAATCTCGCGCTGATGAACGGACTGCTGTTTCTTGTTCTTCGCAACGGGAAGATAGACCGCGGCTTTGTGGACGCGCACACGCTGGGCTTTGACAAGCTTGAAGCCGTGGTGAGCCGGTACCCGCCGGAGCGCGTTGCGAAGATCTGCGACGTGCCGGGGGCGGAGCTGGAGGCGGCGGCGGAAATCCTGGGAAACTCGCAGCGGCTGGTTTCAACGGTGCTCCAGGGCGTGTACCAGTCGAACCATGCCACGGCCGCCGCCGTGCAGGTCAACAACCTCCACCTCCTGCGCGGCATGATCGGCAAACCCGGCTGCACGGTGTTCCAGATGAACGGCCAGCCTTCGGCGCAGAACGCGCGCGAAACCGGTTCGGCCGGCTCCTACCCGGCGATGCGCAACTGGCAAAACAGCGAGCACATTCGTGAAATCGCCGCGGCGTGGAACGTGCTGCCGGGCCAAATCCCCTCGTATACGGAGCCGACCCACGCGATGGAGATTTTTCACCGCGTGGAAACGGGCTCCATCCGGCAGCTTTGGATCACGGCCACCAACCCGGCTGTTTCGCTGCCCGACCTGCCGCGCATGCGGCGCATCCTGGGCAAACCGGACCTGTTCCTTGTGGTGCAGGACGGCTTTATGACCGAGACCGCCGAGTTTGCCGACGTGGTGCTGCCGGCGGCACTGTGGGGCGAGAAGACCGGCACCCTGACAAACGCGGAGCGCACGGTGCACCTGTCGCAAAAGGCGGTGGAGCCGCCGGGCGAGGCGCGCGCGGACTTCGACATCCTGCTCGACTTTGCCCGGCGCATGGACCTGCGCGACAAGGACGGCGCGCCGCTGGTGAAGTGGACCACGCCCGAAGAGGCGTTTGACGGCTGGCGCGCGATGAGCGCGGGCCGGCCCTGCGACTACAGCGGCATGAGCTATGCGAAGCTGACGGGCGGCTCGGGGGTGCGCTGGCCCTGCAATGCGAAGTTCCCGGATGGGGCCGAGCGGCTTTACACCGACGGGGTCTTCAACACGGACCCTGATTTCTGCCAGACTTTTGGGCATACGCTGTTGAGCGGCGGCGAGCAGAGCGAGAAGTTCTACCGCGAGCTGAAGCCCGGGGGGCGTGCTTTTCTGAAAGCGGCCGAATACGAGGCGACGCCCGAGCAGACCGACGGCGAGTATCCCTACCTGTTTACCACGGGCCGCGTGGTGTACCAGTGGCACACGCGCACCAAGACGGGGCGGGTGCCCGCGCTGAACAATGCCGCGCCGGAGGCATTTATTCAGATCGCCGACGGGGATGCGGCGGCGCTCGGCATCCATGAGGACGACTGGGTGGAGGTGCGGACCCGGCGCGGCCGCATGCTTGCCCGCGCGCGGCTCGGCGGCATCCGCAAGGGGCACCTGTTCATGCCGTTCCACTACGGCTCCCGGGACCACTGGAATCGCAGGCGCGCGGCGAACGAAGGCACGCTGCCCAACTGGGACCCGGTGAGCAAGCAGCCGTACTTCAAGCTTTCCGCGGCGCAGATTTTTCGGGTGGAAGACCACCGGATCGGGGCGGAGCTTGCCGATGCCGGGACGGACTTCTTCAACAGCGTGGGCAAGCTGGCCTATGATGCAGGCAGCATGACGATTGCCGCTGCCGCCCCAACGCACCCCGGCCAACACATCCCCGTCTACCTCGGCATGATGCTTGGGAGCGAGGGGGCGCTTGCTTCCGCCTACCGGGCCGTGTCGGAGCGCCACACCGACAGCGCCGAGGTGAACAACCGATGCCAGGTGTTTGCCTCGCGCGGCAAGTACTATAGCGACAAACTCCAGCCGTTTGTGAGTAAGTACGGCAGCTCATCGGATGCCGAGGGCGAGCAGCTGCGCAAAGCCATGTTCGGGGGCTTAAGGCATGGCGATTTAGGGCTGCTTAAGGATTTGCACGACCTCCATACGCTGGTGGAGTACCTAAAGATCGGCTACTTCGCGCTGCACCAGGCCGGGAGCGCGATGAAAGACCCGGGGCTGGCGCTGTTGGCGCAGGCGCGCACGGATGAGCTGACGACGGAAGAAGAATGGCTGAATCGGCAAATCCGCGCGATCGCGGCGCAGGCGTTGACGGTGCCTTCGGCGCTGTAGTTCTTCGCGCATACCGGATTGAAGATCAAACGCCGCACTGAAGACTAGGCACCGCACAGCCAAGATGCATTATCCTGAGCGCAGCGAAGGACCTGCTTTTCCTGCTTCTTTAACGGAACCAGCAGGTCCTTCGTCGCTTCACTCCTCAGGATGACACTTCTTTTTGAGTGCCGGAGAACTCCTCACATACCCTCTTAGGACAATGCTTCTTTATGCGAAAGCGTTGGAGGCTGTTCACGCGCTTTTACGGCTCCATGCGATACAGCACCGACAGTGAGCCCAGCTCCAAAGTGATTTCCTGCAACAGGTAGTGGTGCTGGAACTTTTGGCTTGTGACTTCCAGGGTCAGGTCGGTGACTTCCACGAGACCCAGCGCAAGGCCGATATCGTTGGCGACGCCGAAGGCGACGATGCCGTCAAGGCTGCTATGCACGACCTGCTGCAAGTCGCGCCAGCCGGACATCGCGCCCGAAGCGAAGCCTTCCAGGTCGCCGGTCAGCTCGCGGGTTTTCGCGAACAGTGTTCCGGCGAGGCTGTTGGGGTTTTTCGGCTCACGGCCGATCAGGCGCAGCAGCTCGGCGGCCTTCTCCTCATGCGTGCGCGCCCGCTCCGTGACCTCCCGGAGGTAGTCGCGCAGGTGCGAGTCGTGGAGCTTGGGGCCAGTGTCTTCGGCGATTTTGCGAAATGAGGTTTGCACGGTTTGCACAAAGTGGAACCAGCGCTCGGCGCGATCCAGGCTCTGCTTCCAGTTGTCCTTGTCAATCTCAATGACGACGGGGCGATGCGCCGCCGCTGCCGATACTCCCGATGCTGCTGCCATGCCGGTGCTCCTCCTTGGGCGGATGGGTTAGTCGCGGGTGACGCGCCACAGGACGCCCGTGTGCGAGTAGGAAAGGATGGTGTTGCGCTTGATGGTGACCGATCCGAAATCCAGCACGTACAGGCTCCTGCCATCTGGGTGGAACTTGCAGTCGAGCGGCCGCGGCACCCCGCCCCCGCCCGCGGGGCGCGGTGTAGGCGTGGTTGAGCAGGCTGAGTGAGGACGGAACCAGCACGGCCGCGCCGACCCCCTGAACGGCCCGCGCGCCGATCAGCACCCCCAGGTCGGGCGCCAGCCCGCACACCACCGAGGCGATCATGAACAGCACGAAGCCGGCCACGAACACGCGCCGCGCCCCGATCCGGTCGCCCAGCGCCCCCGCCGTGAGGATGAACGCCGCGAAGCCGATCGTGTAGGCGTTGACCACCCACTGCAGGGCACTGACTCCGCCGCCGAGGGCTGAGCCGATCGACTTGATCGCCACGTTGACGACGCTGATGTCCAGCTGGACGACCGCGAAGCCGAGGCTCATCGCGATCAGGGTCCAACGGCGAGCGCTGG
>CAXTSG010000197.1:0-5604 GCA_964246825.1 uncultured Acidobacteriaceae bacterium | reverse complement strand
GCCCACGGCGGGGCTGCATTTCACGCCTGAAATCCTCCAAGCTGCCCGCGCGCGCGGGGTCGAGGTCGCCTCCGTTACGCTGCATGTGGGCCTGGGTACTTTTCAGCCGGTGCGCGTCGAGCGGGTCCGCGACATCCGCCTGCATGCCGAGCGCTATACCCTGCCCGGGGCTACGGCCGAGGCCGTCAATCGCGCCCTGGCGGAAGGCCGCCGGGTGGTAGCGGCAGGCACCACCACGGTACGCACGCTGGAACACTGCGCCCGCGCCGGCGCTCCGCTCGCGGCGCACTCCGGCAGGACGGAGATTTTTCTCTCCCCGGGCGAGCCGTTTCGCGTTGTCAGCGCGCTCCTCACCAACTTCCACCTGCCGCAGAGCACGCTGCTTATGCTGGTGAGCGCCTTTGCCGGCCATGGCCGCGTGATGGCGGCCTACCGGCACGCGGTCCGGGAGCGGTACCGCTTTTTTTCCTACGGCGACTGCATGTTCCTGAGCTAGAAGCGCGCGGCGATAGACTTATTCTTGCCATGAGTACGCCACCCGCCGCCGCCAAGCCGCCCATCTTCCTGCTCGATACCATGTCGTTCATCTTTCGCGCCTACCACGTCATGCAGCGGCAGCGCCCCATGTCAACGCGCACCGGGGTGCCCACGGCGGCGACCTATGTCTTCGTCAACATGATCAACAAGCTGCGGCGCGACTTCGCGCCCGAGTACTTCGCGGCCGTGTTTGACATGAGCTCGCCCGTGTTCCGCGACGAGCGCGCAAGCACCATGAAAACCATTCGCAAGTGGAACATCAAGACGCAGCAGTTTGACGAGGTGGACTACGGCGGCTACAAGGCCAACCGCGAAGCGATGCCGCCCGACCTGGCGCAGCAGCTTCCCTATATCCGGCGCGCGCTGGAAGCGTTCCACATTCCCATCCTGCAGCATGAAGGCTTTGAGGCCGATGACGTGATCGGTACGCTTTCGGCCAGGGCCGCGGCCGAAGGCATCCCGGCATTTATCGTATCGAGCGACAAGGACATGCTTCAGCTTGTGAATGAGCACGTCAAGGTGCTGAACCCGATGAAGGACAACCTCATCCTGGACCGCGCCAAGGTAGAAGAAACGCTCGGGGTTGCGCCCGAGCGGGTGATTGACGTGATGGCGCTGCGCGGCGATTCGGTCGATAACATTCCCGGGGCTCCGGGCATCGGCGACAAGGGCTCCGTGGACCTGATCCGGCAGTTCGGTACGGTAGAAGCAGCGCTGGACCGCGCGGGCGAAGTCAAGGGGAAGCGGCAGCGCGAGTCGCTTGAAAATAATCGCGACGCCGTGCTGCTGTCGAAAGAGTTGGTCACGATCCACACGGAGGTGCCGGTGGCGCTGGAGCTGGACCGCATGCGGACCACCGAGCCCGACCTCCCGGCCTGCCGCGCGCTGTTTTCCGAGCTGGAGTTTACAACGCTGCTGAAAGAGCTTGCGCCCGAGCAGCCCGCCGTACCCGTCACCTACCTGCCGACGCCGACGCCCGAGCAGGTCCAAACGTTTCTCCAGGCCGCGCGCGCCGACGGCTTCGCGCTTGCCGTGCCGGCGAGCGAGCTGGAGCAGGCCGCCGAACAGGTGAGCGAGGCCGAAACCGAGGCCGTGGATGAGCGCGAGCCCGCGCTGCGCTCCATGATGCTGGACTTTGCCGCGCCCGCGCCCGCGCCCGAGCCGAAAGCCGCGCCGGCAAAGGCGTTTCGGGTGGGCGTGGCGGCAGGCGGCGACACAGCCCTGCTGGTCGAGGTCGAGCAGGTACGGGCGCTGCTGGAAGATGCCGCCGTACCGAAACAGGTCCACGACCTGAAGGGCGCGATGCGTGAGCTCGGAGCCCGCGGCATCGCGCTTGCCGGGGCGCACGACGACCTGATGCTCTTTTCCTACCTGGTCAACCCGACGCACTCGACCCATCGCTTGCCGGACGTGGCGGCGCGCTTCAGCAATCAGCCCTTGCAGGAGCAGGGCGAGGATACGCTGCCCGAGGCCGCTCACGCCATTCACACGCTGGCCCCGCGGCTCCGCGGCGATGTGAAGCAAGCCGATTTAACGGAGGTGTACGAGACCATTGACCTGCCGCTCGCGCCGGTGCTGCTGCGCATGGAGCACGCGGGCGTGCGCGTCGACCTCCATGTGCTGCGCGCCATGGACACAAAGCTGACGGCCGAGATGAGCCGCGTGAGCGAGGAGGTGTACGCGCACTCCGGCCATCGCTTCAACATCAACTCGCCCAAGCAGCTCGGCGATGTGCTGTTCAACAAGATGGACCTGCCGAAGCCGCTCAAGTACGGCAAGGGCAAGGTGGTTTCCACTGCGCAGGACATCCTGGAAGAGCTGGCCGAGCACAACATCGTGCCGAAGCTGGTGCTTGAATATCGGCAGCTGGCCAAGCTCAAATCCAACTATGTGGACTCGCTGCCGCTGCTGGCCGACGGCGAAGGCCGCGTGCACACGACCTTCAACCAGGTCGGCACGGCCACGGGGCGGCTGTCGTCGACTAACCCGAACCTGCAAAACATCCCGATCAAAACGGAGCTAGGCCGCGAAATCCGGGCGGCGTTTATCGCCTCGCCCGGCCACCTGCTGCTTTCCGCCGACTACTCCCAAATCGAGCTGCGGCTGATGGCGCACTTTTCGCAGGACCCTCTGCTGGTAAACGCTTACCAAACCGATCAGGACATCCACACGCTGACCGCGAGCGAGGTGTTCGGCGTCGCGCCCGAGGCGATCGACAAGGAAACGCGCAACCGCGCCAAGGCCGTCAACTTCGGCATTGTGTACGGCATTTCGCCGTTCGGCCTCGCGGCCAACCTCAACATCGACCAGAAGGAAGCACGCCTCTACATCGAGCGCTACTTCGAGCGCTACGCCGGGGTACGAAGCTACATCGACCGCGTCCTGGAAGAAACCCGGGCCGAGCAGCGCGTGCGTACCCTGTTCGGCCGCTCGCGGCCTATCCCGGACATCCAAAGCCGCAATGCCAACCTGCGCGGCTTTGCCGAGCGCACCGCGGTGAATACGCCGCTCCAGGGCACGGCCGCCGACCTGATCAAGGTTGCGATGATCCGCATCGACAAGCGGCTCACGGAAGAAAAGCTGCGCGCCCGCATGACGCTCCAGGTGCATGATGAATTGCTGTTCGATGTGCCCGAGGAGGAAGCGGAAGCACTGCGCGCCCTGGTGAAGCATGAAATGGAAAATGTGATTGAGCTGAGCGTGCCGATTGTGGCTGACGCGGAGCTCGGGTTGAACTGGCGCGATTTGTAGGGAGCGGCGTTTACACTAAACCCGGAGACGGCTATGGCAACAGCAGTGAAGGTCTCGATAGAGGAGTATCTACGCACCAGCTACCACCCGGACGTAGAGTACCTGGACGGCGAACTGAAGGAGAAGCCGCCGGTTCAGTTTGTTCATGGACGAGTTCAGGTTCTGTTGAGCGCATGGTTTTGGCAGCATGAGGAGGAATGGCAGATACAGTGCTCTGTTGAAACTCGCACGAGAGTCAGCCCGGACCATGTCCGGTTGCCGGATTTTGTGGTGGCAGTTCGAGCTTCTACCGAGAAGGGTACTCTTACAAAGCCGCCTCTGGTTGCCATAGAGGTACTCTCTCCTTCCGACAGCTATAAAGAATTGAAGCAGCGCGCTGCTGATCTTCAGACCATGGGAGTTAAGAGTGTCTGGCTGATTGATCCGGAAGCCCGTACCGCTGAAGTCTGGCAGAACAATGCCTGGCAGCTTACAGCTTCGCCGCGTCTTGAGGCTGCGGATTCACCTATCTTCCTTGATCTGCAATGGCTTTGGAAGCAGCTGGATAAGTAACTTCCTGAGTCTGCAAACTGCCGGACAATTGTTCAACTCACACCCCAAGCTCCGCCCGGATCGCCTCCGCAATCCGCTCCGCGTGCTCCCGCATCATTGCCTCCGACTCCGCCTCGACCATCACCCGCGCGAGCGCTTCCGTCCCCGAGTAGCGAATCACCACCCGGCCGTTGTCCCCGATCCGACGCTCCGCTTCCCGAATCGCTTCCGCCACCGCGGCGATCTCCGCCAGCGGCTTTTTTTCGCGCACCCGCACGTTCACAATCACCTGCGGGTAGGTCTTCAGGTCGCTGACCAGATCGCGGAGCGACCTGCCGGACCGCTTCACAATATCGAGCACCACGAGCGCGGTCAGCAGGCCGTCGCCGGTAGTTGCCAGGTGAGGGAACAGGATGTGCCCGGACTGCTCGCCGCCGAGCGAAGCCCCATGCGCCTGCATCATCTCCAGCACATACTTGTCGCCGACCGGCGCGCGCAGCATGCGGATGCCGCTTCGCCGCAGCGCCGCTTCGAGGCCCATGTTCGACATGGTGGTAGCAACCACGGTATCGCCCGCGAGCCGCCCTTCCGCCTGTAGGGCGCGCGCGGCCGCGAGCAGCACGGCGTCCCCATTCACCACCTGCCCGGCATCATCGGCAAACAGCGCCCGGTCCGCGTCGCCGTCCACCGTGATGCCGAGCGCCGCGCCGCGTTCGCGCGTTTCCCGGGCAACAATCTCGGGGTGCAGCGCCCCGCACTGCTCGTTGATATTGCGCCCGTCCGGCGCGGCGTGGGTCAGCTCCACGCGGCTGCCCTTGAAGGAAGCAAACAGCTCGGGCGCAATCGCGGAAGCGGCCCCGTTCGCGCAGTCCAGCACAAGGTGCATCCCGGCCAGGCCCTCCGCCGGCTCGGGTACGGCCGCCCGCAGAAACGCCTCATAATCATGCCGATACACCGGATCGACCTCCGGCAGGGCGGCCTCGATGGGCGTCACGCCGTCCGCCAGCCGCGCAAAAATCTTTTCCTCGATCAGCAGTTCCTGCGCGTCGGGCAGCTTGTATCCATCGCCGCCGAAAACCTTGATGCCGTTGTCGGCCCAGGGATTGTGCGAAGCCGAGATCACCACGCCCGCGGCAAAGCCGAACTTGCGCGCAAGGTAAGCAATCGCCGGGGTCGTAATGACGCCCGCATTGGCTAGCACCGCGCCTCCGCGCTTCAACCCCCCATGGAGCAGCCGCGCGATCCACGGCCCGCTTTCGCGCGTATCCATGCCGAGCAGCACCCGCGGCATCGGGTGCTTCGCCTGAAGCGTATGCGCCAGGGCTTCGCCCGCGGCAAAGATGGTCGCGGCATCCAGCGGCCGCTCGCCGGCCACGCCCCGGATGCCGTCGGTTCCGAACAGCTGCCTCATTCGTCTTCTACCCTCGCAAGCAGCGCCCCATCCGCCAGCCGCACCCGAAGAGCATCGCCCGCGCGCGCCCCGGCAGTCTGCTTCAGCAGCGCCCCTTCGGCGGTAAACACCAGCGCGTACCCGCGCCCCAGCACGGCCAGCGGAGAAAGCGCTTGGAGCGAACGCGCCGAGGCTTCACGGCTGTTTTTCGCACGGAGCACCTGTGCCCGGGCGGAGGAGGCCAGCCGCTGCTCCAGCCCCGCCAGCCGACCCTTTTCCCGCCGCAGGCATTTGGCGGGGTCGTGCCGCAGGATGCGCTCCGCTGCCGCGGCATGCCGCTGCCGAAAGGCCGCCGCGGACTGCTCTGCCGCGCGAAAGAGCCGCTGCTCCAGCGC
>CAXTSG010000196.1:0-5634 GCA_964246825.1 uncultured Acidobacteriaceae bacterium | reverse complement strand
GGCTCCGCAAGCAAAGCACACTCCCCAACCATTCCGTACCCCGTAAAAGACCGCTCCAGCCCGGCCCGCGCCGCGGCCCGCGGCAGCTCCGCGCGGCACTCCGGCGCAAGCAGATCCTCAAACAGCCAAAGAAACCCGGGCCGGCTTTTTCCGCGCATATACGCCGCGGCTTGCGCTAATCGTTTCTCCAGCAAGGGCGCGTCCGCATCCCGGTCGGTCAAGGTCACGCAATTCCAAAAAGAAAACGTACTATCGGCCCACCGCACCGCCATCCCCGGCAGATCGCGCACATCTCCCGGTCCATGATCCAGCACAAACGCCCGCCAGCTGTCGGCAAGCTGGTCTACGGTTTCTATCACTTCCGCTGCTATCTCAGCCATGCCGTCTTACTCTCCGCGTTTCTCTCCAGGCAGCTTCAGGCATATCACCGAGGAGCTCTTGACCCTACTCAAACAGAAGCCGCTGGAGGCTTCCATCACCATAAAAGAATCCAAGCGACGCAGCCCCGCCGACAGATAAATTTTCCAAACAGTTCCCGAGCGTCAGAACAAATCCGGAATATTCGTGAAGGCGATCCGCGTCGGTGCCGAAGTCCCGGCCGGCAGCATGCTTGCCGCCGTCAGGGTATGCGTTCCGAATTTGCCGTTCACCGCGTCCATGGCCGTCGCCAGCCGCGCCCGCTTCGCTTCTACCTCGTCCTCCACTTCGGCAAACAGCGACAAGGTATGGAGGTGGTCCGGCACCAACTGCCCCAGGCACACGCCCACGTAGAAAGGCGCCTGGTGCTCCGCTGCCCGCGGCCTCCGCGCCCACAGCTTCACAAGCGCTTCCACCAGCGTTTGCGTATCCCGGCACTCCACCGTGACCATTCCCTGCGACCACACCTGCTGCGGAATCCCCGAGCTGTGCCGCCGCTCCATCTGCTTTGCGGGCACCGCGTATTTGATAGACAGGGTCACATGGGTCGTCCACAGCCCAGCCGCGCGCAGCCGCATTGCCGCTTTGTGCAGCAGCTTGTGCAGCACCGCATAGGCACCCTCCGGGTTGCGCAGCTCGGGCGGCAGCACATGGCTTTGCGAAATCGACTTCGCGTGCAGGAGCTTCGAATCGTGAAAATCTTCGCCCCTCAGCCAGAACCACAGCTTGTCTCCGCCCGCGCCGCCCCAGATCGCGCGCATCCCCTCGCGGGGCAGATCCAGCAGCTCGGGCATCGTTCGTATTCCGCCGGCATGCAGCCTCCGCTCCATGCGCGCCCCTACCCCCGGCAGGTCGCGCAGCTGCAGCCCGCGCAGCGCCGCTTCAAGAATGTCCAGGGTCAGCGCCACCAGCCCGTCCGGCTTTTCCATGTCCGAGGCGATCTTGGCCAGGTACCGGTTCGGAGCCAGACCCACAGAGCAGCGCAGGGTCGCGCCCGCATGCGTGCGGATCGACTGCTTCACCTCCCGCGCCAGCTCCAGCGCCCGCAGCAGCCCCTGCTCCCGCCCCATCAGCGAGCACGCCATCTCATCAATGGACATCACCGCCGACACCGGTACGCACCGTTCCACCGCCGCAATAATCCGGTGGTGGTACTCCACGTACTCCCGATGCCGCGCCTCCACCAGCCGGAGCCCCGGGCACAGCCGGCGCGCTTCGCCTATTTTGACGCCCGTCCTCACCCCGTATGCCTTGGCCTCATAGCTAGCCGCGATCACCGTCGCGCTATCGCCCAGCCCGGCTCCCACGGCAGTCGGCTGCCCGCGCAGCTCCGGCCGCAGCTCCTGCTCCACCGAAGCAAAGTAGGAGTTCAAATCCACAAACAGCCAGCGCACCGCCGGGCTCCCCGGGGAAAAGCTTTTCTGCGCTGCCTTGGAAAGCATATCGGCCATTGCGCCTTATCTTCGCCTTTTCTTTGCCGCATGCCAAGTGAAAAGTATCAAAACGGCACCCAGGATGCGAATTCGGGAAAAAAGATGCACCGAAAAAAGAAAGCAGCACAATCTTCTTGCCGCTTCTTCCTACAGGGTGACACTATGGAGACGAACAACGCCCTTCCGGCAGCTGTTCACTTCCTTGAGGTCATACGGCAATGTGGTTCCTTCATCTTCACAACGTCCTTCAACACTTCGCGCACCTCGGTACAGACTGGGGCCCGGTCACCATCACCTGCGGCGCGGCACTGCTGATCGGCTGCGCAGCCTCCTGCATCCTGAGTCCCTCGCCGGAAAAGGACGATCTGTTCCATAAGCATGTCTTCTAAGGCGGGCACTCCCGCCGGGGTGCCCATGGTGCGGCTTTCCGCTTCCCGAAGCCTCCCTCTTTCCGCGCTTTTGTTTTAGCGTGGGGAGGAGAGGTTCTCCCCCATGAGTGGAAGTGATTCCAAGCAGGCGCGCATTTCGCTCGCCGCGAGCGAAAATGCAGTTCCCGCCCAGGCTTCTGAGACCGGCATCGTCGCCCCCAGCCAAATCCTCACCGTTTCCGTTATCACCCGCCGCCGCAATCCGCTGTCTCTGGCCTCGCTCGGCGGCCGCATCCTTACCCATTCCGAGTTCAACGAGCAGTATGCCGCGGATCCCGCCGACTTTGAAGCGCTGCGCTCCTTCGCCCACGACCACGGACTCTCCGTGGATGAAGGCGCGTCAAGTCTTGCCCGGCGCACCCTGATGCTGCGCGGCCCGGCTTCGCGCATGGAACACGCTTTCGGCATTACCCTGCGTACCTTCCGCCATGCGGAAGGTGCGCGGGAGTTCTGGAGCTACTCCGGCGCTCTTTCCATCCCGGAAGCCCACGCCCCGATTATGGAAGCCGTGCTCGGCCTCGATACCCGCCCCATCGCCAAGTCCTATCTCCGCCGCGCCCCCGATGCCGGCGACGGCGGCCGTATCATCCGTGCCGCTGCCACCGGTCCCAGCTTTACCCCTGTAGAGGTCGCCCGCCTTTACGACTTCCCGACCGGCGTGACCGGCGCGGGGCAAACCATCGGACTGTTGGAGCTCGGCGGCGGATACGAAGCAAGCGACATCACTGCCTACTTCAAAAGCCTGGGCCTTCCGGCACCTGCCGTGATTGCGGTTTCCGTGGACGGCGGCACCAACGTTCCGGGCGGCGACCCGAACGGAGCCGACGGTGAGGTGGCGCTGGATATCCAGGTGGCCGGGGCCGTCGCTCCCGGCGCGAAGATCGCGGTGTACTTCGCCCCCAACACCGATCAGGGTTTCATCGACACCATCACAACCGCGGTGCATGACACCGCCAATAGACCGAGCGTGCTTTCCATCTCCTGGGGCGGCCCGGAGAGCGGATGGAGCGCGGCTTCCCGCACCGCGCTTGACAATGCCTGCCAGTCAGCGAGCGCACTCGGCATCACCGTCACGGTAGCTTCCGGCGACAACGGCTCCTCCGACGGCGGCACTGGCAACAATGTTGACTTTCCCGCGTCCAGCCCGCATGTGCTGGCCTGCGGCGGCACCAAACTCGAAGGCTCCGGCGCGGCCATCTCGTCCGAAGTCGTGTGGAACGACCAGCCGAGCGGCGGCGGGGCCACCGGCGGCGGCGTCAGCACGGCGTTTCCGCTGCCCGAGTGGCAGGCATCGGCCAACGTGCCGGGCGGTAAAGGACGCGGCGTGCCGGATGTTGCCGGCGACGCTTCGCCCGAGTCCGGCTACAGCGTCCTGGTCGATGGGGCCAAGCAGGTGGTGGGCGGCACCAGCGCGGTCGCGCCGCTGTGGGCGGGGCTGGTAACGCTGATCAACCAGCAGCGCGCGGCGGCGGGCAAGGCGACGGTCGGCTTCATCAATCCAACCTTGTATGCAGCGCCCTCGGCTCTGCGCGATATCGCCGGCGGCTCCAACGGCACCTTTAACGCAGCTCCCGGCTGGGACGCCTGCACCGGGCTCGGCTCCCCCAAGGGAACCGCGGTAGCCGCGGCCCTGAGCGCGGCGGCCACCGCACCGGTAAACTCACCCGTGCCCGCGCCTCCAAAGCCGAAGCCCACAAAGAAGCATAAGTATGGCCGCTCATGAATCCATGAACAAATCAAAGTGCAGAGTAGCTAACCTTCTACTGAACGGGCTCACGCCGGAAGATCAGGCTGAGTCCAGTTCTCAATCTGCAAACCGGCTACTCTCTTAAGTTCACGTACATTGTTCGTTACAAGCACCATGCCCAGCGACAAAGCATGCGCGGCAATCCATAGGTCGTTCGCACCGATCGGCAGGCCCTTGGATTTTAAGTCCGCCCGTATGCGGGCGTAGTATTCAGCCGTATGAGGCCCAAGCGCTTCCACTCGAACTGAGGAAAGCAGGCGGCCTACCAATGCCGCACTCTTCGGCATGTGCGGAGCGGAGTAAACCCCGAAAAGAAGCTCAGCCTTGGTGACAACGGAAATACACACTCGGGAAACCTGCACTTGAACTAAGCGATCCAGCACCGCGGGGACGCGCTTGATGATGTAGGAGCAGGTATCGGTATCGAGCATGAAGTTACCGATCACAGCTCGAAATCCTCAGGCTCTGGATCGTTCACATCGGCCATGAACCCGGCTTCCGCGACCAAATCATTATCAAGCAGGTAGGACCAATCCAGCGGTCGCGGTGAGATCACCAGATTCTCACCGTCCCGGCGCAGGTACACCTCCTGCACCGTGAATCGAAACTGCTTCGGAAGCCGAATCGCCTGACTTCTATTCGTGGTAAAAATCTTGGCTTTCGGGTAGCTGTTGTGTGGGTCATGAGCCATATACATCAAGTATATGGCAGGATAGAAGGATGAACTAGCGCACCTGCTGCAAAAGAAGAAAAACCTGCTGCATCCCTTCATCGCTCGCCACGGCAATCGCGAGCGGCGCGTGGTCGCTCAGGCGGTCCAGCGGGGTTTGGAGCCACTCCGTCGCTCGGGTATAGTCGCCGAAGACGTCGATCGCCTCACGGGTAATGTGGTCGGCGCGGATAGCGGCTTCCGGGGTTTGCTCCGCGCTTTGTTCTGAAGCTTGCTGCGTTTCGTCAGGCATACTCCTCTGTGATGCCGGGTGCACCCCGGCATGATTGCTCAGGTCCGGCGAACGTTCCGCCCCGCTTCCCGAAATGTACTGCGAAAGAACGCCGCTATCTGCCCCAGCGCCCCGTCGCTCTGCGGAAAGCGCGCCACCGTAGCCGGCCCGACCGGAAAGTCGTGGTGCATCTCCGGGCTGTGGAGGTGCGTCACGGCGACACCCGAGGCCGCGAGCTTCTGCGCGTAGGCGATGCCCTCATCGCGCAGCACGTCATACTCGGCGGTGGCCACGAGCGTCGGCGGCAGAGACGGCAGCTGCGGCGCGCGCAGGGGCGAAACGGTCGGGTCGTCGGGCGCGATCCCAGGCGCGTACTGCGCCCAGTACCAGCGCATCGCATCCGCCGTCAGGCCGCAGCCGATCGCGTTCTGCCCGTAGGATAGGTGGTGCGCGCTCGGGTGGTCGGTGACCGGGTACAGCAGGGCGAGCGCGTCCAAACGCGGGCTGCCTTTTTCCACCGCGAGCCGGTTCGCCGTCACCGCCGCCAGGTTCGCCCCGGCGCTGTCGCCGCCCAGGGCCAGCAGGGCACCTCCCGGCCTGGACGCCGCCCACAGGACCGCCTCATAGGCGTCTTCGAGGGCAGCCGGGTAGGGCGCTTCCGGGGCAAG
>CAXTSG010000195.1:0-5664 GCA_964246825.1 uncultured Acidobacteriaceae bacterium | reverse complement strand
CCCGTGCAGTAGGGAGTTGCCGTGCATGCGTCAGAGCAAAGACTCCACGCCCACAATGGCAATGCCGACCGCGTCGGCTCGCGCCACAATCGCCGCCCGATCAAACAGCAGGGTACGCCCGGCCTCCACGGCAAGGCAGCGCGCCCCGGCCGCCGCCATCGCCTCCACGGTACCGATGCCGATCACCGGCACATCGAAGCGCAGATCCTGCTTCGGCTTTGCGACTTTGACCACCGTCAGGCCGCGATGGAGCGTCGAGGCCGCGCCGCCGAGCGAGCCCATCAGCCCGCCCGCGCGGGCAATCGTCGCGTCCGTGCCTTCCATGGCTTCCACGGCCACGCACGCGCGGCCCGCGACCGCCACCGTTTGCCCGATATCGAAGCCTGCAATCCCAAGCGCCACTTCGCGCCCGTAGGCAATGTCGAGCCGCTCTTCCTCCGACGGCGCCCTCCGCGTCAGGACGCCCGCGGGCGCGAGCAGCGGCTCCAGAAACGCGGTGGACGCGACTAGCTCGATGCCCTCGTCGCCAAGCACCTTGGCTACCGCGCCCAGCAGCATATCCGTACTGCGGGTGCGCAGCGAAAGCAGCAGCTTCGCCAAACGCCAGTCCGGCCGAATGCTGGAGAAACTCTGCTTGTGCCGCACCTGCCCCGCCATCACCGCCTGCCGCACGCCCGCCCGCTGAAAAGTCTCGATAAGCCGCGACAGCTCGCCCAGCGACAGCCAATGCAACGCGATACCGGCGTCCGTGCGCGCCAGCGTCTCGATCTCCGGGTCGGTCTCCTCGCGGATTGCGGCAACCACGACCTCCAGCCCGTGCGCGCGCGCCGCCTCTAACAGCAGAAACGGAAAGCGCCCATTGCCTGCAATCAGCCCGAGCTTGCCTTCCACCGCGATCATCACTTCAGCACGCCGCGCTCGGAGCCCTCGATAAAGCCGAGCAGGTACTCCACATCCTCGCTCAGGGTGTCCGCTTCCCCGCGCAGCCGCGCCACGGCCTGCGTCGTGTTCAGCTTGCCCGCCAGCAGCAGCCGAAACGCATGCTGTAGCGCCCGCAGCCGCTCCGGGCCAAAGCCCCGGCGGCTCAGGCCCACCTTGTTGACGCTGTAGGCATGGGTTTCGCGCCTGGCCGAGGTCAGCGAGTACGGCAGCACATCCTGCGTGACGGTCGTGCCGCCGCCGATGTAGCTGTAGCGCCCGATGCGGCAGAACTGGTGCACCGGGCACAGCGCGCCCACCGAGGCATAATCCTCCACCGTGACGTGCCCGGCCAGCGTCGCGGCGTTTGCCAGGATGCAGCCGTCCCCGATCACCGAGTCATGCCCGATATGGACATACGCCATAATCAGGCAGCCGGAGCCGATGCGCGTGGTGCCGCCGCCGCCCGGCGTGCCGCGCGAAATCGTCACAGACTCGCGGATGTCGTTATCGTCGCCGAGCACAAGCCCGGTCGGCTCGCCCCGGTACTTCAGGTCCTGCGGCGGCACGCCGATCGCGGCAAACGGGGCAAAGCGGTTCCGCGCGCCCGCGTGGAGCCGGCCGTCCAGCACAACGTGCGAAACCAGCTCACAGCCTTCGCCGAGCACCACCTCCGCGCCGACAGTGCAGAACGGCCCGATGCGGCAGGACTCCGGGATACGCGCGCCCGCATGAACAATCGCTGAAGGATGGATGGGAGTGCCTTCGCTCACTCGCCGGTCACCGCCGGCGCATCGCCTTCGCCCATTAAGTCCGGCGCGGCCGGGTCGGGCATCAGCATCGGCTTGGGCGAAAGCGTCGGCGCCCCGCTGCCTTCGCGCTTTACCAGCTGGCAGGTCACCACCGCCTCGCACACCAGCTTGCCGTCCACGCGAATCGCGCCCTCAAGCCGCACCGCGCGCGAGCGCAGGTTCAGCACCTTTGCCTCGATCTCCAGCACATCGCCCGGCACCACCGGACGGCGAAAGCGCGCGCGCTCGACTCCGGTAAACAGCATCAGCGTGTCGCCGGGCCGCTCATAGTCCAGCAGAATCAGCACGCCGCCCGCCTGCGCGATCGCCTCGATCTGGAGCACGCCCGGCATGATGGGATACCCGGGAAAGTGGCCCTGGAAAAAACCTTCGTTGATGGACACGCACTTGCGCGCCACAATGCGCTCCCGGGGCTGCACCTCCAGCACGCGGTCGATCAGCAAAAACGGATAACGATGCGGCAGCAGCGCCATTACGGCGGCGATGTCGTGCGTTTGGGGCGTTTCAGTCGTATTCGGGTCCATCGTCTCGTCCATGTGCCTGCGATTATAAGGCTCCCGTGCGGCGGGCTTCTTCCGCGCGGTCCGCGAGCGGCGGGTGCGTGTAGGTCCACCACACCACGAAGCGGTTCGGCGTGGGATCGCTGAGCGAAGCGCGTCCCAGGCGGTTGAAGTTACTCACCTCCACCTGCGCCGCGTTCGGCAGCACCCGCGTTAGCAGCCGCTGCCCATACACATCGGCCGCGTGCTCCTCCGCGCGGCTGGCCGCGTTGGCCGCCGGGGCGGAAAGAAAGCCGCACGCGCTCATCAGCAGCAGCAGCAAGGGCAGCGCCGCCCAATCGTCCTCGCCCGCGATGTGCCAGGCATCGCCATGGCGCAGCAGCAGCCGTCGATACACCGCCGCCAGCAGAGCCAGCAGCAAAAACGTGAGCAGCGCGGCGAAAGCAATTCCCTTCGGGATGTGTCCAAGCACGTAGTGGCCCTGCTCATGCGCGTAGATCGCCAGGATTTCCTCCCGCGGCGCTTTAGCGACGGTCGTGTCCCACACAACGATCCGCTTGGACGCGCCGATGCCCGTCACATACGCGTTCAGGCCGGTCGAGCGGCGGCTCGCGTCCTCCAGAAAAATGCGGTCCGGGGCTATCGTGAGCCCGCCCATGCGCGCCACCTCCACCAGTTTGGCCGTCAGCGCCGGGTCGCGCGCGGCCAGCGGGGTAAAGTGGTTGAACAAGGGATCGATCAGGATCGGCGCGGCAAACACGCCGAGCACCACAAACGGCTGCAGCAGCGCCCACAGATAGAGCCACCAGCGGCGCGGGCTCCCTCGCAGCAGGGCGAATACGCCCAGCAGCACCGGGGTGCCGATCAGCAGCGTCAGCAGCTCGTTCCCCGCCCAGTCTGCCCACCACGCCGGCCAGCGCTCCACCGAAAGGCCGTAGCGCAGCTGCGCCCGGTGCGCCACGAGTTCGCCCGGCAGCGCGATGGCCGCGAGAATCAGCAGCCATGCGGGGGCAAGCATCAACCCTTCCAGCCATCGCCGCCGCGCAAAAGCACCGCCGCCCTTTCGCTGCGACAGGCGCGTCGCCCACCCCGCAAGAGCCGCGCCCGCGCCGAAGCGCAGCAGCAGCAGGAGCAGGAGCAGGAGCAGCTCCCATGCCGCCCCGCCGAAGTACAGCGCGGCGTGAAGGCGCTCCAGCGCTTGCGCTTTTACAAGCAGCTCGGGAGGCAGGGAGTAGGCCGGCGTGTTCAATATCAACATGCCTTGAGCCTAGCGTCTGCCCCCGTGCAAAACCGCGGCCGCCTCGTTTTGCCCGCCTCTGTCAAGGGCACTCGCAGCGCGGCACCGCCACCGCCTCGGCGGCCGCGGGCACCCGCGCCGGCTCCGCGAGCGGTTGGTAGTAGCGCGCCTCAGGCTCGGCGCAGCCCCGGCACAGCTTCCGGCCGTCGCGCTCCACCCAGCGCTCATACGAAATGCCCTCGCCGCACTCGGCGCAGGCCACCCGCTCGCCCTTGTAGCCGGGGAACTCCTTGCTGTCGAGCGGGACCCGCACCCACTCCTCGGTAAACCGCTCCGCGTCCGGCATCTCGCGGTAGGCATGCATCTGCTGCTGATTCTTGTTCTCGATCTGCGGATACAGCTCGCGGGCGCGCGCCTTTGAGCTTTCCGTCGCCGCGATGCGCAGCGCGCGCCCGTCCGCGAGATCCACAAATGTCGCGGCCATCTTGCCCCAATCGCGCATCTTCAGCGCGCGCTTGCCCAGCCGGCAGCCCGTCACAACCCCGATCGCATCGGTTGCGCAGCGGTCAATTTCGACAAAAGTGACGAGGCGCTTGCGGTCACGGCCGCGCGGCTCCTCAATGCCCAGCCGCGCGCAGCCCAGCATCGCCATCCGCACCCCTAGGATCTGCCCCGCGCACAGATGGCCATGGGCCCGTTCGGCGTCGAGGAGAAGTTGGTCCATTGCTTCCACACTGCTTATGGTACTCGGGCGGGGTTCATCGACTGCAAAGCGGAAAGGATACTTCATTCTCACTTGACTTTTTAACTTATCGCGTTAACATCTTTGTGTGATTGCCTCCTGGGCGGACGAAGCTGCCAAGCTCCTGTTTGATACGGGCAGGAGCAAGCGCATCCCCGCCGACCTCAGGAGGTCTGCCGCCAAAAAGCTGCTTATCCTGGACGCCGCCTCTGCCTTGTCCGATCTGGCGTCGCCTCCCGGCAACAGGCTGCATGCTCTAGGCAAGGATCGAGCGGGTCGGCACGCTATCCGCATCAACGATCAATTCCGCATCTGCTTCATCTGGCGCGATGGAAACGCCCATGACGTTGAGATTACCGACTACCACTAGCCCCGCAGTACAGGGAAGACATGCCCAAGCTCATCGAAATCCACCCCGGCGAGATTCTAAGGACTGAGTTCCTGGAGCCGATGCACACTAGCCCCTATGCCCTTTCGCAAGCTCTCCATGTGACTGCCCCACGAGTCAACGATATTGTTCGGGAAAAGCGCGGAATCACGGCCGACATGGCTCTGCGTCTGGCTCGCTACTTCGGAACAACAGCTCAATTCTGGAGCAACCTTCAGACAGAATACGACCGCCGTGCCGCTGCAAATTCCCTTCCCGCGAAGGAACTGGCCGCCATTATCCCCGCTTCTCAGGTAATTGCAGGCTCAGACCGCAAAAAGAAGGACTTACCTGTAGCTGTGTCTCCGAAAGAGCTTACTCCGGCCCATGGAGGCTTTCCGCTGTCTAACTCCAGCACAGGATTTGCAGTCAAAAGAGCCTGCACAAAGAAGGCCGCTGTCAGCGTCGCGTTAGCAAAGCATTAGGGAAGCCGGCCTGAATAGCCGACGCTTGCAGGTACAATCCAGCAATCCATACTGCATACTACCGATGTCCGTTGCGTGTAGACTTCAGATCAGAACGATCAATTTCCATGTCTCCAGCTCCGACGCAGGAAAGAGTTTGGCCAAAGAATTGATCGGCAGATGATATGTGGCAGCGGTAGGTGGTCGCGACTTGAAGGTCCCCACACAAACTCCGTTCGTCCCAAGACTGACAATGAACTACCAACATGACCTTATCTCTAACAAAGGTATACTGCATTTCAAGCTCATCGCAGGATTCCTTGCCCCAGATGCCGCATGGCGACCCCACATAATGATGTACAAATGATTTCGCACGCACTAGGCGATACTCTTGCTCACCCATTTCCATCTGAAGTAATTCATTTTTGGCACTGGTGGTGAGTCGTCCGCTCTCTCGATCATCACCACAGATAGAGTCATACCCGTTTGCATCCTTTGCTAATGGGTCAGGGTAAAACTCGCATTTAACTATCTGTCCAACGTGAAGGTTGCATCCCTTGACCTCGCCTCCTACAAGCGGTCTCATAAACATCTGAGGCGCGTTTGGCGTCATACTGGAGTTGC
>CAXTSG010000194.1:0-5684 GCA_964246825.1 uncultured Acidobacteriaceae bacterium | reverse complement strand
GGCAAGCCGCGTCCAAGGCCGCGCAGCAAACGAAAAGCATCGGCGCGCCCCGGCGGCAGCAGAAGGAGATCCGAGGGTTGGAGCACGGCGCATACCCCTGCGGCAACAGCAGCGCTGACCGTTGCCCCGCGCGGGGCAACAGTTCGGGCCGCGGCCAGCTCTGTATGGAGCACCGCCGCATACAGCGACTGAAGAAGTTCGTCGCGAACCCGTGCTTCTGCTTCCTTGCTCATTCCCGTCCTGTTTTACGGTTAAAACGGCCCGGAGCTCCATCACAAGCGAGGAAGACCGTGCAAGCGTCATTTTTCAACACAGATGTGCATAAAGCTGTGTAAGAGCGGTCCCGGACTGCCGGAAGTGCCGCATCCACGCGGCTTTCACCTCCTTGCACACAGATTGCAGCACCGGGTAAAAAATGCGGGCGGCGGTCACGAAGAGTAATCGGCATTGATGCGTACATACTCTTCAGTCAGGTCGGTCGTCCAGAAGCGGCACTGTCCCGAGCCGATCCCAAGATGGACCGCGATCGTGAAGTAGCGTTCTTTCATGGCGGCGTGGATGGCAGCGGGATCGAAGCCAGCCGCGCGGCCGCCGTCCTCACACACCGGAAGTCCGTTGAGCGTGATGTGAAGCTTTTCAGGGTCGATCGGGACGCCGCTGCCGCCGACCGAAGACGCAAGGCGGCCCCAGTTCGGATCGCTGCCGGCCCAGGCGGTTTTTACCAGCGGCGAGTGGGCGATCGCCTTGGCCACGGCAAGCGCGTCCGCATTGGAAGGCGCGCCGGAAATCTCCAGGGTCACAACATGGTTGGCACCCTCGCCGTCATCCACAATGCTGAAGGCCAGCTCGCGGCATATCTCAGACAAGGCGGCTTTGAAAGCCGCATGCCCCGCGGGAACGGCAGCGCCGCTTTGCCCCGAGGCAAGCAGCAGCACTGTGTCGTTTGTGGAGGTATCGCCGTCGATCGAGATGCGGTTAAACGTATTGTCCACGCTTGCGGCGAGAAAGCCTTCCAGCGCCCGCGCGTCCAGGGCTGCGTCGGTAAGCAGGTAGGCCAGCATGGTGGCATGCGGCGGCAGGAGCCGCGGATGGATCATGCCGGCGCCCTTGCACGCTCCGGCCAGCCGCACGGTTTTCCCTTCAACCTGAAGGGCGCGATGCGAAACTTTCGGGCGGGTATCGGTTGTGAGAATGGCCCGCGCAAAAGCGGAAAAGGCCGAGCCGCCCGCCTGGAGCGCCGCGGCCGCGCCCGGCAGGGCAGCAGTGAGCTTCTCGACCGGCAGGGGCACGCCGATGACCCCCGTGCAAGACGGGATCACCTCCTCGGGCGCGCAGCTGAAGGCCGCCGCCGCGGCCTGGCAGCTTTCACGCGCGGCCAGGAGGCCGGCGGGGCCGGTGGCGCAGTTGGCGTTGCCGCTGTTGACCACCACCGCGCGTACGCGCCCCCCGGTGGCCTGGAGGTGCTCGCGCCCGACCGTGACCGGGGCGGCGACCACGCGGTTGCTCGTGAACATGGCCGCCGCCGTGGAGCCTTCGGGTGCGGCGAGGCAGGCAAGGTCAGGCCGGCCGCTCGGCTTGATGCCCGCCCGCGCTGCGTGGAAGCGAAACCCGAGGGGAACGGCATCGTCGGGCAGGAGGTTTTCCGGGGGAGAAGGGTCTGGCATGCACCACCAATGTATCGGAGCGGCGGCAGAGCGGCCAGCAGGCGTCCGGGAAGGGTGGGCGTTACCGTTCCAGCATGGAAAATCGTGGTACCCCGGCCCGAGGAACTACTTGACATAGAGGTTGCGGTAACGCAGCGGGACGATTTTCTCCATGCGTGGTGACCGGGCAGGACGCGGCCCGGTTCCTCCGGGAAGCAGCCGCTTCGAAGAAGATTTCGACCCAGCGGAAATTGGCAGCTTGACCGGAGAACAGCGGCGAGCTACGCTCGAATTACACAAGAAAGGAGGGCGATCCTATATATGAAATGTTCTGAATGTAGTTTGTGTGCCAACGCTACACGTGAGGTGACTGAGGCTTAGGGCGTCCTTTCAGCTCTAGACCTGGCGTTCTGAAGAGGGAACACGCCGAGGCCCATCTCAAGAGCGGTCGCGCAGGATTGGGTATGCGCGCCCAGCTTGGCTCAAAGGATGCCTCAGGTCAATCTCAAACAGTGCACCGGTATAACGGCCCGCGAAAGCGGGCCGTTTGCTTTTCCGACTGCCGCGAAAGCGGGCCGTTGTGCTTTTTCAAGGCTGCATCAGCCGTCTTACAATGTTCTTATGCAATCGCTCGTCATCGCAGGCAAGGCTTTTCAATCGCGGCTGATCGTCGGCACGGGCAAATATCGGGACGGCGAGGAAACACGCGCCGCCATCGAGGCTTCGGGCGCGGAAATCGTCACGGTGGCTGTTCGGCGTGTCAATCTGGACCGCTCCCGCGAGTCGCTGCTGGACTTTATCGACCCGGAGCGCTATTTTCTGCTGCCGAACACGGCAGGCTGCTACACGGCCGAGGAAGCCATTCGCGCGGCACGCCTGGGCCGTGAGGTCGGGCTTTCCGATTGGATCAAGATTGAGGTCATCGGCGATCAGGCAACTTTGTATCCCGATGTGCAGGCGACGCTTGAAGCCACGCGGGTGCTGGCCCGCGAGGGTTTTACCGTGCTGCCCTACACTACGGACGACATCGTGTTTGCACGGCGCTTGATCGACGCCGGCGCGGCGGCGGTGATGCCGCTCGGCGCGCCCATCGGCTCGGGCCTGGGCATTTCCAACCGGGATAATTTCCGCATCCTCCGCGAGCTGATCCACGACGTACCGCTGATTATCCCCGCGGGGCGCGGCACGGCGGCGGACGCCGCGCTGGCGATGGAGCTGGGCGCGGATGCGGTGCTGTTGAACTCCTGCCTGGCGGCGGCAGGGAAGCCGGTTTTGATGGCGGAAGCCATGAGCCACGCGGTACTGGCCGGGCGGCAGGCCTACCTGGCGGGACGCATGCCGCGCAAGCTGTACGCCACGGCATCTTCTCCCCTGGAAGGCGTCTCGCGCTAGACTCAACGGATGCGCATCTTCGGCATCGACTGCGGTACGGAGTGGACCGGCTACGGGGTTGTCGCGACGGAAGAAACGCGCAACGCCTGTCTTTTACGCCCCATCTGCGCCGGCGCGATCCGGCTTTCCAAAAAGGAAACCCTTTCGTCGCGGTTGGCGCTGGTCTACCGCGAACTGAATACTCTGATCCTCGAGCACCGTCCGGACGCCGTGGCGGTGGAAGAAGTTTTTCATTCCATCAATGCACAGTCGGCGCTCAAGCTGGGGCATGTGCGCGGCGTGGCGCTGCTGGCCGCGGCCAGCTTCGGCCTGCCGGTGTTTGAATATGCGCCGTTAAAGATCAAATCCACCGTGGTGGGCTATGGGCTAGCGAAAAAAGAGCAGGTGCAGTATATGGTGGCCCGGCTGCTGGAGCTGGAGCAGCTGCCGGAGCCGGCGGATGCCGCCGATGCGCTGGCTATTGCGATCTGCCATATCCACCACGCGCAAACCGCCGCGCGCTGCCAGGTGCCGGCCGGGGCGGCACGATGAAGGGCCGGGCGCTCCTGCTTCTGCTCCTTTGGCGGGCCGCATGGGCTCAAACCGGTACGCAAGGGGCCACTATCACGTTTCACTTCAGCAACCCGGCCTTGCAGCCCTCGGCCTACACCCTGGAAATCCATGAGGACGGCTCCGGCCGGTACCGTTCAGAAGGCGGCAGCCCCGCCGGCAGCGCGGCTTCGCCCGAAGCGCAGCCGCTTGACCGCTCCATGACGCTTGCCGAACCGCTGCGGGGGCAGCTTTTCCAGCTGGCGCACCGCAATCATTTATTTGCTACGGAGTGCTCCATCAAGGGCGGCCATGTGGCATATACCGGCGACAAAACCTTTCGGTACGCGGGCGCGGATGGCGAAGGCAGCTGCACCTTCAACTATTCGCGCATTGCGCCGCTTCAGGGTATGGCGGGCTCGCTGATGGCCGTAGCCAACACGCTGGAAGAAGGGCGAAGGCTTGAGTCGCTGCTCCTGCACGACAAGCTCGGCCTGGATGCCGAGATGGAGACACTGTCGGCGGAGCAGGCGGACGGCCGCGCACTGGACTTTCAAAATATTGCCCCTGTTCTCAACTCCATTGCCGCGGACGAAGAGGTTCTGCACCGGACGCGGACCCGTGCGCAGCTCCTGCTGGGCGGGCAAACGGCGCGCGTGCCGTAAAAGTGCTCTTTAAGTCCGAGCGAGGCTGCCTGACACACGAACCATCGGCTTGCTATGCTTCAAGGTGCGTCGTTTTACCGCCATACGGGTTCTTATCCCTAGGCAAAGGAGGCGCTGATGGACAGGACACAGAGTGCTCGAATCCTGCTTTTCCTGGCGACTTCCTTACTTTCCGGCCTTCCTTTCGTCTCGCGGGCGCAAACGCCGGAGCCCGGCGCGTCGGTGCAGTCCGTGCTGCCGGCCCGCCTCAGCGATGTAGAAGGTGCAGTGGAAGTCCTGCCGCTGCCCGCCGCCGCGGCTTTGCCGGGGCAGGTGCCGCCTCCGCCGCCCGATACCCCGGCCGGGACAGGCGCGACGGCCAATATGCCGGTGCTCGCCGGGATGCAGCTGGACACAGGCGGGGACGGGCGCGCGGAGCTTCAGTTCAGCGACGGCAGTCTTGCCCGCTCCACACCGAACAGCGCTGTATCTCTTCTTGCCTTGAGCGGCAGCGGGGAGCAGCTCCAGGCCGTACACGGCCTGAGCTACTTCGAGACCCCGGCGCTGGGGGGCGGCACCCTTTCCGTGCAGGTAGGGCCGGATCAGATAGGGCTGGTACCGGATTCGCTCCTCCGCGTCAATCTCGACAGCACGCCGTATCAGGTGTCGGCGCTGCGCGGCTCGGCCTTTGTGCATGAGGAGGCTTCCGGCGTGGGCTTTGTGCTGGCGGCGGGGCAAACAGCTACGCTTGACCCCCATTCGCCTACGGCGTATGACCTGAAAGCGGATTTTTCCGCTGAGTCCTGGGATACCTGGAACTACGACCGCGACACTCTGCTGGCGGAAATGGCTTCAGGGGAAACAAATACGCGCGTCGGCAACGGCGCGCCCAATGCGCAGGCCTGGAACGACCTGGACTACTACGGGAGCTGGTACAACGTGCCGGGGGAAGGGCCGGCCTGGTCTCCGGACGGCGTGGATGCCGGCTTCGATCCATACGGCTCAGGGACCTGGGGCTTTTACCCCGGGGTAGGCCCGACCTGGATCTCCGCCTATCCCTGGGGGTGGCTGCCGTATCACTGCGGAGCATGGAACTACTTCGACGGCTTCGGGTGGGGCTGGCAGCCGGGCAGCGGATGCCTGGGCTTTACCGGCTTGGGCTGGTACCCATACGTCGGAGTGCGCCACGCACCGCGCACGTACCGGCCGCCGCTGCCGCCGCCGTTTCTGCCCAGGAAGCACTATAACGGCATCCCCATCCTTCGCCCTGCGTCGACTTCAACTTACGCCTTCCGGCAGCCCGGCAGCCCGCGGCCTCCGGTGCGGGCGCTTGCCCTGGCCTCCCCTTCAGGCGAGGCGGCGTTTGCGCCCGTGCTGCCGCTGCAAAGCCCGGCGTCGGTGCAAAGCCGCATGCTGTACCGCGGTGGTACAGGAGGCGCCGGATACCAGAATGAGCATATTCTGGGAGGCCGTTACA